>NZ_CP060704.1:3459579-3772310 GCF_014353015.1 Chitinimonas koreensis
AGCACCAGATAGGCCAAGAGCTCGTGGCTGCCGAGCGCCTCGTCGCGGCGGGTGCAGACATAGGCCTGCCGCACCGCCGGATGGTCGAGGATGCGCCGCTCCAGCTCGCCCGGCTCGATGCGGAAGCCGCGCACCTTGACCTGGCGGTCGGCGCGGCCGACGTATTCGATCGCGCCGGCGGCGTTGCGGCGCACCAGGTCGCCGCTGCGGTAGTAGCGGCCGTGGCCGCCGTCGAGCCAGCCGAGCCGGACGAACCGGTGCGCGGTCTCGTCGGGCAGGTTGCGGTAGCCGGCCGCCAGGCCCTCGCCGCCGAGGTAGAGCTCGGCCACCTCGTCCTGCGCCGCCAGCCGCGCGCCGTCGACCACCAGGATCGCGGCGGTGGCCGCCAGCGGCTGGCCGATCGGCACCACGGCGCCGTCGAAATCGGGCGGGATCGGATGGCACAGCGCGAAGGTGGTGGTCTCGGTCGGGCCGTAGACGTTGTAGAGCCGGGTCGCGCCGGACCGCTCGCGCTGCAGCCAGCGGCGGATCAGCGGCGCATTGAGCTGTTCGCCGCCGATCAGCAGCTGGCGCACGCCGTCGAAGCAGGCCGGCGCGCGGTCGACGATGGCGTTGAACAGCGCCACCGTCATGAACAGCGTGTCGATGCCTTCCTCGGCCAGCCGGACGGCCAGCCGCGCCGGGTCCTGCACCTCGTCGTCGGCGAACGCCACGCAGCAGCCGCCGGTCAGCAGCGGCACCCAGACCTCGAAGCTCAGCGCGTCGAAAGCCGGGTTGGACAGGCAGGCGAAGCGCCCGGCCAGCTCGAGGTCGATATAGCCGGGCCGCGCCAGCCGCAGGATGCCGGCGTCGCGCACCTCGACGCCCTTGGGCCGGCCGGTGGTGCCCGAGGTGTAGAACAGGAAGCTGCAGGCCGGCGCGGGCGGCGGCCCGATCGGTTCGGCGGCTTCGGCGGCGGCCGGCGGGGCCAGCAGCGCAGTCACGTCGAGCGGCAGCACGCCTTCGGGCGCGTCGAGGGCCTCGCCGCCGTGGATCAGCGCCACGCTGGCCGAATCGGCCAGCATGTGGCGCTGCCGCACGGGCGGGCTCTGCCGGTCCAGCGGCACCACGACTGCGCCGAGCCGGAGGATGCCGAGCATGGCGCAGACCAGCGCGCGGCCGCGCGGCAGGCAGACCGCCACCGCCAGGCCCGGCTGCACGCCGTGGCGGCGCAGCCGCCGGGCGACGGCGGTAGCGGCGGCGTCGAGCTCGGCGTAGCTGAGCGTGTGGCCGGCCTCGGCCACGGCCGGCGCGGCCGGCGTGCGGCGGATCTGGGCGGCGACCGCCTCGGCCAGGCTGGCGGGCGTCGCGTCGTGGAGCGGGGACGGGGTTTGCATCATGCCTCCTGCGCCAATGCCGCTACGGCCTGCCGCTGTGGCGCTACCGCGTGTAGCGCGGGGGCGCACAGCGCAGGGGCGTGCGGCGCAGAGAAGCGCGCCAGCTCGCGCTGCAGCAAGGCGGACACCCGCAGCACCTCGGCCGTTTCCAGCATTTCCCAGTGGTCGCCGTGCACCAGCTTGACCAGGAACTGGCCGCCGGCCGCGCGGCGGCGCCAGAACGCGCGCGCGTCGCGCCAGAACGCCTTGTCGCGGCCGCCCATGGCCTGCACCAGCACCAGCCGGGCGGCGGACGGCGGCGTCAGGTAGTCGCGCATCGACAGCCGGTTGTGGTTGTAGATATGGAAGTAGCTGTCGATCTGGCGGTCCTCGATGCCGGGGAACATGCCGTTGAACTTGACCAGCTTGTGGCGGAACTCGGCCATCTCGACCGGCATGATCGCGGCGCGGTCGGCCGGGTCGTCCAGGCCCTGGGTGTCGAGCAGCACCACGCTCAGCTCGGTGTGGCCAGCCTGCGCCAGCCGGCGGCCCATCTCGTAGGCCACCAGGCCGCCGTACGAAAGGCCGGTGAGGATCAGCGGCCCGCCGAGCAGCGGCTCGATCAGCGCCAGGTAGGCCTCGGCCATCGCCTCGACCGTCGGCAGCGCCGTCTCGCCCGGGTTCACGCCGGGCGACTGGACGCCGTAGACGCCGCAGGCCTCGGGCAGCGCCTTGGCCAGCGACAGGTAGCAGAAGGCGGTGCCGCCGGCCGGGTGGATGCAGACCACGCGCTGGCGGCCGTCGCCGGGACGGAACTCGATCAGGTTGCTCGGCGGCAGGCCCGAGGCGCCCTGCCGCAGCCGGCCGCCGAGCGCCTCGATGGTCGGGTTGAGCAGGATGTCGCGGATCGGCAGCGCCTGGCCGAAGGCGTCGCGGATCGCATGCGCCAGCTTGATCGCCGAGATCGAGGTGCCGCCGATGTCGAAGAAGCTGTCGCGGATGCCGATGTCGGCCTGCAGCAGCACCCGCTTCCAGATCTGGTACAGCGTCAGCTCGATCTGGTCGCGCGGGCTGGCCAGGTTGACCTGCAGCGGCGCGCTGCTGCGCGCCAGCGCCAGCAGCGCGGCGCGGTCGAGCTTGCCGTTGGGCGTCTGCGGCAGCTGCGCCAGCTCGACGAAGACCGCCGGCAGCATGTAGCCGGGCAGCCGCTGCGCCAGCGCCTCGCGCCATTCGCCGGGCTGCCGCGGTTCGGCCGCGCCGGGGCGGCCGATGCCGGCCACCAGCCGCGGCTCGCCGGCCGCGTCGGCATCGAGCAGCACCGCCGCCTCGCGCACGCCGGCCAGGTCCAACAGCGCCGCCTCGATCTCGCCCAGCTCGATGCGGAAGCCGCGCAGCTTGACCTGGTGGTCGCGCCGGCCGAGGTATTCGAGATCGCCGCCGGGCAGCTGGCGGGCCAGGTCGCCGCTGCGGTACATGCAAGCGCCCGGCGGGCCGAACGGATCGGGCACGAAGCGCTCGGCGGTGGCGCCGGGCCGGCCCAGGTAGCCGCGCGCCAGGCCCTCGCCGGCGATATGGATCTCGCCGCTCACGCCGAGCGGCACCGGCTCCAGCCGCTCGTCGAGCAGGTAGATGCGGGTATTGGCCAGCGGCCGGCCGATCGGGCACTGCCGCGCCAGCGGCCGGATGTCGAGGTAGGCGCTGCTGTAGACGCAGCTCTCGGTCGGGCCGTAGCCGTTGACGATGGCCAGATCGGGCAGCAGCTCGCGCATGCGGTGCAGGCCCTGCTCGGGCAAGGGCTCCACCCGACCAGCAGCTGGCGCAGCGCCAGGCCGGCCAGCCGCTCCTCGGGCGCCTCGGCGATCCATTTGACGAAGGCCGGCGGCAGGTAGCCCTGCACGATGCGCCGTTCGCGCATCCAGTCCAGCAGCGCGGCCGGGTCGGTGCGGATCGCCTCGGGCACCAGGTGCAGCGTGCCGCCGCTGGTCAGCGGCAGCAGGATCTCCTGCACCGAGACGTCGAAGCCGAAGCTCGACCACAGCGCGGCCGCCTCGCCCGGCGCCGCGCCGACGCGCTCGAGCCAGTGGTCGAGCAGGTTGGCCACGCTGGCGTGCGCCACCGCCACGCCCTTGGGCCGGCCGGTCGAGCCCGAGGTGTAGATCACGTAGGCCAGGTTGCCCGGCTGGACAAGGTCCGCCGGATCGTCGTCGCGCTCGCCGGCCGCCGCGAGCGCGGCCAGCGACTGCCAGCCGGCCGGCGGCGCGGCGGCGTCGCTGAGCACCAGCGCCGGCGCCGCGTCCTCGACCATGGCGGCCAGCCGCTCGGCCGGCAGCGAGGGGTCGAGCGGCAGGTAGGCCGCGCCGGCCTTGAGGATGCCGAGCAGGCCGACCACCAGCGCCGCCGAGCGCTCGGCGTGCAGGCCGATGCGCAGGTCCGGCCCGGCGCCGCGCGCGCGCAGCGCATGGGCCAACCGATTGGCGCGGCGGTTCAGCTCGGCGTAGCTCAGTCGTTCGCCGTCGCAGACCAGCGCGAGCACGTCCGGCGTCGCCTTCGCCTGGGCGGCGCAGCGCGCGGCCAGGCTCTTCGGCGCCGGGTAATGGCGCCCGGTGGCGTTCCACTCGACCAGCTGCCGGCGGCGCTCGTCCGCGCCGAGCAGTTGCAGCCGGCCGATCGGCAAGGCCGGCGCGGCCGCCACCTGTTCGAGCAGCCGGCCGTAGTGGTCCGCCATGCGGGCGATCGTGGCGGCGTCGAACAGGTCAATGTTGTATTCGAAGGTCAGCTGCAGCCGGCCGCCGCTCTCGACCGCCTCGACCGACAGGTCGAACTTGGACGCCTCGGTACTGGTCTCCAGCGGCTGCAGGCTCAGGCCCGGCAGCTCGAGCCGGCCGCGCGGCATGTTCTGCAGCACCAGCATCACCTGGAACAGCGGCGAATGGCTGGTATGGCGCTCGGGCCGCAGCGCCTCGACCAGCTGGTCGAACGGCAGGTCCTGCTGGGCGTGCGCCTCCAGCACGCTGGCGCGCACCTGCTGCAACAGCTGCTCGAACGGCAGCCGCGGATCGAGCCGGCTGCGGATCACCAGGGTGTTGATGAAGTGGCCGATCAGGGGCTCCAGCTCGCTCCGGTTGCGGCCGGCGAACGGCGTGCCGATGCAGACGTCGTCCTGCCCGCTGTAGCGCCACAGCAGCACCGACAGCGCCGCCAGCAGGGTCATGAACAGCGTGGCCTGGCCGGCCTGGCTCACCGCCTCGAGCCCGCGCGCCGTCGCGGCGCCGAGCGCCACGGTATGGCAGCGGCCGCGATAGCGCTGCACCGCCGGCCGCGGCCGGTCGGTCGGCAGCGCCAGCAGCGTGGGCGCGCCGGCCAATTGGCGGGTCCAGTAGTCGAGCTGGCCTTGCAGCGCCTCGCCGTGCAGCCGCCGGCGCTGCCAGACCGCGTAGTCGGGGTACTGCACCGCCAGCGCGGGCAGCGCCGCTTCGCGGCCTTCCACCGCGGCGGCGTAGCACTCGGCGACTTCCTGGATCAGCACGCCGATCGACCAGCCGTCGGCCACGATGTGGTGCACGTTGAGCAGCCAGCGGTGCTCGTCCTCGGCCAGCTTGAGCAGGCTGCTGCGCAGCAGCGGCCCGGCGGCCAGGTCGAACGGCGCCAGCGCGTCGGCCTCGGTGGCGGCGCGCGCCCTCTCCTGCCGTTCGGTCTCGTCCAGCGCGCTCAGGTCGTGCAGCGGCAGCGCGATGTCGACGCCGGCCAGCACGATCTGGCGCGGCTCGCCGTCGCTGCCGCGGAACACCGTGCGCAGCGCTTCGTGGCGCTGCGCCACCGCGTTCAGCGCGCGCGCCAGCGCGGCGGCGTCGAGCCGGCCCTTGAGGCCGATGGCGGCCGGGTTGTTGTAGAACGGGTTGCCCGGCGCCAGCTGGTCGAGGAACCACAGCTGGCGCTGCGAGAACGACAGCGGCAGGGGCTCGTCCGACGGCGGCCGGCGCGGGATCGCGGCGGCGTCGCCGGCGGCGCCCTGCAGGATGTCGATGATCTGCTGCTTGTTCGCCTTGAGCGCCTCGACCAGCTCGGGCGTGAGGAAGCCGCGCGGCGCCTTGCAGCGCAGCTTGCCGTCGTCGATCTCCAGCCCGACCGCGTTGCGGTTGAACAGGTCCAGCAATTGGTAGGCGTTCATATCTCGATCTCTTCCATCTCGACCGCGGCGGGCGCCGCGGATTGCTGCAGCGGCGCCACCGGGTGCGCGCCGTGGACGTGGGCGCGGCGCAGGCCGCCGACCATCGAATAGACCGGCCGGTGGCTGGCGCCGAGCTCGAACAGCGCCTCCAGCCGGTCCGTCTCGAGCGAGCCGATGCCGCACAGGCCCAGCCGCTGCTCGGCCGCGGCGATGGTCAGGAGCTGCGCCATCGCGCCGGCCTCGATGTGGCAGAAGTCCAGGCTCTTGTCGCCGTACAGCGGCTCGATCGCCGCCAGGTCGGCCACCAGGAACAGCGCGAAGGCCGCCGCCTCGAACACCGGCCGGTTGACGAAGTAGTCGTAGGCGTCGGCGCTCAGCTCGCGGCCCTGGCCCAGCGCGACCAGCCGGTGCGCGGCCGGGTCGTGGTAGTAGGCGCCGCCGGCCAGGCCCTCGACCCGGCCCGGCTTGACGTAGACATAGGTCTGCATCGGGTAGGCGCCGCCGGCCGAGCCGTAGAGGAACTTGGGCTGGCCGTCGAGCGGCTGCTGCGACAGGCAGGCCAGCAGGTCGGCCAGCGCCTGCAGCGCGACCGGCTCGGGCAGGAACTGCCGCACCGAGCGGTAGTCGGCGTAGCGGCGGGCGAAGGCCGGGTCGGCCGGCGGCGCCAGCGCGACCGCCGCGGCGTCGTCGGCGAAGCGGCGGCGGCCCTGGCTGCGCGACTTGAAGTCCTTGCGCGCCTCCGGGTCGTCGACCACCTCCCCGGTTGCCGCCGGGCCGCCGCCAGCTGCGCCGAAGCCAGCTGCGCCGCGGCCGCGATCGCCGCCTGGGCGCGGTGCTGGCGGAACATCGCCAGCAGGTCGGCCAGCGTCGGCTGCACCATCAGCTGCGCCAGCCGCGGCCTAAAGCCCAGTTCGGTCGACAGCGCGTTGCCGATGCGCACGATGTCGATCGAGCTGGCGCCGAGCTGCAGCAGGTTGGCGTTGGCGGCGATGGCGTCGCGCTTGAGCACGCCCTGCACGATGGCGACCAGCCGCGCCTCGTCGGGGCCGTCCAGCGCCGGCGCGGCGGCTGCCGGCTCGGCGGCGAAGGCCGGCTCGGGCAGCTGGCTGCGGTCGACCTTGCCGTTGGCCGACAGCGGCAGCGCGGCCAGGAAGGTGAACGACGGCGGCACCATGTAGGCCGGCAGCTTGCGGCCCAGGTGGTCCGCCAGCGCGGCGGCGTCGAGCCGGTCGTCACCGGCCACCACGTAGGCCGCCAGCCGCTTGTCGCCCTGGCTGGCGCCCCACAGCCGCACCGCCGCGGCCTGCACGCCGGGGTGTTCCTCGAGCGCGGTCTCGATCTCGCCGAGCTCGACCCGGTAGCCCTGCACCTTGACCTGGCCGTCCTCGCGGCCGAGGAATTCGATATTGCCGTCGGGCAGGTAGCGGCCCAGGTCGCCGGTGCGGTACAGCCGTTCGCCGGTGGCCGGGTGACGCACGAAGCTCGCCGCCGTGCGCGCCTCGTCGCGCCAGTAGCCGAGCGCCAGGCCGATGCCGCCGATGTAGAGCTGGCCCGGCACCCAGGCCGGCCGCTGCCGCATGGCGTCGTCGAGCACGTGGAACTGCTGGCCGGCCAGCGGCTTGCCGTAGGGGATGCTGCGCCAGGCCGGGTCGACCTCGCCGATCGGGTAGTGGATCGACCAGATCGACGCCTCGGTGGCGCCGCCCAGGCTGTCGATGCGCACCGCCGGCAGGCAGGCGCGCAGCCGCTGCGGCAGCGCCAGCGGGATCCAGTCGCCCGACAGCATGGCCAGCCGCAGGCAAGCGGGCAGCGGATGGCCGCTCTCGGCGTACTCGACCAGCATGCCCAAGAGCGCCGGCACCGAGTTCCACACGCTGACGCGGTGAGCGCGCACCAGCTCGAGCCAGTGGGCCGGATCGCGCGCCAGCTCGGGCTCCAGCAGCACCACCGCGGCGCCGGCCGCCAGCGTGCCGAAGAAGTCGAACACCGACAGGTCGAAGCTCAGCGAGGACACCGCCAGCACCCGGTCGGCCGGGGCGATCGCGAAGCGCGCATTGATGTCGAGCAGGGTGTTGACCGCGCCACGGTGGTCGATCATCACGCCCTTGGGCAGGCCGGTGGAGCCCGAGGTGTAGATCACGTAGGCCAGGTGGTGCGGCGCCAGCCCGGCCACCTCTGCGGCTTGCAGCTCGACCTCGCCGCCGCCGTCGACCGCAGCCGGTTCGACCACGATGGCTTCGACGCCGGCCGGCAGCCCGGCCAGGCCGGCGGTGGCCGGCTGCACCAGCGCCAGCCGCGCCTCGGCGCGTTCGAGGATATGGGCGGTCCGCTCGGCCGGCAGCGCCGGGTCGAGCGGCAGGTAGGCGCCGCCGGCGTACAGCACCGCCAGCGTGGCGACCACCTGCTCCCAGCCGCGCTCCATCCGCACCGCCACCAATTGGTTCGGCCGCACGCCGCGCGCCTGCAACTGCGCCGCCAGCCGCCGCGCCTCGCGCCGCAGCGCGGCGTAGCTCAGCTGCCGCCGCGGCGCCAGCACGGCGACCGCGTCCGGCGTCGCCTGCGCCTGGCGCTCGAACAGCTCGTGCAGCAGCGGCCGCGGCGGCGGCAGCGCGGTGGCCGTCGGTTCGAAGCGGATCTCGGGCAGCAGCTCGGCGATGGGCGCGCTCCAGGCCTCCGGCCGCGCCAGTTGCGCCAGCAGCCGGACGTAGGCGTCGAACATCGCCGCCATCATGCCGTCGGGGAACAGCTCGTCGATGCTGTCCCAGTTGAAGTAGAGCCGGCCCTCGGATTCGAGGATGGTGTGGTCGATCCACACCTGCGGCGTCTGGGTGATGCTGTGGACCGCCTCGCCGCCGAGCGCGGCGCCGAGCGTGGTCTCTTCCTGCTCGGGCGCCATCTCGCTCAGCGTGCTGTTGAACACCACCGGCATCGCGGTCTGCCGCGTGCCGCGCGCCTGCGACAGCTCGCGGTTGACGCGCACGCCGCTGACCGCGGCATGGTCGATGTCCTGCCACAGCTGTTCCTGCACCGCCCGCGCCTGGCGGGCGAAGCCGGCTTCGGCGGCGATCTCCACCTCCAGCAGCACCAGCGAGGTGAAATCGCCGATCACCGCGTTGATGCCCGGATGCAGCGGCAGCCGGTTGAACAGCGGCAGGCTCAGGGTGAAGCGCGGCTGCCGGCTCCACAGCGCCAGCACCTGGGCGAAGGCGGTCAGCAGCAGCACCGACGGCGTCACCGCGTGCTGCTGGCCGATCGCCTTCAGCGCGCGCCACTCGGCCGCCGGCAGCATGCGGTCGCGGCGGGTGAAGCGCGGCCGCTCGATGCTCTCGGGCTGGCGCTGCAAGGGCAGCGCCGGCGCCGGCGCCAGCGTGGCGGCCCGCTTGCGCCAGTAGCGCAGCGCCCGCTCGTAGCGCGGCGACTGGCGCAGCGCCTGCTCGGCCACCACGTAGTCGCGGAAGGTCAGCGCCAGCGGCGGCAGCTGCGCCTCGGGCTCGGCGTAGAGCTGCATCAGCTCGCGTTCGAGGATCTGGCCGCTGGCGGCGTCGACGATCAGCGCGTCGATGCTGATGTGCAGGTGGGCCACGTCCTGATCCAGCTCGGTCAGCGCGAACTCGAACAGCGGCCAGCGCGCGGCGTCGAGCAGCTGGTGCGACATCCGCTCGCGCGTCTGGGCCAGCCGGCGCTCGACCTCGGCCGGCGCGAGGCCGCGCAAGTCCTGCCGCGGCATGCGGTAGGCCGGCACGCTGGCCAGCACCTGCTGGGTGCCGTCGCCGTGGAACACCGCGCGCAGCATGTCGTGGCGCTCGATCAGCCGGTTCAGCGCGCGCTCGAAGCGGGCGGCGTCGAAGCCGCGCACGCGCAGCTCGCCATAGCCGTGGGCGCCGACGCCGCCGAGTTCGATGGTGTCGTCGCGGCCGACCCAGTAGGCCTCCTGGATGTCGGTCAGCGGGAACGGCTCGAACCGTGCCGCCGGGTCCGGCTCCAGCGTGTCGAAGGCGAAGGCCGCGGCGGCGGCTTCGTCGTCGGGCCGGTCGAGCAGCGCCGCCAGGTCGGCCAGCACCGGGTGCTGGAACAGGTTGCGCAGCGACAGCTGCGCAAGCATGCGCCGGTTGATCGCATGCACCAGCCGGGTGGCCAGCAGCGAATGACCGCCGAGCGCGAAGAAATCGTCGCGCGCGCCGACCCGGTCCAGCCGCAGCACCTCGGCCCAGATCGCCGCCATCTGCGCCTCGCGTTCGTCGCGCGGCGCCAGGTAGCCGCCGGCCGCGGCCGGCTGTCCGGGCGCCGGCAGCGCGCGGCGGTCGAGCTTGCCGTTCGGCGTCAGCGGCATGCGCTCGAGCACCACCCACTGGCTCGGCACCATGTGTTCGGGCAGGCGCCGGCGCAATTGCTCGCGCAGCGACTCGGGCGTCGCCTCGCCGACCAGGTAGGCCACCAGCCGCTTGTCGCCGGGCACATCCTCGCGCACCAGCACCGCCACCTCGCGCACGCCGGCGCGCTGCTGCAGCACGCTCTCGATCTCGCCCGGCTCGATGCGGAAGCCACGGATCTTGGCCTGGCGGTCGGCGCGGCCGACGTAGTCGATCTCGCCGCTGGCCAGCCGCCGCGCCAGGTCGCCGCTGCGGTACATGCGCGCGCCGGGCGCGCCGTACGGGTCGGGCAGGAATTTCTCGGCGGTCAGCCCCGGCCGCGCCAGGTAGCCGCGCGCCAGGCCCACGCCCGCGATGTAGAGCTCGCCGACCACGCCGACCGGCACCGGCTCCAGCCGCGCGTCGAGCACGTAGAGCCGCGCGTTGGCGATCGGCCGGCCGATCGGCGGCAGCGCCGGCCAGCGGTCGGCCTCGGCGCAGTCGAGCGCGTGCTGGCTGACCACGTGGGTCTCGGTCGGGCCGTACTGGTTGTACAGCCGGCCGGCCGGCAGCCGGCGCAACCAGCCGCGCAGCTCGTCGCCGACCTGCAGCGCCTCACCGGCGGTGACGATGTCGCAGGGTTCCGGCAGCGCGCCGCCGTCGTCGAGGCCGGCCAGCTGCTGCAATACCGCGGCCGGCAGGAAGGCGCGCCGCACGCCGTGCTCGGCCAGGTAGCCGCGCAGCCGGCCCAGCTCCTTGCGCCGTTCCTCGGCCAGCGAGACCAGGGTGCCGCCCTGGCACAGCGTGCTCCAGATCTCCTGGAACGAGACGTCGAAGCTGATCGAGGCGAACTGCAGCACCCGCGCCGGCGCCGCTCCGGCGGCCGCGTCGCGCAGCTGCCAGTGGATCAGGTTGTCCAGGCTGCGCCAGGTCTGCGCCACGCCCTTGGGCCGGCCGGTCGAGCCGGAGGTGTAGATCACGTAGGCCAGTTGGTCCGGCAGCCGCATGGTCTGCGGATCGTGCGCCGGCGCCGCGGCCCAGCCGCACGGTTCTTCATCGAGGCACAGCACCGGCGCGGCGCCGGCCGGCAGCCGGCCTTGCAGATGAACCTGGGTCAGCAGCAGCGCGGGCGCGCTGTCCTCCAGCATGTAGGCCAGCCGGTCGGCCGGATAGGCCGGGTCGAGCGGCACGTAGGCGGCGCCGGCCTTGAGCACGGCGGCGAGGCCGATCACCAGCTCGGCCGAGCGCTCGGCGCAGATCGCCACCAGGCGGTCCGGCCCGATGCCCCGCGCCAGCAGGTGATGGGCCAGCCGGTTGGCGCGGCGGTCGAGCTCGCCGTAGCTCAGCGGCTGGCCTTCGTGCAGCACGGCGATCGCCTCGGGCGCGGCGGCGGCGCGGGCGGCGAACAGCTCGGCCAGCGTCTGTGCCGGGTAAGCGCATCCGGTGCGGTTCCAGCCGTGCAGCAGCTGTTCGCGCTCGGCCGCGTCGAGCAGTTCGAGCGTGGCGGCCGGCCGCTGCGCATCGGCCGCCATCTGCGCCAGCACGCGTTCGAGGTAGCGGCCGTAGCGTTCGGCGGTCTCGCCGTCGAACAGCGCGCTGGCGTAGTCGAGCGCGCCGGCGATGCAGCCGTCCTGCTCGGCCAGCGACAGCGTCAGGTCGAACTTGGCGGCGCGATAGGGCGAGGCCAGTTCCTCGACCGCCAGCCCCGGCAGCGCGAACGCGCCGTCGGCGGTGTTCTGCCAGGCGAACATCGCCTGGAACAGCGGCGCGTGGGCCAGGCTGCGGGCCGGGTTCAGTTCCTCGACCACCTTCTCGAACGGCAGGTCCTGCTGCTCCTGCGCCGCCAGCGCGGCGGCGCGCACCCGCGCCAGCAGCTCGGCCACGCTCGGGTCGCCGGCGAGATCGAGCCGCAGCGCCAGCGTGTTGACGAAGAAGCCGATCAGCCCTTCGAGCTCGGCGCGGCGGCGGTTGGCGGTCGGCGTGCCGATCACCAGGTCGGACTGGCCCGACAGCCGCGCCAGCACCACCGCCCAGCCGGCCAGCAGCGTCATGAACAGCGTGCTGCCCTGGGCCAGGCTCAGCGCCTTGAGGCCGGCGGTCAGCCCGGCATCGAAACGCAGCTTCACCGTGCCGCCGCGGTAGTCCTGCTCGGGCGGCCGCGGCCGATCGGTCGGCAGCGTCAGCAGGGCCGGCGCGCCGGCCAGCGTCTCGCGCCAGTAGCCGGCCTGCCGCTCCAGCGCCGGGCCGGCCAGCCATTGGCGCTGCCAGGCGGCGTAGTCGGCGTACTGCAGCGGCAGCGGCGGCAGCGGGTCGGCCTCGCCGCGGGCGAACGCCGCGTACAGCGCGCTCAACTCGCGGGTGAAGACGCCGACCGACCAGCCGTCCGACACGATGTGGTGCAGCGTCAGCAGCAGCACGTGCTCCTCGTCCGCCAGCCGCAGCAGCCGGCCGCGCGCCAGCGGGCCGCGGCGCAGGTCGAATTCGGCCGCGGCTTCCTCGGCCTGCAGCGCCGCGGCCTGCGCCCCGGCGTCCGCCTGGCCGGCCAGGTCGTGGAATCGCAGCGCGAAACCCTCGGCCGGGCCGACCTGCTGGAAGGCCTCGCCGTCCATCGCCACGAAGCGGGTGCGCAGCGCCTCGTGGCGCTCGACCAGCGCATCGAGCGCGCGCTGCAGCGCGTCGCGGTCGAGCCGGCCGCGCAGCCGCAGCGCCTGCGGCATGTGGTAGGCGGCGCTGCCGCCGTCCATCTGCGCCAGGAACCACAGCCGCTGCTGGGCGAACGACAGCGGCAGCGCCGCGCCGCGGTCGGCGCGCGCGATGGCCGGCAGCGGCGCGACCCCGATGTCGGCCGGGCCCAGTTCACGGGCGAAGGCGGCCAGCGTCGGCGCGGCGAACAGCGCGGCCGGCGACACCTCGCGGCCCAGCTGCTGGCGCACCTTGGCCACCAGCCGCATGGCCAGCAGCGAATGGCCGCCGAGCGCGAAGAAATGGTCGTGCCGGCCGACCCGCTCCAGACCCAGCACCTCGGCCCACAGCGCGGCCAGCGCCTGTTCCAGCTCGCCTTCCGGCTCGGCCTGCTGCCGCTCGCCGTAGGCCTCGTCCTGCGGCGCCGGCAGCGCCTTGCGGTCGAGCTTGCCGTTCGGCGTCAGCGGCCAGGCCTCCAGCGCCACGTAGGCGGCCGGCACCATGTGCTCGGGCAGCCCGGCGGCCAGCGTCCGCCGCAGCGCGTCGGCGACCGGGGCCGCGGCGCCGGCGATGTAGTACGCCACCAGCTGCCTGTCGCCGGGCCGGTCCTCGCGCAGCGCCACCACCGCCTCGCGCACGCCGGCGCAGGCGGCCAGCCTGGCCTCGATCTCGCCGAGCTCGACGCGGTAGCCGCGGATCTTGACCTGGAAGTCGTTGCGGCCGAGGAACTCGAGGTTGCCGTCGGCCAGCCAGCGGCCGAGGTCGCCGGTGCGGTACAGCCGCTCGCCGGCGACGAAGGGGCTGGCGATGAAGCGTTCGGCGGTCAGCTCGGGCCGGTTCAGGTAGCCGCGCGCCACCCCGGCGCCGCCGACGTGGATCTCGCCGGCCACGCCGACCGGCACCGGCGCGCCGTCGCCGTCGAGCAGGTAGAGCCGCGCATTGGGCAGCGGCTTGCCGATCGGCAGGACCTCGAGCCCATCCAGGCCGTCGCGGCCCAGCTCGTACAGGCTGCTGTCGACCGCCGCCTCGGTCACCCCGTAGGCGTTGACGATGCGCACCGCCGGACCGCACAGCGCGCGCAGCCGGCGCGCATGGGCCGGCGTCCAGGCGTCCGAGCCGCAGACCAGCGTCTCCAGGCCGGCCAGGCTGCCGCCGCCGGCTTCCAGGTGCGCCATCAGCGCGGTCAGCACCGCCGGCACGAAGTCGGCGAAGCCGATCTCGCGCCGCTGCAGCAGCGCCAGCAGGCCGGCGCTGTCGAGCAGCAGCGCGCGCGGGCACAGCACCAGCCGGCCGCCGAAGCACAGCGCGCGCACCACGTCGGCGGTGAACACGTCGAAGGAGAAGCTGGCCATCTGCAGGTGGGCCAGGCCCGGCCGCAGGTCGAACACGCGCTGCCAGGCCGCGGCGATCGCGGCCAGCTGGCCGTGCTCGACCAGCACGCCCTTGGCGGCGCCGGTGGTGCCCGAGGTGTAGATCACGTAAGCAAGGTGGTGCGGCGCCAGGCCCGCCACCGCCGGGTCGGTCGCCGGCAGCCCGGCCCAGGCGGCCGCATCGGCGTCGAGGTCGATCGCCGGCGGCGCGGCCGGCAGCTCGGCCATCGCCGCCGCCAGCGCCGCGCGCGCCGGGCCGTGGCTCAGCACCGCCGCCGGCGCGCTGTCGCGCAGCATGTGGGCCAGCCGCTCGGCCGGGTAGGCCGGGTCGAGCGGCACGTAGGCGCCGCCGGCCTTCAGCACCGCCAGCAGCGCCACCACGGTGTCGAACGAGCGCTCCAGGCAGATCGCCACCAGCCGGTCCGGCCCGACGCCCTGCGCCTGCAGGTGGCGGGCCAGCCGGTTGGCGCGGGCGTTCAGCTCGCCGTAGCTCAGCCGCGCCTCGTCGAGCATCAGCGCCACCGCGGCCGGGTCGCGCGCCGCCTGCGCTTCGAACAGCTGGTGCAGGCAGCGGTCGGGCGCGTAGGCCGCGGTCGCGCCATTCCAGTCGACCAGGATGCGGCGGCGCTCGTCCGGCGGCAGCACGTCGAGCCGGCCGATCGCGCCGGCCGGCGCCTGCTCCAGCGCCGCCGCCAGCACGGCCAGCGCCTGCCGCATCATCGCGCACAGCCGCTGCGCGCCGTCGCCGTCGGCGACCTGGGCGGTCAGCCAGAACACGTCGCCGAAGTCGTCGACGTCGAGCGTGACCGGGTAGTTGCTGCGCTCCTCGCCCGGCTCGTATTCGCCGCCGACGTCGTCAGCCGCCTGCCGGGCTGCCGATTCGGCCAGCGTAGCGCTGTGGCGGTAGTTGAGCAGCGCCGTGAACAGCGGCGCCGGCGGCGCCACCGCGCTGCAACGCTGCGCCAGCGCCAGCGAGGCGTGCTCGTGGCGGATCAGCTCGGTCAGCGCCTGGTGGGTCTGCCGCACGCAGGCCGCCGCGCCGGTCTCGCCGAGATCGACGCGCAGCGGCAACGTGTTGATGAACGGCCCGAGGATGCGGTCGCTGCCCTCCCCGCCCTGCATGCGGCCGAACAGCACGGTGCCGAACACCACGGCGCTGCGGCCGGTAGTGCGCGCCAGCACCTGGCCCCAGGCGACGTGGAACAGGCTGGCGGCGCTGACGCCGAGCGCCTGTGCCTGCGCACGCAGCCGTTGCGACAGCGCGGCGTCGACCGCCTGCCGTACCTGCTGCATGCGGTGGCCGTCGCCGCGCACGTCCAGGAGGCCGAACGGCGCGGTCGGCGCGTCGATGCCGCCGAGCATCTTGCGGAAGAACGCTTCGTGCTCGGCCCGTGCCGCGCCGCGGCGGGTCTGCGCCACGTAGTCGCGGAACGGCAGCGCCGGCGGCAGCTGGTCGGCGCCGCCGGCCAGGTGGACGCGGATCTCGGCGTTCAGGTGCTTGAGCGAGGTGTTGTCGTCGATGATGTGGTGGAACTGCTTGAGCGCCAGCCACTGGCCGGTGTGCGGATCGCGGGCCAGCAGCAGGCGCATCAGCGGCGCCTGTTGCAGCGGCAAACGGCGCTCGGCTTTTTGACGCAGCTGCGTGCCGGCATCGCCTTGGGTCGGGTCGAGTTCGCACTCGTCGACCAGCAGCGGCGCCTGGCGCCAGACCACCTGCACCGGCTCGCCCAGGCCTTCCCAGGCGAAGGCCGTGCGCAGGATGTCGTGGCGGGCGATCACCGCCTCGAGGGCTTCGAGGTAGGCGTCCAGCCGACCGCGGTCGCGGAAGCGGATCAGGCTGGCCAGCAGGTAGGGGTCGTGTTCCTTGGCCATCAGGTGGTGGAACAGGATGCCTTCCTGCAAGGGTGCCAGCGGGTAGATGTCCTGCACGTTGGCCGCACCGCCGGGCACCCCGGCGACGATGCGGTCGATCTCGTCCTGGCTCAGCTCGACCAGCGGCAGCAGTTCCGGCGTGATGCGTTCGCAACCCGATTCGATCAGGTTCGGCGGGACGATGTCCTGGCTTGACTCATTGCCAACTGCCGCTGCCAATGCCGCCAAGGTCGGCGTGCCGAACAGCACCCGCACGTCGGCATGCAGCCCCTGCCGCCGCATCCGCTCCAGTACGCGCAAGGCCAGCAGCGAATGGCCGCCGAGTTCGAAGAAGTGGTCGTGCCGGCCGATCCGCTCCAGTCCCAGCACCTCGGCCCAGATCGCCGCCAGCGCGGTTTCGACCGGCCCTTCCGGCGCGGCGTAGCGCCGTTCGCCGAAGGCCTGGCCGTCGGGCTCGGGCAGCGCCTTGCGGTCGAGCTTGCCGTTGGCCGTCAGCGGCCAGTGCGCGACCGCGACGTAGGCGGCCGGCACCATGTGTTCGGGCAGCACCGCGGCCAGTTGCCGCCGCAGCACGTCGGCACCAGCCGGCTCGGCAACCGCCGTGTAGTAAGCGACCAAGCGCTGCTCGCCGGCCGCATCGGGCCGCGCCAGCACCACCGCCTCGCGCACGCCGGGCTGCTGCTGCAGCACGCTCTCGATCTCGCCGAGCTCGATGCGGAAGCCGCGGATCTTCACCTGGAAGTCGTTGCGGCCGAGGTATTCGAGGCTGCCGTCGGCGCGGTAGCGGCCGAGGTCGCCGGTCTTGTAGAGACGATCGCCTTCGACGAAAGGGCTGGCGACGAAGCGTTCGGCCGTCAGCTCGGGCCGGTTCAGGTAGCCGCGCGCTACGCCGGCGCCGCCGACGTGCAATTCGCCGGCCACGCCGATCGGCACCGGTGCGCCGTGCGCGTCGAGCAGGTAGAGCCGCAGATCGCCGATGCGCTCGCCGATCGGGCTGCCTGCCTTGTCGCAGTCAGCCTCGCTCAAGGGCCGATAAGTCACGTGTACGGTCGTTTCCGTGATGCCGTACATGTTGACCAACTGGGTGCCGGCGTTGCGGCCGTCGCGATACCAGGGCTTCAGTTGGGCCGTGTCCAGCGCTTCGCCGCCGAAGATCACGGTACGCAAGGCATGACGTGCATCACTGCCCGCCTGCGCCGCCACCAGGCTGCGGAATGCGCTCGGCGTCTGGTTCAGTACCGTCACGCCGTGCTCGCACAGCAAGCCGTAGAACGCTTCCGGATCGCGGCTGGTCGCGCGCGGCACGATCACCAGCTTGCCGCCGTGCAGCAGCGCACCCCAGATCTCCCACACCGAGAAATCGAAGGCGAACGAGTGGAACAGCGTCCACACGTCGTTCGCGCCGAATTCGAACCAGCGCCGAGTCGCACTGAACAGCCGCGCGACATGGCGCTGCTCGACCATCACGCCCTTGGGCTGGCCGGTCGAGCCCGAGGTGTAGATCACGTAGGCCAGGTGATGCGGCGCGAGGTCGGCGATCTCGGGCGCATGGTCGGGGAAATGGCGCCAGTCGGCGTCGAGATCGAACACCGGCGGCTTCGCCGGCAGATCGGCCAGGGCAACCGCAAGCGCAGAACGGGCCGGCCCGTGGCTCAGCACGGCCAGCGGCCGGCTGTCGGCCAGCATGTAGGCCAGCCGCTCGGCCGGGTAAGCCGGATCGAGCGGCACATAGGCGCCGCCGGCCTTCAGCACGGCCAGTAGCCCGACCACCATCTCCGGCGAGCGCTCGGCGCAGACGGCCACCAACCTGTCCGGCCCCACGCCCTGTACGCGCAGGTGATGCGCCAGGCGGTTGGCGCGGCGATCCAGTTCGCCGTAGCTCAGCGATTCGCCCTCGAACGTCAGCGCAACCGCTTCAGGCGCAGCGGCCACCTGCACCGCGAACAACTGCGGCAAGGTCCGCTCGGCCGCGGCCGCCTCGACCCGGTTCCAGCCGGCCAGCGCCAGCGCCCGCGCCTCCGCGCCCAGCAGGGTCAGCGCATCGGCCGGCCGCTGCGCGTCCGCCGCCATCTGCACCAGCACCTCGCGCAGGTAGCCCACGTGGCGCTCGGCCGTCTCGGCGTCGAACAGCGCGGTCGCGTAGTCGAGCGCGCCGACCAGGCAGCCGTCGTCCTCGATCATCGACAGCGTCAGGTCGAACTTGGCCGCCACATAGGGCGAGCCGAGCCGCTCGACCGCCACGCCGGGCAGCACCAGCTCGCCGTCCTCGTTGTTCTGCCAGGCGAACATCACCTGGAACAGCGGCGCATGCGCCAGCGTGCGCGAGGGGTTGAGCAGCTCGACCACCTGCTCGAACGGCAGGTCCTGGTGCTCCTGCGCCGCCAGCGCGACGGCGCGCACCCGCGCCAGCAGCTCGGCCACGCTGGGCTTGCCGCCGAGGTCCAGCCGCAGCGCCAGCGTGTTGACGAAGAAACCGATCAGCCCTTCGAGCTCGGCGCGGCGGCGGTTGGCGGTCGGCGTGCCGATCACCAGGTCGGACTGGCCCGACAGCCGCGCCAGCACCACCGCCCAGCCGGTCAGCAGCGTCATGAACAGCGTGCTGCCCTGGGCCAGGCTCAGCGCCTTGAGGCCGGCGGTCAGTTCGGCGTCGAAGCGCAGCTTCACCGTGCCGCCGCGGTAGTCCTGCTGGGGCGGCCGCGGCCGGTCGGTCGGCAGCGCCAGCAGCGCCGGCGCGCCGGCCAGCGTCTCGCGCCAGTAGGCGCTCTGCTTGGCCAGCACCGTGCCGGACAGCCATTGCCGCTGCCAGGCGGCGTAGTCGGCGTATTGCAGCGGCAGAGCCGGCAGCGGGTCGGCTTCGCCTCCGCGGAACGCGCCGCCGCGGAACGCGGCGTAAAGCTGGCCCAGCTCGCGCATGAACACCACCATCGACCAGCCGTCCGACACGATGTGGTGCAGCGTCAGCAGCAGAACGTGTTCGTTGTGGCCCAGCCGCAGCAGCCGGCCGCGCGCCAGCGGGCCGCGGCGCAGGTCGAATCCGGCCGCGGCCTCCTCGGCCTGCAGCGCCGCCACGCGGGCGTCGAGATCGGGCTGGCCGGCCAGGTCGAGCCATTGCAGCGCGAAGCCCTCGATCGGGCCGACCTGCTGGAAGGCCTCGCCGTCCATCGCCACGAAGCGGGTGCGCAGCGCCTCGTGGCGCGCCACCATCGCGTCGAAGGCGCGCTGCAGCGCCTCGCGGTCGAGCGGGCCGCTGAGCCGCAGCGCCTGCGGCATGTGGTAGGCGGCGCTGCCGCCGTCCATCTGCGCCAGGAACCACAGCCGCTGCTGGGCGAACGACAGCGGCAGCGGGCCGTCGTGGCTCGGCAGCCGGGCGATGGTGGTGTGCTTCTGCAGGGCCCGGAACTGCTCGGGCGTGAGATTGCGCAGCGACTGCTTGCTCATGGCGATGTACTCCTCCGGCAGGTCCCGTTCAGGCCTGCGCGTCTTCGAATTCGGCAAAGATGTATTCCAGGACGTCCTCGATCGTCGGCGAGTCGAACAGCACCCGCAGCGGCAGCTCGACGCCCAGGCTTTCCTGGATGCGGGTGGCGACGCGGGCCGCCAGCAGCGAATGGCCGCCGAGGTCGAAGAAGTTGTCCTGCACGCCGACGCGGTCCAGCCGCAGCACGTCGGCCCAGATCTCGGCCATGGCGGCCTCGATCGGCGTGCGCGGCGCGACGTAGGCCCGCGCGTCGAGCGCCGCGGCCTCGGGCGCCGGCAGCGCCTTGCGGTCGAGCTTGCCGTTGGGCGTCAGCGGCCAGCGCGCCAGCGGCACGAAGGCGGCCGGCACCATGTAGTCGGGCAGCGCCGCGCCGAGCCATTTGCGCAGCGCCTCGTCGGCCGGCGCGTCGCCGGCGGCGACGAAATAGCCGACCAGCCGCGGATTGCCGGCCTGGTCCTCGCGCGCCAGCACCACCGCCGACTGCACGCCGGGGCAGGCCGCCAGCCGCGCCTCGATCTCGCCGAGTTCGATGCGGAAGCCGCGCAGCTTGACCTGGAAGTCGTTGCGGCCGAGGTACTCGATCTGGCCGTCGGCCAGCCAGCGGCCGAGGTCGCCGGTGCGGTACATGCGGGCGCGCGGATCGGCCGAGAACGGGTCGGCCGGGAAGCGCTCGGCCGTCAGTTCGGGCCGGTTCAGGTAGCCGCGGCCGACCTGGACGCCGCCGATGTGGATCTCGCCGGCCACGCCCTGCGGCACCGGCTGCTGCAGCGCGTCGAGGATGTAGATGGCGGTGTTGGCGATCGGCCGGCCGATCGGCACGACCGGGGGCACGCCGTCGCGCGGGCAGGTCCAGGCGGTGACGTCGACCGCGGCCTCGGTCGGGCCGTACAGGTTGTGCAGGCCGGCCTCCGGCAGCGCGGCGCGCGCCTGGGCCGCCAGTGCGGCCGGCAGCGCCTCGCCGCTGCAGACGACGTGGCGCAGACTGGTGCATTGCGCCGCGTCGGGGTGCTGCAGGAAGACCTCGAGCATCGAGGGCACGAAGTGCAGCGTGGTGATGCGCCGCTCGGCGATAGTCCGCGCCAGGTAGGCCGGATCCTTGTGGCCGCCGGGCCGCGCCATGACCAGCCGCGCGCCGGCCAGCAGCGGCCAGAAGAATTCCCACACCGAGACGTCGAAGCTGAACGGCGTCTTCTGCAGTACCGCGTCGTCGCGGCCGAGGCGGTACTCGTCCTGCATCCACATCAGGCGGTTGACCACCGCGCGGTGCTCGTTCATCGCGCCCTTGGGCAGGCCGGTGGAGCCGGAGGTGTAGATCACGTAGGCCAGGTCGGAGGCTTGCGCCGCGGCGGCGAGGTCGCCGGCCGGCCGGTCGGCCCAGGCGGCCGCGTCGGCGTCGAGGTCGATCGCCGGCGGCGCAGCGGGAAGCTCGGCCAGCGCCGCCGCCAGCGCTGCGCGCGCCGGGCCGTGGCTCAGCACCGCCGCCGGCGCGCTGTCGCGCAGCATGTGGGCCAGCCGCTCGGCCGGGTAGTCCGGGTCGAGCGGCACATAGGCGCCGCCGGCCTTCAGCACCGCCAGCAGCGCCACCACCATTTCCAGCGAACGCTCGGCGCAGATCGCCACCCGCCGGTCCGGCCCACGCCCTGCGCCTGCAGGTGGCGGGCCAGCCGGTTGGCGCGGGCGTTCAGCTCGCCGTAGCTCAGCTGCGCGTCTTCGCAGGCCACGGCGACGGCGGCCGGATGGCGCGCGGCCTGGTCCTCGAACAGCTGGTGCAGGCAGCGGTCGCGCGGGTAGTCGGCCGCCGGGCCGTTCCATTCGACCAGCAGGCGCCGGCGTTCCTCGTCGGGCAGTACGTCGAGCCGGCCCAGCGCGCGCACCGGCGCCTGCTCGAGCGCGTCGGCGAGGCTGGCCAGCGCGTGCTGCAGCATGCCGCAGACGCGCGCCGCGTCGACTTCGCCGCAGACCTGCACGGTCAGGCGGAAATCGTCGCGCAGGTCGTCGATCGACAGCGTCAGCGGGTAGTTGGTGCGTTCGTCGGTGTGCAGGTGCTCGATGCCGTCGAGGCCGGCGGCATCCGCGACGGCCGCGGCTTCGGCCAGCGTGGCGCCGTGGCGGTAGTTGAGCAGCGAAGTGAACAAGGGTGCCGGCGGCGCCACCGCGCTGCAGCGCTGCGCCAGCGCCAGCGAGGCGTGCTCGTGGCGGATCAGCTCGGTCAGCGCCTGGTGGGTCTGCCGCACGCAGGCCGCCGCGCCGGTCTCGCCGAGATCGACGCGCAGCGGCAACGTGTTGATGAACGGCCCGAGGATGCGGTCGCTGCCCTCCCCGCCCTGCATGCGGCCGAACAGCACGGTGCCGAACACCACGGCGCTGCGGCCGGTGGTGCGCGCCAGCACCTGGCCCCAGGCGACGTGGAACAGGCTGGCGGCGCTGACGCCGAGCGCCTGTGCCTGCGCGCGCAGCCGTTGCGACAGCGCGGCGTCGACCGCCTGCCGTACCTGCTGCATGCGGTGGCCGTCGCCGCGCACGTCCAGCAGGCCGAACGGCGCGGTCGGCGCATCGATGCCGCCGAGCATCTTGCGGAAGAACGCTTCGTGCTCGGCCCGCGCCGCGCCGCGGCGGGTCTGCGCCACGTAGTCGCGGAACGGCAGCGCCGGCGGCAGCTGGTCGGCGCCGCCGGCCAGGTGGACGCGGATCTCCGCGTTCAGGTGCTTGAGCGAGGTGTTGTCGTCGATGATGTGGTGGAACTGCTTGAGCGCCAGCCACTGGCCGGTGTGCGGATCGCGGGCCAGCAGCAGGCGCATCAGCGGCGCCTGTTGCAGCGGCAAACGGCGTTCGGCTTTTTGACGCAGTTGCGTGCCGGCATCGCCTTGGGTCGGGTCGAGTTCGCACTCGTCGACCAGCAGCGGCGCCTGGCGCCAGACCACCTGCACCGGCTCGCCCAGACCTTCCCAGGCGAAGGCCGTGCGCAGGATGTCGTGGCGGGCAATCACCGCCTCGAGGGCTTCGAGGTAGGCATCCAGGCGGCTACGGTCGCGGAAGCGGATCAGGCTGGCCAGCAGATAGGGGTCGTGCTCCTTGGCCATCAGGTGGTGGAACAGGATGCCTTCCTGCAAAGGCGCCAGCGGGTAGATGTCCTGCACGTTGGCCGCGCCGCCGGGCACGCCGGCGACGATGCGGTCGATCTCGTCCTGGCTCAGCGCGACCAGCGGCAGCAGTTCCGGCGTGATGCGCTCGCAGCCCGGTTCGATCAGGTTCGGCGGGACGATGTCCTGGCTTGACTCATTGCCAACTGCCGCTGCCAATGCCGCCAAGGTTGGCGTGCCGAACAGCACCCGCACGTCGGCATGCAGCCCCTGCCGCCGCATCCGCTCCAGCACGCGCAAGGCCAGCAGCGAATGGCCGCCGAGTTCGAAGAAGTGGTCGTGCCGGCCGATCCGCTCCAGTCCCAGCACCTCGGCCCAGATCGCCGCCAGCGCGGTTTCGACCGGCCCTTCCGGCGCGGCGTAGCGCCGTTCGCCGAAGGCCTGGCCGTCGGGCTCGGGCAGCGCCTTGCGGTCGAGCTTGCCGTTGGCCGTCAGCGGCCAGTGCGCGACCGCGACGTAGGCGGCCGGCACCATGTGTTCAGGCAGGACGGCAGCCAGTTGCCGCCGCAGCACGTCGGCGCCAGCCGGCTCGGCGACCGCCGTGTAATAAGCAACCAAACGCTGCTCGCCGGCCGCATCGGGCCGGGCCAGCACCACCGCCTCGCGCACGCCGGGCTGCTGCTGCAGCACGCTCTCGATCTCGCCGAGCTCGATGCGGAAGCCGCGGATCTTCACCTGGAAGTCGTTGCGGCCGAGGTATTCGAGGCTGCCGTCGGCGCGGTAGCGGCCGAGGTCGCCGGTCTTGTAGAGACGATCGCCGGCGACGAAGGGACTGGCGACGAAGCGTTCGGCCGTCAGCTCGGGCCGGTTCAGGTAGCCGCGCGCCACGCCGGCGCCGCCGACGTGCAATTCGCCGGCCACGCCGATCGGCACCGGCGCACCGTGCGCGTCGAGCAGGTAGAGCCGCAGATCGCCGATGCGCTCGCCGATCGGGCTGCCGGCCTTGTCGCAATCCGCTTCGCTGAGCGGCCGGTAAGTGACATGCACCGTGGTTTCGGTGATGCCGTACATGTTGACCAGTTGGGTCGCTGCATTGCGGCCGTCGCGATACCAGGGCTTCAGTTGGGCCGTGTCCAGCGCTTCGCCGCCGAAGATCACGGTACGCAAGGCATGACGTGCATCACTGCCCGCCTGCGCCGCCACCAGGCTGCGGAATGCGCTCGGCGTCTGGTTCAGCACCGTCACGCGCTGCTCGCACAGCAGGCCGTAGAACGCTTCCGGATCGCGGCTGGTCGCGCGCGGCACGATCACCAGCTTGCCGCCGTGCAGCAGCGCGCCCCAGATCTCCCACACCGAGAAATCGAAGGCGAACGAGTGGAACAGCGTCCACACGTCGTTCGCGCCAAAGCCGAACCAGCGCTCGGTCGCACTGAACAGCCGAGCGACATTGCGCTGCTCGACCATCACGCCCTTGGGCTGGCCGGTCGAGCCCGAGGTGTAGATCACGTAGGCGAGGTGATGCGGCGCGAGGTCGCCGATCTCGGGCGCATGGTCGGGGAAATGGCGCCAGTCGGCGTCGAGATCGAACACCGGCGGCTTCGCCGGCAGGTCGGCCAGCGCGACGCCCAAAGCCGCGCGCGCCGGCCCATGGCTCAGCACGGCCAGCGGACGGCTGTCCGCCAGCATGTAGGCCAGCCGCTCGGCCGGATAGGCCGGATCGAGCGGCACGTAGGCGCCGCCGGCCTTCAGCACGGCCAAGAGGCCGACCACCATCTCCAGCGAACGCTCGGCGCAGATCGCCACCAGCACGTCCGGCCCCACACCCTGCGCGCGCAGGTGATGCGCCAATCGATTGGCACGGCGATCCAGTTCGCCATAGCTCAGCGAGTCGCCTTCATGCACCAGCGCGACCGCCTCGGGCGCAGCCGCGACTTGCGCCGCGAACAACTGCGGCAAGGTCTGCGCAGCAGCGAAATCCTCGGCCCGGTTCCAATCGACCAGCAACTGCTGCCGCTCCCCTCGGCCAGCGATTCGAGCCGGCCGATCGCCACGCCCGGCCGCGCCAGGCAGTCGGCCAGCAGGCGCAGGTAGTTGTCGCGCATGCGCGCCATGGTGTCGGCGCTGAACAGGTCGGTCGCGTAGTTCCACAGCAGCGTGATGGTGTCGGCGTTGTCGCTGCCGCGCGGGATCAGCACGATCTCGAAGTCGAACTTGCAGGTCTGGTTGCTGTAGGCCTCGAACAGCGACATCGAGAAACCCGGGCCGGCCAGCGCCGGCACGTCGGAGCTGTGGAAGCTGAAGCCGACCTGGAACAGCGGGTTGTGCGAGATCGAGCGGCTCGGCTGCAGCTCGCGCACCACCCGCTCGAACGGCACCTCGGCGTGGTCGTAGGCATCCATCACCGTGCCGCGCACGCGCGCCAGCAGCTCGCGGAAGGTCGGGTCGCCGGCCACGTCGCTGCGGATCACCACGCTGTTGACGAACATGCCGAGCATGCGCTCGGCCTCGCGCGACTTGCGGTTGGCCACGGTCGAGCCGATCAGCAGGTCCTCGCTGGCGCAGTAGCGGCACAGCAGGATCTGGAAGGCCGCCAGCAGCACGGTGAACGGCGTGACGCCCTCGGCCTGGCACAGCGCGCGGATGCCGGCGTTGAGCTCGGCCGGGAACTCCAGCCGCAGCTGGCGGCCGCGGTAGGACGGCATGGCCGGCCGCGGGAAGTCGGTCGCCAGCGGCAGCACCATCGGCACGCCGGCCAGCTTGCGCTTCCAGTAGGCCAGTTGCTGGCGGTAGCGCGACTCGGCCACCGGGCCGCGCTGCCAGCGCGCGTAGTGGCGGTACTGGGCCGGCGGCGCCGGCGGCGGCGCGGCCTGGGCCCCGCTGTAATAGCCGTACAGCGCCAGCAGCTCCTGCAGGAACAGGTTGGCGCTCCAGCCGTCGTGGACGAAGTGGTGCTCGACGTGGACCAGCGCATGTTCGTCGCGACCCAGCTGCACCAGCGCCCAGCGCACCAGCGGCAGCGTCGCCAGCACGAAGGGCCGGCGGACCGTCTGCTCGACCACCCGCGCCAGCGCCGCGGCCTGCGCCTCGGAACCGGCCATGTCGCTCAGGTCGACCCGCTCGAGCGCGGCGCGCGCATGCGGGTGGATCTGCTGGCACGGCGCGCCGGCGGCGTCGTGGAAGGTGGTGCGGAAGATCTCGTGGCGGGCCACCACGGCGTCGAGCGCCTGCTGCAGCAAGGCCGGGTCGATGCGGCCGCGGATGCGGATCACGCTCTGGGCGTTGTAGGCCAGCGTGCCGGGCGACAGCGCCTCGAGCAGCCAGATCGCGCCCTGCTGGTAGCTCAGCGGGATCGGGCCGGTCTGCACGCTGTCGGCCTCGACGCACAGGCTTTCGCCGCCCTCGTCCGCCGCCGCCTCGGCCAGCAGGCCGGCCAGCCCGGCCACGGTGCGGGCGCCGAACAGCGCATTGAGCGGCAGCTGGCGGCCGAAGCGCTCGCGCACCCGCGTCGCCAGCCGCACCGCGCTGAGCGAATGGCCGCCCAGCGCCAGGAAATCGTCGTCGACGCCGACCGGCTCGACGTGCAGCACCTCGGCCCAGATCTCGGCCAGCGCCTGCTCGGTGCCGTTGCGCGGCGCGACGTAGGGCGTGTGCTCGGGCCGCTGCGCCGGCGCCGGCAGCGCCTGGCGGTCGAGCTTGCCGTTCGGCGTCAGCGGCCAGGACGGCATGCGCACGTAGGCGGCCGGCAGCATGTGGGCCGGCAGCGCGGCAGCCAGTTGCAGGCGCAGCGCCGCGGCGGCGGGCGCCGCCTCCTCGTCGGCCAGGTAGTAGGCGACCAGGCGCTTGTCGCCCGGCACCGGCTCATACGCCAGCACCACCGCCTCGCGCACGCCGGGGCAGCGCACGAGTTGCGCCTCGATCTCGCCCAGCTCGATGCGGAAGCCGCGCAGCTTGACCTGGAAATCGTCGCGGCCGAGGTATTCCAGGTTGCCGTCGGGCAGCAGGCGGCCGAGGTCGCCGGTCCTGTACAGCCGTTCGCTGCCGCGCGCGACGAAGCGCTCGGCGGTCAGCTCGGGCCGGCCCAGGTAGCCGCGCGCCACGCCGGCGCCGCCGATATGGATCTCGCCGATCTCGCCCGGCGCGACCGGTTCGCCGACCTCGTCCAGCAGGTAGAGGCCGGCGCCGGCGATGGCGCGACCGATCGGCACGCTGGCCGCCTCGGACGCGGGATCGCACAGGTGGACGCTGGCCCACACCGTGGCCTCGGTCGGACCGTAGGCGTTGAACAGCCGGCGGCCCTGGCCCCAGCGCCGGGCCAGGCCCGGCGGCAGCGCCTCGCCGGCCAGGATCAGCACCGGCGTGGCCGGCAGCTCGGCGTCCGGCGGCAGCGCCGCCAGCACGGCCGGCGGCAGCGTGGCGTGGGTGATGCCGTCCTGCCGCAGCAATTGCAGCAACGCCTCGCCGGCCAGCCGCTGGCCGCGCGGCGCCAGCTGCAGCGCGGCGCCGTGGGCCAGCGCCAGTACGGTCTCGAAGGCCGAGGCGTCGAAGCTGAAGGAGGCGAACTGCAGTACCCGGCCGTCCGGTCCGATGCCGAAGGTCTGGGCCTGGGCGCGCGCCATGTTCAGCACGCCGCCGTGCTCGACCATCACGCCCTTGGGCGCGCCGGTGGAGCCGGAGGTGTAGATCACGTAGGCCAGCTGGTCGGGTTTCAGCCCCGCATGGCCCGGGTCGGCGGTCGGCAGATCGGCCCAGCGGGCGGCGTCGGCGGCCAGGTCGAGCAGCGACGGCGGCGTCTCCAACCCTGCGCAGGCGGCGGCCAGCACGGCCCGTGTCGGCTCGTGGCCGAGCGCCAGCGCCGGCCTGGCGTCGCCGAGCATGTAGGCCAGCCGCGCCGGCGGGTAGGCCGGATCGAGCGGCAGATAGGCGCCGCCGGCCTTCCACACCGCCAGCAGCGCGACCAGCAGATCGGCCGAGCGCTCCAGGCACAGCGCGACCAGGGTCTCGGGCCCGACGCCCTGGGCCCGCAGGTGATGGGCGAGCCGGTTGGCGCGCGCGTTCAGCTCGGCGTAGCTCAGCGCAGTACCATCCTGCAGCACCGCCGGCGCCGCCGGGCGGGCGGCCGCGTGCGCCTCGAACAGCGCATGGATACAGGGAACGGACGGGTTTGCCGTATCCACGGCCACGGAATGATTCGACACTTGCTGCACCTCGACGGCGAGAGACCTGTTTCGATCGGATGGCCCGGCCGCGCCCAGGGGCGACGGCCGGACGGACTGAGGACTGCGCGCAGGCATGCCGCGGACGGGCGAGGCCATGCCGGGGCCGGGCCGAGCGGAAACGGGACGGGACGCCGCCGGGCGCGTCTCCCGGGACGGAAAACGGCGCTACGGCGGAACGGGAAACCCGGCCAGCCGGCAAGGCCGCGCCCTCGCCCGTTCGGGCGACGCGCGCAGTGCCTGGCTAGTCGCGGATGGATCGATGCCCGATGAGGTCGGACATCTGCTCGCGCAGGGAGCGCGGCCGCATGTCGGTCCAGTGGGCGTCGATGTATTCGAGGCAGGCCTGTTTGGCACCTTGCATGCCAACGGCGGACCAGCCATCGGGAATGGCCTTGCCCACCTGCCAGATCGAATATTGGAGTTCTGCGTTGATCACGACCTCGAACAGCTCGTCGGTCGCGGTATGGTCGTACGTCATGCTGCTGCCCATCCTATCCATGCCTCTCGTGAAGACACCAGCGCGCCGACACCGGTGATCGCGGCGCGCCTGCCGAGCAGGACGGTGTTGCAGTCCGGTCGCGTTCTCGAAACCGATCCATGGCCGGCAGGTCTTGCGAGCCCATCCCGCGATACGGGACTGCGCGCGGCAACCATGCCGATCGGGGCCTTCGCCAACGCCCCGGACCGATTCCTGTGCAACCGTTCCTCCGTCCATTTTTATATATTTTTTCTTATTTGCTTAGCGCAAAAATAAGTAAGGCGGACTATACAGAAGCGCTATGGCAAAGCAATGCGCATGACTGACGCATTGCAGCATCTGTTGCGTCCATGCAGAACGCCAGGAGCGAGGCGGGGCGCGGGTTACAGGCGGGTGGTGACGAGCAGTACGCGGCCTGGCCGACATGACAAACGGGAATTTTCAACCTGATTCCGGACAGGATTTTACGGATTTCACGACCCGGTTCGATTGACCGGTCGCTTGATCGGTTTTATCGATCAATTGAATACCGAGCGGGAAAATATGGGACTTACATACTTAATTTCCTAAGCGCGCCTAGTGCCAATTAGCCCCTCTCCCGTGCGCGGGAGAGGCACCCGTTTCTGCCATGCAGAAACGGGGAGGGGCGCCCGGCGTAGGGTGAGGGCTGGTTCATCAAACCACAGCCCTCATCCGGCCCTCCGGGCCACCTTCTTCCAAGACCGGGCAACTTGGACTGCCGCCCGCGCGCGGGAGAAGGGTTGAGATTGCTCGACGGCTAGTGCATTTATAAAGAGGCAAGTCTCAACGCCTGATCGAGAATCGACTTAAGCAGACCGTCGATTTTCGGGTCGCCACGACACCGCCCAGCAGATGGATTTGCACCACCTTCCAGCGCAACGAGGCGGCCGGCCATTACCTGGCCGCCGCCCGCCCGGCGTCAAACCTGGTACTGCCGCACCGACCGGCGCATCCGTTCGAGCATGTTCTCGAGCGTGCCGACCCGGCCCATGGCCTGCTCCACCGTCACCACGTTCTGTTCGGTCATCGACGCCACCCGCTCGACGCTGCGCGCCAGCTCCGACATGGCGCGGCCCTGCTCGCCGGCCGAATGCGAGATGTCGGTCACCATGGCCGCCGTGCCCTGCATGTGCTGGTTGATGCGCAGCAGCGCGTCGCGCGCCGCCTGCACCAGCTCGACGCTGGCGCCGACCTGGGCCGCGCCGGCGTGCATGCCGCCGACCGCACGTTCCGAGTCGCCCTGGATGGTCAGGATCAGCGCATCGATCTCGCCGGTCGCCGCACGGGTGCGCTCGGCCAGCTTGCGCACTTCGTCGGCCACCACCGCGAAGCCGCGGCCCTGTTCGCCGGCCCGCGCGGCCTCGATCGCCGCGTTCAGCGCCAGCAGGTTGGTCTGGTCGGCGATCTCCTTGATCACGCCGGCGATGCGGCCGATCTCGGCCGAGCTCCTGCCCAGGTCCTCGACCTGGCCGGCGGCCGACTTCACCGTCTCGGCCAGCAGCAGGATGCCCTCGCTGGCGCGGATCGACAGCTGTTCGCCCTCGCTGGCCGCCGCGCGGGTCTGGCCGGCCACCGCCTGGGTCTCGACCGCGTTGGTCGCCACCTCGTGGATCGACACCGTCAGCTGCTCGACCGTGGCGGCGGCCGACGAAGTCGCGGTGTTCTGCACCTGGGCCGACTGCTCGATGCCGCGCACGCCCTCGCCGACGTCGCCGGCCGCCTCGCGGACGTGGGCCAGCGCATCGTCGACCGCCTGCACCGTAGCCTGTACCGAAGAGACGAAGGACGAGGCCATGCGGCCGATGTCGCCGACCAGGTCCGCCCGCTCCATGCGGACGCGGGTGGTCAGCTTGCCGGTCGACAGCACCTCGCCGAAGAAGCCGGCGATGGTCTGCAGATCGGCCTGCAGCCGCGGCAGGAACCAGGCCAGCAGGTAGATCGCCAGCGCCAGGCCCAGCGCCAGCAAAGGCCAGCCGGCCAGCCCGGGCGCGACCAGGCCGGCATGGCTGGCCGCCCAGAACAGATTGCTCAGCAGCATGAAGCCGCCGATCAGGCCGAGCTGCCCGCGCAGCCCGGTCAGCGCCGCCAGCCAGGCCGGCCGGTTGGCCACCACCCGGCCCTGCTCGATGCGGATGCTGCGGTCGCCCCGCGGATGCGCGCATAGGCGGCCGAGGCCGTGGCGATCTGCTCGCGCGTGGGCCGGCCGCGGATCGACTGGTAGCCGACCACCCGACCGTCCTCGCGTACCGGCGAGGCATTGGCGATCACCCAGTAGAAGCCGCCGTCGCGGCGCCGGTTCTTGACCAGGCCGCGCCAGGGCCGGCCGGCCTTGAGCGTGCGCCACAGGTCGGCGAAGGCCTCCTGCGGCATGTCGGGATGGCGGACCAGGTTGTGCGGCTGGCCGACCATCTCGTCCTGGCGGTAGCCGCTGATCTCGGCGAAGGCCTCGTTGGCCTCGACGATCACGCCGCGCAGATCCGTGCGCGAGTAGATGAACACCCCTTCGGGTACGACCGTCTCGATGTTGGTGACGGGGAAATCGTTTCTCATGATGGCTCTCCTGGTCCGTTGGCGGCTGCACGGACCGGCGGACCGTGGCCGCGCCGGCGGCACCTCGCGGGGAAAGGCGGTGGCCGGCTGCAGAACGAACTCTAGCGATCGCCGGGCGGCGCGGGAGCTAGGTCGGCTACGGGGAGGGGGCTGGGGAATTGCCGGGGTCGGGTGGCGTATGAGGCGGCATGGGCCAGGTGGCAGGCTACTTCCCCAGCGAGCCGAGCCAGACCGTGATCCGCTGCAGCGTCATCGCCCTGAACGCCGTGGGCAGCAGCCGTTCGTAGTCGGCCAGGCCGGCCCGCATCGCGGCCAGGAAATCATCCAGCGCCTGCCCGATCTCCTGCTGCGCATCGAAGCCGAAGCGGCGCGGATTGGCACACAGGCGACCGCGGGAGATGCGCTTGTCCGCGACGTCGATGCCCATCGACAAGGTCGCGGGCGTCTCGACCGGGTTGGGTACGACGTCGAAGGCCGGCGCCAGGCGCCAGCGCCGCTGCTGGTGCCGGTAGATCGCGGCGTGGTTGCGCGGATGTCCTTGCGCCGCTTCTCGATGGCGTTGCCCCAGGCTTGCAGGCGATAGCCGATCTTGGGATGGATGTTGTCCGCGTTCAGGCTGTTTTTGGGCGTCTTCGGTGATATGAGTAACCTCATTGAGCTCAATGCAATCCATATCACCACCCCGACAAGCCATCACCGACGCAACCGGCCGAGCGCTCCGCTCACCCAGTCGAAGCCCACGTGCTCCTGTTCCAGCCGCAGGCCTGCACGGATGCGGTCATCCCGCAGCGCGTCGTACAGATCCTGCTCGTCCCACGTGAGCCGGCGCAGGTCGCTGCGTTTCGGCGCGTCCTCGTATCCCCACAACGCCGCATGCGCATCCAGGGTCGCTCGATCCATCAGGAACGAGGCGGCATGGGGAAAGTAGCCGCGAAACTGATCCAGGATGGCGAAGCCGTGGGTATCGATGTCGCCCCAGTAGTGGATTGCGCATCGCTCCAGCCAACGCGCCCCGGCCAGCGCCTCCCAGCCGTAGCCGGAGCCGAATATGACCAGCGCGCCGGGAACGTTCGGCAATGCCAGGAAATTGGCTTCGTTTTCCGTGATGAACACCTGCCGTACATCCAGCGCCAGCCGGCTGAAGCTGTCCGCATCCAGGGCGATGTCCGGGCAGGAGGTGCCGGGTAGCGCATGAACGTCCGGGTCGAGTATCCGGAAGCGGATGCGCAAGGGTTTCTCTCGAAAACCGTATCGGGCCTCGAACCGGGCAACGCCGGTCCTTGCCGCATCCACGCAGTCCGTCGGCAGGGCCAGATCGAACAGTTCGGCCAATACGGAACGGTGCGCCTCGATGAACTTGGTGTGCACGCCCGGCACGTTCACCTGGCGCAGATAGAGGCCGGGACGCGGATGCGCCCTCAGCCAGTCCACCACCGACAGCAGCCGCGGCCATTCGCCGGCCAGCTCGAGCGCCTGCAATGGCCGCCTTTCCAGCCAGGGCAGCAGCGAGGGATGGCTCTGCCGGCTCGTTTCGATGAGCACGGAGAAACGCGCCCAATCGCGCCGCTTCCCGATCCAGCCGACGGCGTCTTCGATCGAATCGACCCAGACGCTTGCGGGAAGCCGCTGCAAGCCCTGCACCCGGTGACGCACCTCCTGCCACTCCAGCCGGAACGGGAACCCGGCGGCCAATTCCGATACCCATGCCCGCACGGCTTCGAAACGATCCGTCAGGTCGGCCGACCCCGGCCCCTTGAGCACCAGCCGCAAGGGGAAGCGCGACGCGCCGCTCACTGCATCGCGCAGCAATTCACCGCGTTCCCACAACCGCAGCAGCTGAACCTTCAGATCATTGGGCGAGGTCCACATCAAGGGCTCGCCTCGGCGCTGCGCGGCGCCATGGCCGCTTTCTGGAGCCGATATTCCTCGATGGACAGATTGCGCAGCTTCGAAGCCCTGCCCCCTTCGTTATGCACGAACCCGACGCTGGAAACGTACGGCTCGATGATGTGGATCTTCTGCAGCGGGGTGACGATCAGCAATTGCAGATTGAGCTGACGGAACAGTTTCAGGCCATATTGCGCCGACTCGTCCGAGCCCCGCCCGAACGCCTCGTCGATGACCACGAAGCGAAAGGAGCGCGAGCGCACCGCACCCCATTCCAGGCCGAACTGGTAAGCCAGGCTGGCGGCAAGGATGGTGTAGGCCAGCTTTTCCTTCTGGCCGCCGGATTTGCCGCCCGAATCCGAGTAATGCTCGTGCTCGGCACCGTCGGCGCGCCAGCGCTCGCTGGCGGCGAACAGGAACCAGTTGCGTACGTCGGTCACCTTCGCCGTCCAGCGGCGGTCCTGCTCGGACAAGCCTTCGCGCCCACGGAACCGGTCGATGACCGCCTTGACCTGCAAGAACTTGGCCTCGGAGTACTGGGCCTCGTCGGAACCGGTCACCGCCCCTTCGGTACAGGCACGCAGTTCCTGCTGGAAATCGCGGATCTCCGCATCCGGGCTGTGCTGGAATTCCAGCACGATATAGCGGCCGACGTTGTAGTCGATCTCGCCCAGCGACTTGTTGATGTGGGCGATGCGTTCCTTGATCGTCTCGCGCTCGCGCGCCAGCTGGGCGTTGAAATTGGCGATCTCGTTGATGGTGTTGACGTTCAGGAGTTCCTTGAAGCGGGCGACGAAGCGCGGCAGATCGTCGCGATTCAGCTGCGCGAGCAGGTTTTCGTACTCGAACGCGGCTTCCAGGCTGGCATCGATCTCGGCGGTCTCCAGCTTGAACTCTTCCTTGAACGAGGCCATCGCCTTGATGATCTTCTCGGCCAGCCGGTTCACCGCCTTGGTTTCATTGTCGATCCGGGCTTGCAGCCAGCCGCGCAGGTCCTGCTCGCGGTTGTCGCAGGATTCGACCGTCAGTTGATGCTCGCCCAGCGCTTCGGCCCGCAAGGCTTCGAGCGTATCGGCCAAGGAAGCGTCGATGACGGCGCCGCGGATCAGCGACTCGGCCTGTTCGCGCAGCGATTGCGCGGCGGCTTGCCGCTGAAGCACGTCTCCGCGTTTCTCGAGTGCGAGCCGCAGGCCGTCTTCGGTGGCTTTCAGCGCCTGCCGCTGCGCCTGCAATTGTTCGTTCAGCTGCTTGAGAACATCGGAGGCCCGTTCCAACTGGCCGCGTTCGTCCTCGAGCGCGGCGATCTCCGCCACTACGCTGCGCCAGTCGAGCTCTTCGAAGCGGGTGAATTCCTGCAGGCCCACCAGGGCATCGCGCCGGCCTTGCAGCTTTTTGAGTTCCGCCTTGATGTCGCCGATCCGCCCCCTTCTTCGCCCAGATGGATTTCGAGCAGCCGGCGCTTCCCCTCCAGCGCGGCGATCTTGGCGTCGTTGCTCCAGCCCAGCACATAGCGGCTGCGATCGTCGATGCGGCGGCGATCGTCCTTCTCGTGCCGGCCGGTCGGATCCTTGATCTGGCCCGCGCGGGTGATGGCGCGCTGCTCCCGGCGGAACTGCTCCTGGGTGGCGCAGCAGGCCACGTCGAAACGCTTGGCGAGCTCCTGCTCCAGCCAGTCGTAATAGGGCGAATCGGGCTTGACGGCCAGCTTGCGCACCAGGGAATCCCGATGCAGCTCCGGCAACGCGTCGGACTTGCGCGGCCGGACGTGGAAATAGACCAGGCGCCCCTGCAGGTGGCTGTCGTCCACCCATCCGGCCACGGCCTTGTAGTGCGCATCGGGCACCAGCAGCGCCAGGCCGAAGCCGCGCAGCAGGCGCTCGGCCGCGCCTTCCCAGTCGCGCTCGTCTTCACGGACCTGGATCAGTTCGCCGGCGAACGGCATGTCCTCGGTCTTCAAGCCCAGCGCCGCGCACAACTCGGTTCGAATCCGGACCTGCTGATCGTCGATATTGCTGCGCCGCTTCTTCAAGCTGTCGATTTCGGCCGTCAGTTGATCGTGCTCCGACTTGCCCTGGCGCAGGGTCACGGTGTGATCGGTCAGCTCGTTCTGCAGGTCGGCTTCCCGGTTCTCGACGTCGTCGCGCCAGATCTTGAAGCGCTCCCGCTGCGCGGCGAAGGCCTCGTCGTCGGCGACGACCGCCTCCCCCAGCACGGTCGCCAGTTCGTCGTAGCGCGTCGCCTTGATGCGGCGCGCATCGCGCACCTGCCCCTTCCTGCCGATGTCGACCGCCAGCCGTTCCAGCCGGTCGCCGCCATTGTCGCTGATCGCCTGCCTGAGCCCGTCGATCCGGAGGCTTTGCTCCTCGCGGCTGGCATCCAGCCTGCCGACCTGGCCATCGACCTTGCCCAGTTCGTCATTCAGCAGACCCAGGCGCTTGACCAGCAAGCCATGCTTCAAACCGGCGAAATGCACGCGCAGGCTGTCGCGGCAGTGGCGCAGCCGGTCGACCTCGATCAACAGCTCGCCGTGGCGCTTGCCGTCGGCCACCAGCGGCGTCAGCAGTTCCACCTGCCGTTGCGCCTTGAGCACCGCCTGATGGGCGCGGTTGAGATCGTCGAAATGCCCGATCAGGGCCTGCACGCGCGGCGCGACCTCGAACGGCTCCAGCATGTGGCTGCGCACGAAATCGGTGAGATTGCCCACCGATTTCATCGATACCGTCTGGTGGAACAGCTCCAGCGCCTGGTCGTTCTCGATGCCGAAACGGCGGCGGAACCAGGCGGCGTAGGGCGGAAAGCTGTCGTGCAATTCGGCGCCCGCTCCGCGCAGCTTCTTGCGCAAGGCGGCGATGTCGCTGCCGAAGTCGGCGAAATCGGCGGCGATGGCCAGCCCTCGCTCCGCCCCAGGAAGAACCGGGCGGGCTGGCCCTGGGCGTCCTTCATCCAGAACACCTGGGCCAGGCTCACGGTCTGGTCGTAACCCGCGTTGTGGAATACCCCGAGGATGACCGAATAGCTGTTGTGGTCGCGCAAGGACACGGGCTTGGCCGTCCCGGTCACCTCGTTGCGCTCGGACTTGTAATGCCCGAGCACGTAGGAGCGCAAGGTGCGCTCGCGGCTGTCGGCGCCGGCGGCCTTGTTGTAGGCGATGCGCTGGGCCGGCACCAGCAGGGTGGTGATGGCGTCGACCAGCGTGGACTTGCCCGAGCCGATGTCGCCGGTGAGCAGCCCGTTCCTGCCGTCCAGTTGCAGGGTCCACACCCGGCCGTCGAAAGTGCCCCAGTTGAGCACTTCCAGCCGGACCAGGCGAAAGCCGGACAATGCATCGTCAACCGCAAAGTCCAGGTCGAACGACGGCGCCTCATGCATCGCGCGCCTCCTTGCCGGAGCCGGCGCCCGACAGCGCGGACCGGTATGCCGCCAGCCGGGCGTCGAAATCGGCCAGCCATTGCGCGTCGACGAAGGCCTTCAGGATGCGGCGCACCTCGAAGCTGGCCGGCCCCGCGGCAGCGCCACCGGCCGGCTTGAGCCGGTGCAGGAAACCCAGTTCCACCGTCTTGTTGACGACGGTCTCGATCTGGTCGATCAGCCTGGCTTCGTTGGGACCCTCGGGCAGGAACACCCGGACCAGTTCCACGATCTCGTCGCGGCTCAGGACCAGCCGGGTGTCGCCGCCGCCGGCATCGAACTCGGCGAGCTTCTTGCGCAACAGGGCCAGCAACAGGCTGACCGGAAACGACAGGGGCCGCCGTGCGATCAGGCGCGGCAGGCGCGGCGCCGGATCGTCGTCCGGCGGCTCGGGCCGGCTCTTGAGGAAGGCATACCCCTCCGCTTCGTCCAGCACCAGCTCGAGGTTCAGCACGGCCACGTAGTCGCGCACCCGGGACTGCAGGTTCAGCAGCGCCCCCAGCTGCGCTCGTCGCTCTCGCGGTAGAGCACACCCTTGAGCAAGCCGATCAGCAGTGCCGACAGATCGGGCGCCGGTGCCGGCACGCCGGCATATTCCTCTTCCATCCGGATAGGATCCTTTATGTTCTGATTTCCCGGGTTCAGCGCATGAAAACGAGCCGGGGCAAGTGGGCGGAACGGACGACGGATTCGCCGTCGCTATCCGGCGCCGACCATTGGATGGGTTCCGGCACCTCTTCGACGACGACGGTGGCGAAGACGTCGCTGCCCAATTGCAGATAGGTCACCAGCTCGGCCAGTCCTTGCTCCAGCGGCTGGCCGTCCACCAGCTCCCGCAAGGTGATCTGCGCCTTGTCCTGCAAGGCCTGGCGGATATGGCGGATCAGCCGCATCTTGTCCACCACCACCTGCTCGAACAAGGCACCGGCATCGATCTCCTCGTCGCCCGCCAGCAAGGCCAGGCCGGCGATCACCGGCTTCGTGGCCGGCGTGAACAAGGGCCGTTCCATCGCCAGTTCGATATCGGCCTGCGCTTGGGCCATCTCCATGACCTGGCCTGCGGGCGATGCCTCGCGCAATGCGAGAGCCTTGCTTTCGATGCCGTGCAGGATGTCCATGATGCGGCGGTTCTCCAGCCAGGCCTGGTCGTCCAGGAAGCGGCGCAGCTGCTGCGACAGGGCAGCCACGGTGCGCTGGGTGTGCTCGCCGGCTTCCATCCAGTCGTAATGCATGCGGCGCGTACGGGCATCGGGTTGCAGCGAGGCCACGGCCGGCAAGGCCAGCACCTGTTCCAGCAGCCCGGTCAATTCCTCCTGCCGCCGGCTGGACAGCAGGAAATCCCAGAAAGCGCGGAAGCTCTTGCCTTGATCAGAGTCGGCGATGGCATCGCGCTCGCCCATGATCTCTTCCAGCAGCATCCCCTTGCTGCCTTCCCACAGGGCGATGCGCTCGCGCACCCGGCGATCCAACTGGCGGAAGTTGTGCTCGACCTCGCGAAAATCGGCGAGCAGCTCGCGCGCACCCTGCATGAATTGCTGGAAGCGGTCCTTGATGGCCGTGTCGTCCAGCAACGGCATATCGCCGGCCAGCACCCGCGAGATCTCGGCATCGATCTCGTCGCGCTTGCGGTGCAGATCGGCGATGCGCCGGGCCGGATCGGCCTCGCTGCCCTCGCTCATCTGCTTGAGCAAATCGAACAGCGTGAGCAGGCGCGACTCCGTCCCGACGAACTGCCGTTCCGACAGTTGCGCCAGCCAGGCGATGGCTTTCTCGGTGGCAGGCGTCAAGTCGAACTGCGCTTCGTCGGTACCCGGCTTGTAGAACTTGCGCAGCCAGCCCTTGTCGGCAGCTGCCCAATCGTTCAGGTAATCGAGCGCGGGCTTAGGGAAGGCCGTCTCGCCCAATTGCAGGCGCAGGGCGTACAGCTCGTCCTCGAGCGATTCGGCCAGATCCGCGGCCGCCGCCACGCGCATATTGGGTGCGATGAAGACGCGGTGCAGAAAGCTCGCCACCAGCGGGGCATGGTCCGAGCACAGCAACCTCCAGGCGGGGTGGTGGGTGCGCAGCGCGTCGAGGGTAGCGAAGTCGAGGGTCATCGGTGACAGCCCTCGCGCACCAGCCTCATCGTCTGCCCGGTCGGATTTCTGCGGCAATCCAATGCCATCTCGACCATGCCCTGTCATCACGTTGGATTCATCATGGGCAAAGGCCATCGAGGGCCCTCCCCGGAATGCGGCTCGTAGGCACCAGACCGGCCTTCCTGCCCGTTCGAAAAGTGTATTGAAGCACCGGTCGCCCAGCAAAGCCCAGCAGGTTCGATCCGGCTCATTCGAGAGCGGGGCCGAACTCATCTCCGGCGATAGGCCGGGCCACGCAGCCATATGGTCGGAGCCGTGACGTGACGGCGACTCGAGCCGGCCCGGCTTGATTTTCCCTATGCGGTGCATTAGCACTGAACGACATTCGAACCGCAGACCGTCGAGCCGATCCAAGCCCGGCCGCGCGCACGATCCCCGGCTCGCGAAGTCCATCCCCCTAGCCATCCGGACGCGGGTCGCCACGCGAACGCCGGCCTCGACCGGTTGCGAGCGGCACATGGCGCAGAAGCATCGCGCAGCGATCACCACCGGATCGATCGAATCCCATCCCCCACGACAGGAGTTTCAACATGGCAACCGGAACCGTCCGCCTCCACCGCGTGCTGCGCACCAAACCCGAGAAGCTCTACCGCGCCTTCCTCGACGCGGCCGCGATGGCCAAGTGGCTGCCGCCCTACGGCTTCACCTGCACGGTCGACCACCTCGAGCCGACAGTGGGCGGCAGCTTCCGGATGTCGTTCGAGAACTTCTCGACCGGCCAGGCGCATTCCTTCGGCGGGCAGTACCTGAAGCTGGTGCCCGGCGAGCTGATCCAGTACACCGACAAGTTCGACGACCCGAACCTGCCGGGCGAGATCCTGGTCACGGTGACGCTGAAGGCCGTGTCGTGCGGGACCGAGCTGAACATCGAGCAGAGCGGGCTGCCGGAAGTGATCCCGGTCGAGATGTGCTACCTGGGCTGGCAGGAATCGCTGGCGCAGCTGGCGACGCTGGTGGAGCCCGATATTCCGGGCTGACCGCGGCGCGGCAGTGCCTGCAAACGAAAGGGACGCGATTGTGCGTCCCTTTTCAATGGGGACTTACATAAGTCCCTAAGCACACCGAGAGCCAATTAGCCCCGCTCCCGTGCACGGGAGAGGCACCCGTTTCTGCCATGCAGAAACGGGGAGGGGCGCCCGGCGTAGGGTGAGGGTTGGTTCTACGAAGAACAGCCCTCATCCGGCCCTCCGGGCCACCTTCTCCCGCGCGCGGGAGAAGGATCGCGTGCGACTCGGCGGTTAGGGACTTAAAGGGATAAATCCCTCTTCATGGCGACCCTTGTACGTAGCCAGTGCTGCCACGCGACTACATCGCCAGCGTCGATGCTCAACCCAAAGCGATTGCCATCAGCACATAAGGCGGAGTTGTCCGAAGTTCATCTCACACCACGACCCAGCACCCACGCAACAACACAACGGTATTTTTACTTCATCAGAGAACGCTGAATAGATAATTCGATGTCATAGAACTGCTCTATGCTCGACTGATACGCCACCAGGGCCGCCACCCCTGGAACCCTTATGGCGCCGAATCGGAGGAGTATGGAGATGCAAATTTCGAACCTGTGGACAAGCGTCGGCAAGCCGACGCTGCTGGCCCTTGCGCTGGCCCAGGGCCTGACGGCCTGTAGCGGCGGCGGTGACGACGCCGCCCAGCCCCCGGATGCGGCGGCTGCGCCGCCGGTCCAGGCCAAGGTCGCCGCCGCCGGCGCGCCGCAGAACGCCCAGGCCACCGCGGCCGAAACCGCGCTGGTCCCGGTGGCCGCCAGCGCCAGCAGCCAGGAGCGCGGCGACCTCGGCGCCGGCAAGGCGATCGACGGCAAGCTCGACACCCGCTGGGGCAGCGCCTTCAGCGATGCGCAATCGCTGACGCTGGACTACGGCAAGATCGTGGCCATCAGCCGCGTGCAGATCGACTGGGAGAACGCCCACGCCCAGAGCTACCAGCTCCAGGTCTCGAACGACGGCAGCGCCTGGACCACCGTGCGGACCATCAGCGGCAGCGCCGGCGGCGTCGAGAACCTGCGCGACCTGAACGCCAGCGGCCGCTACCTGCGCGTGAACGGCCTCAAGCGCGCCACCCAGTACGGCTATTCCATCCTCGAGATCCAGGCCTATGCCGGCTCGCCGGCCAGCCCGACGCCGACCCCGGTCCCCACCCCGACGCCGGTCCCGCCGACCACGCCGGTCCCGACCCAGCCCGGCGAGCCCGGCGCGGTGCTGGTGCCCGTCAAGGCGACCTCGTCGCCGACCGAGAACGGCGGCCTCGGCGCCGGCCAGGCGATCGACGGCAACCTCGCCACCCGCTGGGCCAGCAAGGCGCAGAACGACGCCTGGCTGCAGCTGGACTTCGGCGCGAGCCGCGAGATCGGCGCCCTCAAGCTGGTGTGGGAGAACGCCTACGGCCTGGAATACGAGATCCAGACCTCCGAAGACGGCGCGAAATGGACCCCGGTGCGGCATGTGTACGAGGGCAAGGGCGGCACCGAGGAGCTGCTCAACCTGCGCGCCAAGGGCCGCTATCTGCGCCTCTTGGGCGTGAAGCGCGCCACCCAGTACGGCTACTCGCTGTTCGAGATCGAAGTGCGCGCGCCCGGCCCCGCCAACACCCTGCCGCTGCGCACGCCGGTGGCCTACGTCAACCCGGTCGGCAACGAGGCGATCGTGCCGCTGCACAAGCCGCAGCCGCCGGTCGAGACGCTGCAGTTCAGCCTGCCCGACGGCACGCTGGTGACGCGCTTCGGCGTGCGCGGCCTGGCCCGCCACGGCCGCGAGCGCGGCGAGGAGTGGAACGAGGCCGGCTACGGGCCGAACGAGACCGTCGACGCGCAGGGCAACGCGGTCGACAAGGGGCCGGGCAACTTCCTGACCTTCGTGCCGCAATACTTCAAGAACCGCACCTGGGGCTTCGAGATCGTCGACGACAGCCGCGTCGCCGGCGTGACCCGGCCCCGGCTGCGGGTCAACCAGTACTTCCCGCAGGCCCAGCTGCCCGGCGGCGTGGCCTGGTTCCGCGCCTTCGACCGGCCCGGCGTCACCGGCTACGGCTGGATGGCGCCGGGCGAGCTGGCCGACAAGAGCCTCAAGCTCTGCCCGCCGGTGGCCTACCCGCCCAACGGCAAGCTGCTCAACGCCAACGTGCTGAACAACGGCTGCAGCCTGACGGTGGACGGCTACCCCGGCCACGGCGACATCGGCGCCGACGGCCTGCCCAACGGCAAGCACGTGCCGGGCCGGCCGCTGGCGGTCGGCGACGTCATCGAGGTCTCGCCCTCCTTCTTCTCGACCAAGGAAGTGATGCAGGCCATCGGCGACAGCGGCGGCATCCGCTACTACGCCGGCGAATGGACCTACGTGGTCGGCGTCGGCCTGCGCCCGTCCTACGGCGTGCAGCCGCGGCTGATGAACGCGCCGCTGCCGGCCGAGACGCTGTCCGGCGGCGAGGGCTCGGTGTCGTACAACTACTCCGACAACGGCGCCTTCATGTTCCAGCAGCCGCACAACCACGCCGGCATGCAGAACATGCAGCGCTTCGTCGAAGGCCGCCGGCTGATCCATACCGACTTCTTCACCGGCAAGCACAAGGAGAACGGCAACGACGACTACACCGCGGCCAAGGGCAAGGCCGGCCCCTTCTTCAACCAGGCCCGCTGCGTGAGCTGCCATACCAACAACGGCCGCAGCACGGCGCCGGTCGACCTCAACCAGCGGCTGGACGGCATGAGCGTCCGCACCGCGCAACTGGGCAAGGACGGCAGGCTCTACCCGCATGCGCTGTACGGCGCCAGCGTGCAGATGAACGCCAAGTCCGCCGCCGGCACGCCGCAGGACTGGGGTACCGGCGTCCGCGTCGCCGGCTTCGAAACGCGCACCGTCCAGCTCGCCGACGGCACGCGGGTCGAGCTGCGCAAGCCCAGGCTGGGCTTCGAAGGGCCGGTGCCGGAGCTGTACTCGCTGCGCAGCGCCCAGCCGATGATCGGCGCCGGCCTGCTGGAAGCCGTGCCCGAGGCCGACATCCTTGCCCGTGCCCGCAGCACGCCGGACGCCGACGGCATCAAGGGCACCGCCAATTACGTGTTCGACCCGGAAACCGGCCAGGTGCGGCTGGGCCGCTTCGGCTGGAAGGCCGCCCAGGCCAGCCTGCGCAGCCAGGTCGCCTCGGCGCTGCTGCACGACATGTCGGTCACCTCGCCGGTCTACCCGCGCAAGTCGTGCCACGCCGGCGTGGCCGACTGCCGCGGCGGCGCGCGCGAGCCCGGCGTGAGCGAGGAGGAACTGCGCAAGGTGATCGACTACCTGGCCCTGCTGGCCGTGCCGGCCCAGCGCAGCCTGCCGAGCGGCTTCCCGCGCGGTGTCGCCCCGCTGCCCGAGCACAACGTCAACGCCGCCCAGGTGCAGGCCGGCCGGCGCCTGTTCGCCAGCGCCAACTGCACCGCCTGCCACACGGCCGAGATGAAGACCGGCAACAATCATCCGTTCGCCGAGCTGCGCAACCAGACCATCCGGCCCTATACCGACCTGCTGCTGCACGACATGGGCGACGGGCTGGCGGACCACCTGCCGGAAGGCAAGGCCAGCGGCCGCCAGTGGCGGACGCCGCCGCTGTGGGGCATCGGCTATACCGCCAAGGTGCAGGAGGACGAGAAGAAGGTCGGCTACCTGCACGACGGCCGCGCGCGCACGCTGCAGGAGGCGATCCTGTGGCACGGCGGCGAGGCGACGCGGAGCCGGCAGCGGTTCGAGGCTTTGTCGATGCAGGATCGGGAGGCTTTGTTGGCTTTCTTGCGGTCGCTGTGAGGCGGGGATATTGGCCGGCATGGCATACGAACAAAAGGGACGCGATTGCGCGTCCCTTTTTCATGTGCCGCTAGTGCCCGCAGTGGCGCCCTATTCCGCCCGATCGACGAATCCGGCGATCGTCTCGGGGCAATGCTGCTCGGCCAGCGCGCGCAGCAGTTGCACGCGTTCGGCCAGCCAGGCCAGCTCCTCGGCCGTGATGCGGTAGTTGGCGTCGTAGCGGCCGTCGACGTAGGCGTCGCGCAGCAGTTCGAAGCGGCGCACCTCTTCGGGCTGGCCGGTCGGGAAGACCGGCAGGTAGCGCGGATCGATCGCGTGGACCATGTCGCCAAGGTCTTCCAGATCGTGGGTGCGCGGCTTGTAGTGGGTGTAGACCAGCAGGATGCAGCAGTAGAGACGTTCGCAGGCTTGGTGGAGCAGGAAGGCCGCGGTCGCATAGGCGCTTCGGTCCCGCATCACTTCGTAGGTCACGAAGAATTCGTCGGCCCTGGTCATGTATTGCTCCAGAGCCTCCTGGGCCAGCACACGCCGTTCGGCCGACGTCAGCTCCTTTGGCTTATCGAGCTTCAGCTTGCCGTTGTCGTGAAGGACGATGCCTTCCTTGTAGATGTCGACGTAGAAGTAGCGCGCCTTGGCGAGGCAGGCGTTGACGTGGTGGATGTCCTCGTAGATCAGGCTGACCGGCGTCCCCACCTGCCCGCGCAGCACCTTGCGGATCGACTCCTTGCGCCGCATCCGCCGCACTTCGTGATCGTTTCGCACCACCAGCATCAGGTCGAAATCGCTCTGGTAGCGATAGAACGGCGTCCCCGGCTCCGGCACCTCGACCCAGTCACCGCGTGCGTAGCTGCCGAACAGGATGATCAGGTCGGGCTGGAGCTGCTCGCGGATGATCTCGACAGCGGTTTGGAGTTGGTCGCGTTTGCGGGTGGGGAGGTGGTCGAGGGTAATGTTCATGGCGTAAATTGATACATAGAAATGCAAAAGTCATATAGAAAGAGTACAACTCAACTATAAAAAGTCCGACAAATCCATTTCAATCAAATTCACTAACTTAGGCGTTATCTTCCCACTTATTTTTACCAACCCAGTAGATCCAAATGAAACCTGCCCTCGAATCCCTTCATATATCACCTCAAACACAGCAGATTCAATCTTATAATTCACCCCATCAAGTAAATTCATATTCTCAACAACCATACCTTGCTTAGATGCAAATTCCATACGTGCAACCACATCATCCTTAATTACAGCGCCAACCACCTTTAAACCAACCAATTTACTTGCACCCACTTGTTCAAAGAGGCTAGTTACTTTGCCGCCATTAAAGGTTATTGGCTTTACTGTGAATCCCAGCCCAACCAATTCCTCAAGAGAATTTAATAAGTCACGAATATTTCTCCCTGGATTTTCGACTCTTAAATAGAGGCCACCATCGGCACTTATGAGTGCAAAATCCGTAAAGCTTATACTTGATACCAGCTCATAAGCCGGAACCCATCCTCTTCCAACTTAGTAACAATAACATTGGTGCGCCAAAAAAAGCGAAATCTAGGCAAACCAAACTCACTCTCAGCAAGAGCAAATCCAAAGCCCACTCCAGCGGTGAAGGGCACTGCCCCGATTAGCTTACTTAGATCACCGGCACCACTGGGAATACGAATATAGTACCAACGATATCTTGTTTGCATTACACCCCCCAGCATCCAGGATATTATATTCCTCTTTAAGAGAAGAGATTAAGGATCGCGCCCTTGCCTCAATAACACGAGAAATCTTATCGATCTCTTCTTTAGTTGGTGTACGCTTTCGTGAAGAAATCTTCCCATTTTCCAGAGGAAATACGCCACTCAAAATAAACGAAAAACCAGTACAGTCCTTTGGATTAGCAAAAACTGCTTCAATGTCATAAACATGACCATCATTCATTGCCTCGGTTGCCAGCCATCCCATCTTAACGATGTAATAGTCATCCTCATCCAATAATTCATTAAGAAGTTGAGACCGAGATACACCACTCCCTCGTAAAAAGACGCGTTCAATGTGCGCACCCTCATCTTCTTCATTAGTATCTTCCCCATCCTTTAAATCTTGGTCTGGTTTGGGCTTATATACATACACATCAGTTACATCGCGTCTACTGTAACCAGGCAAAGACATAGCCAATTCATGAAAAAACTTCGATCTTAATTTTACTGAAGGAATATCAAACAATGATACCGCAACCCTCGACAATGGCGCATCAATCACTTTCTCCACCTTCCCGAGAAGGGAGTCTCGAGCTTGCTCTAAAAAATCATTGTGCGTATTTCTAACTACAAATCCTTTCTCAGTTTTTTCAAACTCAATAATCCCATCACGAACTTGCACTTGCGCAAACTCGCTCCTCTTATAATCAACTGTTGAATATTGAACCTCAACAGTTAGTTTTTCTTCGTGACGAGTAATTTGTACCACATCACCAGCGCTTTCCATCTCTACTTTCAACTGTTCGATTGCAATGAGTAACTCATCAGTACTGAGTAGCTCATCAGTACTACTTGTGCCAATCACATCCATCGTAGTAATACGTTCACGTCTAGGCACGACGCCCAAACGAGATGCAATCGCTCGATGATCATAATAATCATGAGTTAACCTGGAAAAATAACGGGCCAAATCCTCTCGAGGTGTTTTCTTCCCTATAACAATATTTCTTCTCTCAAAAAGCTTCAGGACTGTAGGAACATCAACCTTATGCTGATTTAGCGCATCAAAAACATTCTTATCAGTTGCATAATAGAGCGAAGGACCATGTGTGCTTTTTCTCATTCTCGCCACCCCAAATCACCTGGATTGTAGGTACTAGTTACGCTAGCAATTCGATCAATTTCAATCTTGTTTAGAATCAGTTCCCGTGCAGGATCAAACCCCACGCTTTAACGTACCTTTTCTTTGCCAAGTGAAAAATGCTCTTCAGGTCATTCGGTGCATCTTCACGTGTAACACGAATTCTAATATTCTCTCCCGACTCTAACATTTGATAACGAGAGAGACTGTCGAGAAAATATTCGAACTCCTCTGAATCCTTCGCTGGCGCATTATAATAAATCAGATAGCCTTTATTACAGTCCTCAACGGAGTCGTGTTTGATTATGAGGTATGGACTTGTCAATGCTTCAATTGTTGCAGGCTGTTGCCATACATCTCCCTGACGCCGAGTCATTACCAAATCAGGATAATAAAATGTATACTCCTTAGGTAGTTCATTCTCAGCCTTCAATCGAAGCATATCGTTAGCTATATTATAGAGCCGCTGAATATCCCTGGGACCAAAATAATGCAATATAGCTCCCGGCGAAATTGGCAACGCAAAGAGATCGATCTTATCTATCACTTCATAAAATGGCTTATCGTAGCCATTGTCATGATTATGCATGAATAATAAACCCCGGACCTCATGCGGTTCCGCATTATCAACAGAGTATTTCTCACGCCATTTGGATGAGTTCCTAGCACAATCTATAGTCATACAAAGCGACTTAAAAGCTTTACGAAGTGCGGTTGATGTAAGCGAATCCTTCGCATAGCTCTTCAAGTCAGTATGAAGATAGATATTTTTCCCTAGATATGGATCCCTATAAATGAATACCACATCGCCTGGATGAGTCGATTTGCTCGTCCCCCATCTCCCTTATGCTCTGAATTCGAGCATTCAAAATTATCATCCCTCTTCGAATGGGCTTCCCATAAGAAATGTTTAAATATATCCTTTGAAATCTTAACAGCAATATCACCAATATTGATTGTTTCTGCCACAGCATCCTCCTTAAATTTGAAACCTTCTGTGGTTAACTAGGCGCCGACTCGCCATCCGAGCTGTTCCGTAGCGTTCACTGGACAGTACGAGCCTAAATCATTTTCGTCAAGTATTGATGAGTAACCATTCTCCTCCCAAGGATAAAAATAGATGAGTAAAAAACGACGGATAGCCCCTTGAGAAGCACTTTGATAATTACTGGGTCTATGCGCTAGTCGCTCAAAAGGATCAAGAGAAAGCTTGCTATGTAGGTCAAAGCATAAATTTGAAACGTCGATTTCAAGAGCATTTGAAGCGTCACAACAAGAATACGTGCTCATCCGATCTCTTCCAATGGGCTATCGCTCGTATTCTGCCTATTAGAATAATTCTTCCATCCCAAGCAGATAATGCATTCAATGCTCATCTCTTAAAATTTTCATAGCTGCGCGGAGCTTTAAATTCAGGCTACGAAGCACCCGGAATAGAAAGATGGGGGCGCGTCCCACATAAGGTTCGAATCGTAGCCAAGCCGATACGTTGGGAGCATATTGACTGTAGCGCTTGGCCCATTATAGGAGGACTTGCAATGCAGCAGCTTCTTAGGGAAACTGCACATACAAACAGAATAATCCCCATACCCCACATTGAGCAGCACTTGTAAAATCTCCAAATAAAAAGCCTTGCATATGCAAGGCTTTTCAAATCAGACAACATCGGGCGACAGACAATTTTTCATTCGCACACTATAAAAATCAGTACCTTAGCCACAAGAACGACATCCACCTCTGCGAGATGGCGACACACAATTTTTCATTGCCAGCAGAATACGACGCATAATTTTTCACTCGCGTCACCGTCCTCTACATTATGTGCCGCCACTTTCCGCTCAAGCAGTTATCGCACGGATTGCGGCCTCCAGTCGTGGGCGACTAGCTGCCCGAAGTTTCATGAGCCCAAGCTGTCTTGCCATCTGCACCAGCGTCCACTCTTCACCTTTGGTCGGATCAAACACTAGGGTGGCAAGGGATCGAAGCTCTTCGGCGCAAACCTCGTCAATCGCCCGCTGCTGCTCGTCGGCCGGTGGCCGCCACAATACCGTCGAGCCTGGAGCCGTTGTTTCGGGCCAGTAGAAAGTACCAACCTCTTCTTCAGATGTTTTGCAGCACTTGCGGGCAACTTCCTCTACGCGCTCCACGATCCTGCTTCCCGTGCGCTGCCATCCATGAGCTCTGCTGATCCGGCGCGCCAACACCGCATCAAGGACTGGTCCTTCTGTCGCGACGATCAGCGCGATCATCTCGGCCAGTACAGGCTCGTATGACAGGTCAAAAAAAGCATCAGCGTTCGTAGTTGTTGCGAAATGAGAAAGGTCTGTCTCTACAAATGCCATCTGTGGACGGCTCGCACTTCCTACCGCTTTTGCAGCTGCATTGCGAGCATACTGTTCTTCTGCATGGGCCTCGCCCAAGGGCAGCTTACTTGTAGTGGGATCGCTTGATGCCGGCTTTTGCGCATCGCTGGAAACAGTGGGGCTATTTACCTTAGCGATTGCGGCGTCAGCAGCCTGCTTTGCGGCCTCCCTTTCTTCTTCGAGCGCACGCCGTGCTCGGCTTGACGCCAGCAATGTCTTCAACTGCTGATCCAAACGATCTAGCGTGCCCGGTCTATCCACCCACCAATCCGTCGACCATACGCGCAAGATCTCCCAGCCAAGACCTCTGAGGACTTGCTCCCGCAATTTGTCTCGGTCTCTAGCAGTGGCGGAGCGGTGGTAAGTTGCGCCATCACACTCAAGACCCGTCAAGTACGTGCCACGCGCATCTGGATGAACCACCCCGAGATCAACACGGAACGCAGATGCACCGACTTGGGTATGCAATTCCCAACCCCGCGCGGCCAACGCTGCTGCTACGGCCTCCTCAAAGGGGCTCTCAAAGTCTCCCAAGCTACCGCGTGTAACTTCTGCCAGCGCCCGGGACCTCTCTCCGCAAACTCCAGGAAGTGCTTCAAGTCTCGGACACCGTGCGCCTGAGTGCGGGACAAATCCATCTGCTCCGACTTGAGGCTGGAGAACACTCGCAGTTCTTGGCGAGCTCGTGTGATAGCTACGTTCAAACGGCGCTCACCGCCGTCACGGTTCATCGGTCCAAAATTCATTGACACCGCACCGCTCGGGTCTGGGCCGTATGTAATCGAGAAGTACATGATGTCCCGCTCATCACCTTGAACACTTTCCAAATTCTTGACGAACAAAGGTTCAAGCTCAGCCTCCGAGAAATACGGCTCTAGAGAGGGATCCTTCCGCCGCTCTTCATCAAGTAAATCTTCGATGAGCTTTTGTTGCTCGGTATTAAACGTCACGACACCGATAGTCAGCTCAGACTCACGGAATCCTGGAGACTTAAGGCGAGCGACAATGTCCGCAACCAGCGCCTTAGCTTCCGGTTTGTTGATTCTCGCGCCGCCCTTCTCATACACCCCGTTGGTGAAATGAAAACTCACCGCACGATCTTCAGTTACCGGTGACGGGAACGTGACCAAGCCACCGCCGTAGTAGCGATGGTTTGAGAATGCGATAAGGCTTTCATTACGGCTTCGGTAATGCCAAGACAAATTGAGAGTTGGCAAGTTGGCACCAAGGCACTCATCGAGAATGCTCTCCATCTCGCCTTCAACATCTTCATCATCGGAGGAAGATTCCGCCCTATCGAAGAAGGCTGTGGGGGCAATTGCTTGGGATCACCCACCATCACCACTTGCTTACCACGAGCAATTGCACCAATTGCATCCCAGACTGCAATCTGAGAGGCCTCGTCGAATACCACGACATCAAATTGCTCAGTATCTGGCGCGAGGAACTGGGCAATTGAGAGCGGGCTCATCAACAAGCAAGGAGTGAGCTTGGTCAGTGCAGATGGAATGCCGCTGATGAGTTCGCGCAGTGGCAAATGTCCGCGCTTCTTGGTGATCTCTCGGCGCAGCAAACCCCACTCAGAATTTCGCGTGACATCGTCTTGAGAAGGAAGACCAGAACACAAACTCGCACGCACCCAGGCGCGGGTTAACTCAGTGAACTTCTCATCAAGGCGACGGAAATCAGCGATGCGTTTCTCATGCTCCGCAGAAACGAAGGTTCGAATTACCGGTTCATTGTCCACGACGGCATTCAACCACCAACGGCAGTAGTTCGTCTCAAAAGCGGTACGAATAGTGCCGAGCTCTACCCTTTTAGCTTCTATGCTGGCTACCAAAGGCTCTAAGCCAATAGAAACCGCTTGTTGCCTGACTTTCCTCCATGCGCACCACGCATTCAGCTTTGTTTCCTGCTGGAGAATCGCATTGCAATGAGTAAGCAAGGAGGCAAGATCGGTCTCACTAAAATCAGCATGCCCTTGCTCTGAAAAACTACCTTGCTGTGCTAATTGATCGATAGCCGGCTGAAGCTTGGACCAAGCGACCATGTACTTCTGACCAGCCGCCACGACGGGACCGTCGTGATCGAGCAGTGCATTACCATTAACGACCAGATGTTGAAGCGCAGAAGAGATGCTCGGAATGTCTGCAGGGCCTGCCGCGAGATTAGCAATCGCGGTAGCGATTGCCCCCTGAAAACTAACAGCCCTGTCCACCTCATGGATATCCGTTTCGAGATCACGCCAGAGCCCGCCAGTCGCGTCTTTTAGCTCTGAAAAAGCTTTGAGCTTACTTTCGACTGAAGCGCGGAGGCGTAATGTCGTGTGGTCTTGGTAAAAGCGCTGACCGCAGATGCCCTGTGCAACTTCGGGGATATCCTCCTCCAAATAGCCACATGGACGAATCACTTCCAGTCGCTTGGCAAACTGAAGCGCCGCCTGCAAGGCAGATGCGTTGGTATCAAAACCTTTCCAAAGCCCATCCGTCTGCGTTTCCAGTCCGGTGAATTCATTGACTGCTTGATCGAGCTCGGCCAGCTTTCTAAGCTTTTGCACTTCAAGTGCAAGTCCCTCGCCCGCTCGTCCTGCAGCCAGCACGTCCAACCCATCGTCGGACCATGTCCCACGTTCACGGGCCGCTTTCAACGCATCTTGAAGCTTTAAAGCGGCACGCAAATGCTCAGGTCTGGATTTCAATCCCTGCCATAGTCCAACTACTTCAGGACCAATATCTAGTTTTGCAATCTCACTTCGGGTATCTCGGATACCAACAAGCGCAGCCAAGTCATCTGAGACATTGGGCTCGCCTTGCCCTGCGACCAATGCCTCAAGCGCTTGCCGCACCTTCCGCTTCCCAAGCCAAGACATTGGCCAAAGAGACTGCTCAGCCTTTGCGAATTCGCGCTGCAGTTGGTACACGTTTAGCTGCTCAATACCGTCCGTGTAACGTACGGATAGTCTTTTCTCCAACTTGCCAATCTGTTCAAACAGGTCAATGCCTTTACGCAGACCATCTTGTGTTTCACGTGGCCAGGGTAATGCGAGCGCGCTATGGACTTCGCGTCGCTGTGCCAACACGCCCAGCGCCGCTTCCACATTTGCAGTTAACGTAACTGGCCACCCAGAGGACAGTTGCTTTGTCAGTGCATCGTGCTCTACGAGTAGTTTGCTCCCCTCCTGAAGTCGCTCTGAAATCACCTTTGCGTCAGGTCGGAATACAAATCTCCAGTCTTTCCCTGCTGCTTGAGGCAAAGCACGAGAGAGCGCAGCCAATGCAGCACGCGGCCGCTTGGTTAGAACCACAGCAGAAAGGACAATGACGTCGAGAAAACTCAGCGCGGCCGAACGGACGTTTTCGGCAATGGGAATCACCGCCTTTGCTGCATCGATCAGTGCCTGTTGCCAGGTTGGCGACCAGTCGCCGTTCTGAATCGGCGAGAGCGGCCCTGATGCCAACGCTTGTTGACCAACAGCCGAAGCGTTTACCTCAAGGCGATCAACCACGTCTCTTAATGTGTCAGTGTCCTTCACGCTATGCGCTGCGTGAGACGACCAGGAAAGCCCTACAACGGGGACATCAACACCCTCAACGACTATACCGATGGCCTCATAGATGCTACGACCATTGCTATGCCGATGATGCAGGCGCTCAACATAACCGTTCAGCTGTTCGCGCAAGGTCTTCAGTCGCTCGGCTTCTGCCTTCCAGGCATCAGCATCGATCACGCCTTGCGCCTCCCACGATGTTTTTAGCTGAGCCAAGACGTCAAGTTTTCGGGCTTTGCTGGAATGCAGCTCTAGGCAGAACTCGCCCAATTTCACCTCACGAAGTCGTCGATACACTACGTCCAGTGCGGCAATCTTCTCCGAGACAAATAGAACCCGTTTACCTTCTGCAAGGCATTGGGCGATGAGATTGGAAATCGTCTGGCTTTTACCCGTACCAGGTGGACCAATAAGGACGAAGTCTTTGCCTCTAGCAGCCGCCATTACTGCCGATAGCTGAGAGGAGTCAGCGGGCAAGGGGCAGAAGGTGTGTTCCGGCCCAAAATCACGATCCAACGTTTTGGGACTCGGGAAACTGGCATGTCCCGCATAGGGATCACGGGGCGTATCGATGAGATGCTTGACGACAGGGTTGAGCCTTAGCTGATCAGTGCGCTGTACCAGGTCAACCCACATCAGGTATTTGGCAAATGAGAACATGGATAGCACCACGTCCTCTGAAACCTCCCAACCCTTGATATCTTTAATGGCTGCAGAAACAGTTCGCCAAATCTTGGCGATATCCAATCCCGACTCATCACGATCTAGCTCTCCCTCTTTGATGCCGAGCTCGAGCTTAAAGTCTTGTCGCAACATCTCGACGAGCGTTGGGTTAAAGCGAGGCTCGTCGTCGTGAAGTGTCAGGGTAAATCCAGATCGGACACTTTTACGTTGCAGCGTAACGGGAATGAGGATGAGGGGCGCCCGATACTTGTGATCGGGTTTGTCATCTCGAGTCCAGTTCAGGAAGCCGAGCGCCAGGAATAGCGTGTTTGCGCCACCCTCTTGCAAAGTCGTTCTTGCTGCTCGATACAGCTCAACCAGACGAACATCCAACTCTTCCTGAGCAAGCCCGACAAAAACTTCTCGCCGTTTAAGCGCATCCAGTGCATGTGCCCTGCGAAGATTCTCACGCTCGCGACTTTCATGGATGGCTTGGTCTCGAAGGTCGGAGCCGTCCATCAGATCGGGGCGAGTCAGTAACTTAATTTCTTTCCCATCTGCGACCAAATCCTCAAGCGCGCCAGGGTCCGGAGCCTCCAGCTTCAAGGATTTCTTTCCGGCCCTAAAATTCAGCAGATTGTTACGGAGAGAGAGATCAAGCAGTTTGCGTTGCCAGCGCGCCAAACGATCCTTGGGATCCAAGGACGCAACATCCTGAATGTCATCATCCTCATCCGGCAGTTCAGGCGCCTCCTCAAAAGGCGCCACCCCGCTTGATTCAGGTGTTTCTGTCTGTGCTGCGACAACTTGAGCGTCAGTACTTGCAAGGGGCTTGATACGTTGGAGCCGCGCTCGACGAACATCAACCGCCAGCTCAAAAGACTCTGCTTTTTCTTCTGCGATCTGGCCTGCGCCATGCTCAGTGGCGTACAGAAAACTTACGGGCGGACGCTGCGTAACGAGCGTCGTCTCGAAAAGCACTAACTCCTTAAGCTTTACCCGTTTACGCAATGCGGTCACATCATCAACGACCGCTGTTGAGAACTCTTCCGCCTTTAGCCATACGCCGGCGAAAGCGTGTCCTCGCGTAAATATGAGAATGGGGTTTAGCCCTGCCTGCTCGATGGCGGAGCAAAACAGCAACGTAAGATCGAGACAGGTGGCAAGCCCAGAGTCGGCAATCTGCCCAGAAGAACGAATCTTCTGACCAGTGTGCTCAAAGCTTGCTGGCGGCAGCGCATAGTCGAGCTTCATGGCCACAACTGCACCCCAAATCGCCGATGCAAGCTCCCAGGCTCGCTTTGCCCCGCCCTTGTATCCATCCAGGGCGGCATCTTTTCCGTGCTCTCTCAGTACGTCAGCCGCCTTCTTCAACAGACGGTCAATCGCTGGCTCGTTCGGCTGGACGAATGCCGCAACCATATCCGGCATGTATGCAATGCCACCCCATTGATTTCGGGGCAGCAGCTCTACCGTCTTGCTCACCGTGGCAGGCTGATCGGGAGCTTGAGCCTCAACGTGCCGGAGGGTGATTGTTACCGTTGCCTGCTCAGCCTCGGTCAAGCGACTAAACAAAACACCGTCTAGCTGAACATCTAGATCTTGTAGTCGATAGGTCTGGCCTGCGCCGACCGAGTCTAAGCGCCAAGTTCGTGGCTTTACAAAGGCGGGGATCGCTTCGAGAACTACTTCGAGCGCTTTCGAATCCTGCTCCAACGTGCTGACGACGCGAAGCTCTCGAATGAGAGGGACAGCGTTTTGGAAGTCAGCTAAGTTCAGCTTGGCCGCGAGTGCTGCCTCGATTTTCAGTTCACGAACGACCTCTTGCTGAGCCGCTTCTGATTGCTCTTCGACTGGTTTCCCTTGGGAATCCATTGCGATTTCTGCCATGCGCATACCCCTGACGTCATTTCCACACGGGCCGTCTGGGCCCTCCTCAAGTGCGACTTATAAGTTTTCACCTTAAGTCAGTCTTCTAATGCTTAGAACCAGTGTATTCAAGCACCTTGCATCAGCAAAGCCCAATATATCTGGAAGCCCCATCATTGCGACGCGCCACCTTCATTCGACGCTGTTTTTGCGGTGAATGGCTTGCCTACGCGGTGAATGACCACCATAATCACCGCATGAATAGCGGCGATTATCTCTACATTTGGCAGGCTTCCGACTGGCCCCGCTGGCGCTACGATCTCGCAGCGTTGGCTGAGCCAATGGCGCGGGTCAGTCATGCTCAAGGGCTGCTCTTAGGTCGATTAGCCGACATAGGCTTTGGTCTGCGCGACGAGGCCTGCTTGGCTGCGCTGACGGATGACGTCCTCAAAACCAGCGAGATCGAGGGCGAACACCTGAACGTCGCTTCGGTACGTTCTTCCATCGCTCGCCGTCTAGGGGTGGACATCGGCTCTCTCGCACCCGTTGATCGCCACGTTGAGGGTGTCGTGGATATGGTGCTCGACGCCACGAGCAACAGTGCTCGCCCACTCACCACAGAACGCCTCTTCGCATGGCATGCGGCGCTGTTTCCAACTGGGTATTCCGGTCTTAGCAAGATCAGCACCGGTATATGGCGGGATGACGCCCATGGGCCTATGCAAGTGGTGTCAGGTCCAGTCGGGCGCCAAAAGGTGCATTACGAAGCGCCGCCTGCGGAGTACCTTGCATCAGAAATGGAGCGCTTTCTATCCTGGATGAATGACCCCAAGGCCACGGAGCCGGCCTTGATCCGCGCCGGACTGGGCCATCTGTGGTTTGTTACCTTGCATCCGTTCGATGATGGCAACGGCCGCATTGCCCGTGCTATTGGTGATCTGCTGCTGGCCCGTGCTGATGGCAGCCCACAGCGGTTCTATAGCTTGTCCGCGCAGATCCAGCGCGAGCGCAAGGCTTACTACGATATGCTGGAACGCACGCAGAAAGGCACGCTGGATGTCACCGAGTGGCTGCTGTGGTTCTTCCAGATGCTGGGTGAAGCGGTAAACCACGCCCATGGGATGCTGGATGCCGTGCTGGTCAAGGCCCGATTCTGGCAGCGGCAGCAAGGCACTCCCTTGAACGCACGCCAGATCAAGGTACTCAACCGCCTACTGGATGGGTTTGAAGGCAAGCTCACCACCAGCAAGTGGGCCACGCTGGCGAAGTGCTCTTCCGATACCGCACTGCGGGATATCAACGAGCTACTTGAGCAAGGTGTGCTGCAACGCTCAGAGTCAGGGGGACGTAGTACCAGCTATGAGTTGAAGGCCGACTAGGCTAGCGCAATTTACTCGGGCTAGATACGGTATCGATACCGTATTCGCCCTTTCTCTCGAGAACACTCGCGTCAACGGTGACATCAACCATACCCGTAACACCAACGGTCGATACGACACCGCCTACAGCTGTAGAAAACTTCGATGCCCAATCGGATATTGACCTGCTCAGCTTGCTAGTAAAGAAACGACGCACCAAGAAGTTGGCTGAGCCGACTACTCACCCAATTGAAGCCTATCTGCTCCTGCTCTAACCGCAGTGTCGGGTGAATACGGTTATCACGCAGATCGTCATACAGCGCTCGCTCGTCAGCGGTCAGTCGTGCCAAGTCTACTGTCGACGGACTGTCCTCTTTACCCCAGACTACTTTGTGTGTATCCAGCGTTTCTCGATCCATCAGAAACGAGACAACATGGGCAAAGTGGCCCCGCAGTTGATTGAGAATGGCAAACCCATGGGTATCGATATCACCCCAGTAATACACGGTACAATCGTTGAGCCATTTTCCACATGCCAGTGTCTCCCAGCCGTAGCCAGCACCAAAAATGACGATAGATTCTTCTACGCGCGGAAAGGCAAGAAAGTTGATCTCGTTCTCGGTGATAAACACCCGTCGTACCGGCAGTTGAAGGCGGCTGAAGCTCTCCGCATCCAATGCAATATCTGGACACTCCATCCCACAAATGGCTTGTACTCTGGGATCAAGCACCCGGAAACGGATTCGGGTCGGCTTGTCCAAAAAGCCGTAACGGCCAGCAAACTGATTGACACCTGATTTTGAGTAACTCACTGCATCTGCAGGCAATACAAGATCAAGCAGATCGGTAAGCACAGCACGATGTGCTTCGATGAACTTGGTGTGTACTCCAGATATGTCGACTTGGCGCAGGTAAATTCCAGGACGTGGATGCGCCTCTATCCACGCCACCACCGCCAAGAGTTTCGACCAATCTTCTGCAAACGTCAGGGCCTGCAAAGGCTTTTTTTCCAACCACGGTAATAAAGCCGGCTGGCACTTTCTTGTTTCGGAAACAATTGCTTCAAAAAGCTGCCATTCATGGCACTTGCCCAACCAGTGCACTGCAGCCTCAACGGTGTCCACCCATACACTTGAAGGCAACCTTTGCACGCCTTGAACTCTGTGGCGAACCTCCTGCCAATCCACGCGAACCGCATCAATCGCCATGAGTTCTGCAACCCATGCCCGCACAGCTTCAAAATGATCAGTAATATCCGCCGACCCTGGTCCTTTAAGCGTAAGGCGTAACGGAAAGCGGGAATTGCCTGATACAACATCCCGTAGCAGCTCCCCTCGCTCCCAAAGACGTATCAACTGTGCCTTTAGCTCCTTTGGACCAGACCACGTCATTGCATCGGCTCCGTCGCTGACTGCGTAATTAGCGTTTTCTGAGCACGATATTCCTCAATGGAAAGGTTGCGCAGCTTGGATGCCCGTCCGCCCTCGTTGTGCACGAAACCGACGCTGGACACATAGGGTTCGATAATGTGAATTTTCTGAAGCGGCGTCACGATCAGTAATTGCAGATTGAGTTGCCGGAACAGCTTCAAGCCATATTGGGCGGACTCATCCGAACCACGTCCGAAGGCCTCATCAATTACCACGAAGCGGAAGGAGCGAGAACGGACCGCCCCCCACTCCAAACCAAACTGGTAGGCCAAACTGGCAGCCAAAATGGTGTAGGCCAGTTTCTCTTTTTGTCCGCCCGACTTGCCGCCGGAGTCTGAGTAATGCTCATGCTCGCTGTTGTCCTCTCGCCAGCGTTCACTCGCGGCGAAAAGGAACCAGTTACGCACATCGGTGACCTTCGCTGTCCAGCGGCGGTCCTGTTCAGATAAGCCTTCGCGGCCACGGAAACGGTCAATGATGGCCTTGACCTGCAAGAACTTTGACTCGGAATACTGAGCATCATCCGAGCCCGTGACGGCCCCCTCTGTGCACGCACGTAGTTCTTGTTGAAAGTCGCGGATCTCGGCATCGGGGCTGGCCTGGGATTCCAGCACGATGTAGCGGCCGGGGTTGTAGTCGATTTCGCCTAACGATTTGTTAATGTGCGCGATGCGCTCCTTGATGGTTTCGCGCTCCCGCGCCAGCTGGGCATTGAAGTTGGCAATTTCGTTAATGGTATTGACGTTGAGCAATTCCTTGAAGCGCGCGACAAAGCGTGGCAGGTCGTCGCTATTCAACTGCGACAGTAGATTTTCATACTCAAATGACGCTTCGAGGCTGGCATCCATCTCAGCCGTCTCCAGCTTGAACGCCTCCTTAAATGAAGCCATGGCTTTGATGATCTTCTCAGCCAGACGTTTGAGCTTCAGGTCTTCTGCGTCAATTCGTGCCTGCAACCATGTGCGCACGTCCTGCTCGCGGTTGTCGCAGGACTCAACCGTAAGTTGGTGTTCTCCCAACACTTCGGCGCGTATAGCTTCGAGCTTTGCCAACCATGCATCGTCAATCACAACGTCCTGCAGCAGCTCGGCAGTTTGCTGTCGAAGCTCTTGCGCATCAGAGCGTCGCTGGTCCACCTTGGCGCGCTTTTCACGCGCGGCCTGCAGTTCTTCCCATGTTTCTTTCTGCGCTCTCTGCAAGGTACGCAGGTTGTCATTCAGCTGTTTGAGCACATCCGACGCTGATTCCAGCCGACTGCGCTCATCGACTAGTTGTGCTATCTCAGTAGCGACACTAGCCCAATCCAGCTCCTCGAAGACCGTAAACTCCTCAAGACGAGTCAGCGCGTCGAGACGGCTGCTAAGTCCATCACGCTCTTTCTGGATAGCAGCAACTTGACCGCCGACCTCACCGAGCTGAGTTTCAAGTTGGCGGCGCTTGGCCTCCAATGCTGCAATCTTGGCGTTGTTGCTCCAGCCCAATACATAACGACTTCGATCATCGATGCGGTGGCGATCATCTTTTTCGTGCCGGCCACTCGGGTCCTTAATCTGGCCCGCGCGCGTAATGGCACGCGTCTCGCGGCGAAACTGCTCTTGCGTGGCGCAGCATGCCACATCAAACCGATGAGCAAGTTCGCGCTCCAGCCAATCGTAGTGCGGTGAGTCTGGCTTAATGGCCAGCTTGCGGACCAAAGAATCACGATGTAGGTCTGAGAGTTCAACGGACTTACGGGATCGCACATGGAAGTACACCAGGCGGCCACGCAACTGAGCTCCATCCACCCATTCGGCCACATTCTTGTAATGCGCATCCGGCACCAGTAGCGCTAGCCCAAAACCGCGCAGCAAACGTTCGGCAGCACCTTCCCAATCGCGCTCGTCCTCGCGAACCTGGATCAATTCACCAGCGAACGGCATGTCTTCCACGTTCAATCCCAGCGCCGCACACATTGCGGCGCGGATTTGAATTTGCTGGTCGTCAATGTTGCTGCGCCGACGCTTGAGGCTATCTATTTCGGCGCTTTGTTGCTCGTGCTCCAGTCTGCCCTGGCGCAATGTCACGCCGTGTTCAGTTAAGATGTTTTGCAGATCGGCATCGCGGTTACGTGCCTCTTCGCGCCAGCTTTGATATTTGCCACGCTGCGTGGCAAAGGTGACAGCGTCTGTTGCCTGCGGCTCGCCAAGTACATCGGCCAACTCAGCATAACGAACGGCCTTGGTCTTGCGCGTATCCCTCAATTGCTCCTTTTTGCGAATCTCGAGAGCAAGACGTTCCAGCCTGTCACCGCCATTCTGATTGATGGCCTGCTTCAGCTCTTCAATCCGCTGACTTTGATCCTCATGTGCTCCATCGAGTTTTTGCACTTGAGCATCCACACGCTCCCACTCTTCCACGAGTAAACCCAAACGTTTGTCGATCAGGCCAAGTTTCAGGCCCGCGAAATGGGAGCGCAGACTATCTCGGCAACACCGCAAATCGTCGACCTCCGCCGCCAAACTGCTGTGGCGGCCGCAGTCCGCGATTAACGGCGTGAGCAACTCAACCTGCTGCTGGGCTTTCAGTACAGCTTGATGGGCACGATTGAGGTCATCAAAGTGCCCGATCAAGGCCTGCAGGCGGGGTCCCACCTCAAAAGGTTCGAGCATATGGCTGCGCACGAAATCCGTCAGATTGCCCACTGACTTCATCGATACCGTTTGGTGGAACAACTCCAGTGCCTGATCGTTTTCAATGCCAAAGCGCCTGCGGAACCAGGCCGCATAGGGTGGAAAGCTATCCTGCAATTCAGCACCCAGCCCGCGCAGCTTCTTGCGCAGTTGGGCAATGTCTGACCCGAAATGTGCGAAGTCGGCTGCAATGGAAAGCGCACGCTCCACCCCCAAAAAGAACCGCGCTGGTTGCCCCTGCGCTTCCTTCATCCAGAACACCTGGGCCAGCGTCACCGTCTGGTCGTATCCTGCATTGTGAAATACACCGAGAATGACGGAGTAGTTGTTGTGGTCACGCAGGCTCACCGGCTTGGCTGCGCCAGTAACTTCATTGCGCTCGGATTTGTAATGCCCGAGCACGTAGGATCGCAGCGTTCTTTCCCTGCTGTCCGCCCCCGCAGCCTTGTTGTAGGCGATCCGGTTGGCAGGCACCAGCAAGGTGGTGATGGCATCAACCAGCGTGGACTTGCCCGAGCCGATATCACCGGTCAGCAGCCCATTCTTACCATCCAGTTGCAGCATCCACACACGGCTGTCGAAGGTGCCCCAGTTGAACACCTCCAGCCGAGTGAGCCGAAAACCCGACAAGGTGTCATCCGAGCAGAAGTCGAGGCCTAATGATTGCGGATCAGTCATGGCCTGCTCCTTCCTTGGTGTTTGTCACACCTGCAAGCTGAGACTGGTATACGGCCAAGCGTGCGTCGAATTCGGCCAGCCATTGGGCGTCGACAAAGGCCTTCAGAATGCGCCTTACCTCGTATGTCGCCGGCCCGGACGCAGCGCCACTGGCAGCTTTGAGTTTTTGCAGAAAACCCAGCTCGGCCACCTTGTTGATCGTGGTCTCAATCTGGTCGATCAACTTGGCTTCATTCGGGCCATCGGGCAGAAACACCCGCACCAGTTCCACGATGTCGTCGCGAGAGAGCACCAGCCGCGTATCCCCACCTCCCGCATCAAACTCGGCCAGTTTCTTGCGCAGCAGTGCTAACAACAAACTCACAGAGAATGACAAGGGGCGGCGTGCCACCAAACGTGGTAAACGCTGAGACGCATCATCGTCGACAGGGTCAGGGCGGCTTTTCAGGAAGGCATAGCCTTCTGCCTCGTCCAACACCAAATCTAGGTTCAGCACCGCCACGTAATCACGCACACGTGCTTGCAAGTTCAACAGTGCCGCCCACTGGCGTTCATCGCCGTCTCGGTAGAGTACGCCCTTGAGCAAACCGATCAGCAACACTGACAAGTTAGCGTTTGGTGCAACCGTCGGTTGCTCCGTCGGTGCTGTATTCCAGTATTCCTCTTCCATCCCTGTTTTAGCTCTTGTTTTTGTTCAACGCATGAAAATTACACGTGGTAGTCGTGCACTTCGAATGACAGTGTGACCATCCGCAGCCGCAGTCTGCCAGCTGACAGGCTCGGGGGTATCTTCATCTACTACGGTATTGAACGCGTCGCCGCCTAACTGCAAATAAGCGACGAGCTCAGCTAGCCCCTGTTGCAAAGGCTGGATAGTCACCAGCTCACTTAAAGTAATCTGCGCGCGGTTCTGCAATGCATGCCGAATGTGACGCAGTAGCCGCGCCTTATCGACAACCACTTGATCGAACAGAACCGAAGGGTCGATGTCTTCATCACCCGCTTGCAACGCTAAATCGGCAATCACTGGCTTGATAGCTGGGGTGAACATGGGCCGCTCCATCGCCAGCTCGATCTCTGCGTTGGCCTCGGCCATTTCCATCACATTGCCGGTTGGAGACTCAACGCGAAGCGCCAGCGCCTTGCTCTCGATGCCATGCAGGATGTCCATGATGCGGCGGTTTTCCAGCCAAGCCTGATCATCCAGAAAGCGGCGCAATTGCTGTGACAAGGCAGCGACGGTGCGCTGAGTATGTTCGCCCGCCTCCATCCAGTCGTAGTGCACGCGGCGCGTGCGGGTATCAGGGTTTAGGTCCGCCACAGCGGGCAGTGCAAGCACGCGATCCAGCAACTCGGTCAATTCTTCCTGTCGCCGGCTGGAAAGCAGAAAATCCCAGAAGGCGCGAAAGCTCTTCCCCTGATCGGAATCAGCAATGGCATCGCGCTCGCCCATAATGTCTTCCAGAAGCGCGCCCTTGCTGCCTTCCCATAGGGCGATACGCTCGCGCACGCGGCGATCCAACTGGCGAAAGTTATGCTCTACTTCTCGGAAGTCGGTTAGTAACTCGCGTGCGCCCTGCATGAACTGCTGGAAGCGATCCTTTACCGCCGTATCGTCTAGTAGCGGTACATCGCCCGATAACACCCGGGCAATTTCGGCATCGATCTCATCGCGTTTTTTGTGTAACTCGGCAATGCGCTTAGCCGGATCGGCCTCGCTGCCTTGACTCATCTGCTTGAGAAGGTCGAACAGCGTGAGTAAACGCGACTCGGTTCCTACGAACTGCCGCTCGCTGAGCTGCGCCAGCCAAGCGATGGCCTTCTCGGTGGCAGGCGTCAAATCGAACTGCGCCTCGTCTGTTCCGGGGCGGTAGAACTTGCGCAACCAGCCCTTGTCGGGCGCGGCCCAATCATTCAGATATTCCAGTGCGGGCTTGGGGAAGGCAGTTTCACCCAAGTGCAGGCGCAAGGCGTATAGCTCATCCTCAAGCGCCTCAGCCAGGTCAGCCGCAGCCATTACCCGCACGTTGGGAGCCACGAACACCCGCTGCAGAAAACTTGCTACCAGCGGCGCATGGTCCGAACGCAGTAGCCGCCATGCAGGGTGATGGATGCGCAGAGCTTCAAGTGTGGAAAAATCGATGGTCATTATCGTCCATCTTCCTAGTTTTCACGCCCTACCCCAAGGCAGTGAGCAATAGAGCTGTTGGACCTTCTTTATGGACTCATCAAAAGAAGGCAGCTCCCCGTTAACCTCCGCCTTCAAATCGTCGTACCCCTCCTTAGCCATGCAGATAACCGCTTCATCGTGCATCGACCGCGGTCCAGGTTCGATCTCTTTACTACGACATGATTCCACGAGTATTTCGAAAATGCGGGCCAAATCTGATTCACTCAACCCGCCCACCGAATCAAGCAAAAAACAAATATCGTACACATCCTGGCGGCGATTTCTTTTTCTTATAGGCTGCTGCAACAGGGATCTTAATTTTTCCGCTATTACATTATGTAGACTATAAGTCTTAATTGTTGCACCACCGTCCAGATGCACGAACTCACACTCAAAAACCACTTCGTTGTAGCTGTAGTCTATTTCAACCACTTGCGGAGAATTTTTAACGGCAAGACGTTTCATTGCCCCAGCATTACCTATATCGGCATAACCAATTTTTAGCGCCAGAGTTTGGTGAGTCTTATTCTCACCCTTGGGTTCAATTTTATAGGACTGCACACGGCAAGCTGTTCCGTAACTTAAATGCTCTTCCGCGACTGCCAACTGCTGGGCCAATTTTTCAATCAGTTGCTCAGCACCAAGAGCGGTATAAGATTCATTTGTGGAAAAATCGATATCTCGAGTATGACGCGAGCTTTCATAACATATCGCCATGAGGAGACCACCTTTCATGACCATTTTTGCTTTTAAGTCAACTGAAAGTCCAATGGCATCTAAGATAATATGCACAGCCTCTCGAAAACCTCGCTCAGAGGCATTTGCAGCCTGCGACACCCAATGTTCAATATTAACCTGTTTCAAAGCCATTCCTCGCCGAATTCATTCTTTTGCAAGGAAGGCACATTTATAGAGAGCTTCCAAGTATCCGAATAAAAAGACGCATACTCACCCTTTGGATCAAGAACGCGAGACCCCCCCCGCTGTGCTTTAATTTTCCACCCTTCTATTCGGGGATGATTAAAACCACAAACCTCAGCCAAGAGAAAGCCAGCCCTAACTTTTTCTATAGACTTACCATGGCGCTCAATTTCTTCAACAATAAGCGGCAAGTAACGGGAGGCGCTTTCTCGATAGATGTCTATTACATGCTGAATCCCACCGCAGTGATCTGGCTCGCGTACCATATCCAGAAAGGTACGCCCGACAGTAGCAACCCTAATGGAGGGGGAGGCAATAGTTTTGAATGCGCCTCGACTTGAACGCCGCAACAACTCTACGCGCATGCCTTCTATCCGCTCAGGAAGTTGCCACTTCAGAGATGGCAACTTTGCTGCCTGATGGGCTTCATAGTTTTGAGCCAGCTCTTTAGACATTCGCTCCTTAGCCTGCTCCTTCCATTCCTTACTAGGCGGGGTGGTCAGATAAAGAATCTTAGAAAAGCGGTCAGTAATGCCATGAACCTCCATCGCGCTCAAATGAGTTACATAGGCGAAAGGATCTACGGCACACGCCACCTCCATCGGCAACGGCTTCGTGCGGCCGAACAGATGAAAGACCGTGCCAGGAAGAAAATCTTTACTTGGAGAAACCAACCGGAAAGAACCTATGCACTTAAGAACGGCCTTGTAAAGAGAGGACAGAAGCTCTGGCGTCAAGCCCATCGCATGACTCTCCCTGCAAACCAGCGCACTAAGCTCATAGCTGGTGACCACTGGCCGCTCCCAGCCAGCCAGACACTCCGCCACAGCGTCAACCACGACAGAAAGAGTTTTCTCATCCACAGTATGTACAATCGTCGTCCTAAGGACGACGATTGTACATACTGTAAAATAAATTATCAAACCGGCCATCTTGACAAATAAAATCAGCTCCGCTATGCTTTGTCCTAAGGACAAAGCATAGCGGAGCTGATGTCGATTTAACCCTGTCTGTACTGCCAAACTAGGTGTCTAAATAGTGGCTCCAGACGACTCCCTCTGTGCCCCTTTATCAAGCACGCTTGCATACCAATGCTCCACGGGCCACCTAAATCTGCCTCGACCGAATCACCCACAAAAAGCACCTCTTCAGCTGCACAGCCTAACTGCTGCAGCACATAGGCATAGATTCTCGGGTCCGGCTTGATCGCCCCTACTTCGAAGCTCCAGGCGTAGCAGTCGAGGGGTAGGCCGAGCTAAGCCACGATTGGTGCAGCGTAAGGCTCTGCAAGGTTTAAGCACAGCGCAAGCTTGAGTCCACGGTCACGCAGCGTCGCCAAGGTGCCGTTGACGTCATCGAACAATCGAATGCTCGATAGCTCTGCCTGCAGATCAGCTTCTAGTTGCTGATGCAAATCTTCCGGCAGGGAAACACCGAGTCGGGCAGCCACCTCTGGGAGACTGCCGCGTTGTGCCATGACCAGCGCGGCATCATCGGCCTGCGGCTCCCGTCCTTGTTCCTCGGCATAGCATAGCAGCCGCTTGAATGGAGCGCGGCGATCCCGGATTTCCGCCAGGGTGCCATAGACATCGAACACCACCGCCCGGATGGGTTTCAGTACGGTCGCCATGCTGCCCTACGCTCATCCCTGAGCAATCGATCACCGGTGATCCACGGCAGCATACGAGCGATATTGAGCGCATCGTCCAAGGCCCGATGATGTGCACCCTGCAATTCCAACCCACAAATGGTCAGCGCGCGCGACATGCCGACTTCCTTGCCGACGCGCTGTAGCTTGGTGAACTGCTTTTTGGCGTTGATGTGAGGTAAGGGAAGCGGGTTGGCGATGCCATGACGGGCGATCTCAAGATCGATCTGCTTGCGATCATAGGCACCCCAGCTCATCCACACCGATTCGGCTTTGGCGTGTCGCAAAGCAAATGCCTTCACCGCCTCGCTGATCTCGGCAAAGGTCGGCGCGGCATCGATGTCCTGCTGCCGGATACCGGTCAGTTGAGTGCAGAACTCCGTGAGCACCGGGCGTTCAATGGGGCGCACGAACGACTGAAACTGGTCGACGACGCGGCCATTCGACTCGGCCCAGCACGCACCGATCTCGATGATCTCCATCGCATGCGGCGGGATCGCACCGTCGTTACTGCATGTTGCTTCCAGGTCGATCACCAAGATCACATTCAGCCCCCTCTCTTCTTCTGGCGATTGCACTCATGCACTCAGCCATTGCCAGATGATTGCGCCCATCAAAAAGAAAATCCCCACCACGACCAGCAGGGCCACCAAAGCCACGATCAGCTTGCGGAAGGTGTAGCCCAGGCAGAACAGAATTAGCCCGGACAGCAGATAGATCACCTTGGCGGTCGTGGTGTGTGCCATGAAGTACGCTTCGGGCGTTGCGATGACGGGACTGGGCGCTGCCACAGCTGGACGGCGTGGTTTTGCTTCCGCTATCTGGGTCTGCTGCTGCAGCGCATTGGTCTCGCGCCGCTGGCCATTGGTGAGCTTGCGGAGACGTTTTTTACCGATTTGGCTGGCGCTGCGGATGTCATCCAGCAAGCGAGCGCGAGCCAGTGCATTCGCATTGGGGCCAAGCTTTTTGAGATCGGCCTGTGAGAACGACTTTTTGATGCGCATCGACTCGGCATGCATATAGCAATCGAGCCCGACCGTGTACTCGGGGTCGGTCGATTCAGCGAGGATGAAGGTATCTTTTTCGGCAGGATGTTGAATCAACACCGAGTGCAGGTTCAGATCGTTAACCAGCACCGTCACCCGGTCCATGCCTTGGGCCTGCAACGTCGCCAAAGCGTGCGAGAAATACTCAATGCCATCGACCTGTACCCGGCCATGCTGGACGGTGCGCATCACCGGGCGGCGCGCCAGTACATCGACATCGTCAGCCGACAGCGAGAGGGGCGCGATCACCTTGGCCTGCTCTTCCCAAGCCAGAATCGGTGCGCGGCCAGTGCGGCTATGGACCGTCTGGTGGTAGACCTCGTTGACCCATTGTTCGATCAAGTCGGCCACTTGGTTCAGCGTCAGGCACGCGTGCTTGGCCGAGTCGTAGTCTCCCCGCGCTACGGGGTTCGAGAAGGTCGTCCCCGCCAGCTTCTGCACCACCCTCGGGTCAAGATGTAGAAGAAGCGCTCGATGTGGGCCTTGCCGTTCGGGTCTCGGATTTGTGCTGGCGAAATGATGATGGCCAGCGCTTCACACACCCTGATGAAAGCACTGTTTTTAAACTCGATGCCGTTGTCTGGAATGATGAGGATGGCAACACCGCCCGGCAGGCCGCGATTTGGCCGGGTCAGCATGTCGCGAAGCGCTGCTAACGCGGTCGCGGCACTGGGCGGGTACAGGCTGATGTGCATGCCCACCACGGCGCGTGTGCACACATCAATTAGGCAGGTCAGATATGGCCGCCCCAGCACCTCCCCGCTATCCGGATCGACGACCTGGATGTCCAGTTGGTGGGTATCCAATTCAACAACCGAGAGCAGCGCGCCTGCTCGACGTGTTCTGCCTGCCGCACGGGCTATCCGGTTCGCGGCAAGCTCACCGCGCTGGGCGCGGGCGACGACATAGGGTCAAGCTGCTTGAGCCGGCGTTGAATCGAGCGTAGCGTCGGCACGCGAATATCGGTGTGGAATGCAGAGCACAAGCCCGATTCAGCCAATTTGCCGACCACATAGCTGCGAATATCGACCGCGCTGGAGCGCTCAGGTTTTAAATAAATCTGCTGTATCGCCTCATTGATAAGCACCTCGATCTCGGGATCGAATTGCAAGGCGTAGTTGCCTGATCCCCTCTTCCTGAGCAAGCCCTGTTCGCCGTGCAACTCAAAGGCCCGCAGCCAATAAATGACAGCCCTGTCTGTAGGTGGGGCTGGATCATTCAGCTCAGCAGCAACCTGCTGGATCACGGCATTGAGTGCTTTGCGCGCTGTCGGATGTGACAGTTGGCGCAGCACCGCCTCCACATAGCGATGCTTGCGAACCAGCGCCGGCGCATTGTGCTCGTGGACGGTACGCCGCACCGACTCGCTCTTCACCTTAATCTCGTTACGCTGTACGAGTTCAGCGAAGTGAGCCAAGGGCGTTTTGTGCTGATGACCGCCCGCTGCGGCGGCATAACGCACCATGCCTCGAGCCACGAAGACGACTTCAAACTCGGCACCATGTAACTCGAAGCGCAGTCCGACCTGGGGTCGATGACAGTAGCAGTCATAGTGCACCCTCCAGCTCGATTTCCTCCGGCGCATGCCAGTGCCGATGGAAGGCCAAGTAGTCCGCCAACTGTGCCGGAAAGCCGGCTTCGATTAGATGGCGATGGGCCTGCGCAAGCGAAGTTGGCTGAAATGCAGTCAGCGCTTCCGCGCCCAATTGGACTTGAGCGGGTGTCCACATTTGCAGATGCCCGCGCACGTAGCGCTGCAGCAGCCATTCCAAGTGCTTCCGACTCGGAAGCTGCGTCGCATCCACCAGCCGAAAAGGCACCTGCGCTGGATGCAACACGCTGCTGATCAGCTCACACCGGTCCAGATACGCTCGGGATAGATGGGTTATTGATGGCTTGACCTCGTGCAGTTCGAAACCACCCGTTACCAACTCAACCAGAACATCGGGGAACGCCGATTGGCCAGCCGGCAATGCGATGTGAACTGCCTGGGTGCGATAGCGCAGTACCGCTGGCGAGCGTTCCAGCACGACCGCGTAGGCCAGCTCCAGCTTGCTCTCCAACGGAATGGCACCGCCCGATTTGCGGCTGGGGAACAGCGAGGTGCTCCGACCACGCGCACCTTGGTGGATACGCCGCACCCCATGCAGAGTATTGGCGACCGTGGGGAATGCCGAAACGCGGCATCAATCTGGGCCAGAATCGGCCGGGCAGCCTCATTCGAGGCGTGAAGTAACTGCTGGCAAGGTATGCCAGCACCGTGCTGCAAAAGCATAGTGTCTCCCGAAGAAAGCGCGCCAAAGCACGGCCAGACAAGGCCTCTGGAGGGCGTGCATCAGCGCGGCCCGCCCGGAGTACGGGCGTGACTTGACGACGGGCTGCGTTCGGAAGACACTTTGGGTGCGAACCAGTTGTAGTGTCTTCAGATACCGCAACCGCAGACGGACCCGAAAGGGTCCGTTTGTGTCTGTGGGTTCAGTTCAGTGTTTGATCTGCGTCTTGTCGCTTCCCCCTACTGAGCAACCTGGTTCATCAGGCTCAGGTCCTGTTCCAAAAGTCCCCTCTTCATTCCCAGCGCAACGGCAATACGGTGGCTCTGCCCCGTGTGGGGACATGCCGCGACCGCAACACCTGGTACACCAAGGTGGGATTGAAACCGTTATGACGCGCCCATTCCGCAACAGAGATCCCGCGTAGACGGAATTCCTCAAGCACGTCTGTAGTGGTCCGAATCATGTGCGTGACCTCCGATTTATGAAGTTCCTAAAGAAACTTACCCGAACGTCAAATCAGCCTCAAGTATTTGATGTTATTAGTTTTTTATCATCACACCTTTCTAGGCTGCCGCTAAAAATGGCTGTTCAAATTCTGGTGTTTGCTATCTAGACGCCCGACTTTATTCAAGCTGCCAGCCCCGGAAATCCGGGGAATGACGCATCTCCTAGGCTTGGAGACAGCCCAGCCAGCATCTATGATCGTTAACTAATGATTAGCCGACAGAGCTAGCGTAGGGAGGATGTCCATGCAGGCAAATCGCGCCTTGCTTCTACCGGGCCCCATCAGCGCCCAATGTGCCCAATCAGCGCAGCACACCGTGCACGTCGCACGATGCCTGGCATACCTCGTTCCATCCATTCCCTTGTATATCGCGCCCCAGCCGGTGCAGGTTTAAGCATGCGCATACTGCATACATCCGACTGGCATCTGGGCCAGCACTTCATGGGTAAGACCCGACAAGATGAGCATCAGGCCTTTGTCGCCTGGTTGGTCGATCAGGTCGAGGCGCATCAGGTCGATGCGGTTCTGATTGCTGGGGACATCTTCGATACCGGCGCACCGCCCAGCTACGCGCGGGAGATCTACAACGCGCTCATCGTCAGCCTGCACGACACAGGTGCCCAGCTTGTCGTGCTTGCAGGCAATCACGATTCGGTGGCCACGCTAGGCGAGAGCAAGCATTTGTTGGCTCGCCTCGGCACCCATGTCATTCCCGCTGTTGCCGACTCGCTGGAAAGCCAGCTACTCGTTCTCAAGAATCGCGCAGGCCAAGCCGCCGCATTGCTGTGCGCAATCCCCTTTATTCGCCCCCGCGACGTCATGCAGAGCCAAGCCGGACAGAGCGCGGAAGAGAAGCAACTGAGCCTGAAAGAGGCCATCCACGCCCATTACCAGCAGCTGTATGCGCTAGCAGAAGCACGCCGAACTCAATACGAGACCCGTTTGCCAATTGTCGCCACCGGCCACCTGACCACAGTAGGTGCCAGTGCCAGTGAATCGGTACGCGAGATCTATGTGGGATCGCTAGAGGCCTTCCCCACCGCCGCATTCCCACCAGCTGACTACATTGCACTCGGCCATATCCATCGGCCCCAAAAGGTGGGGGGCTGGAACATATTCGCTACTGCGGCTCGCCTATCCCGCTCAGTTTTGATGAACTCGGCCAGCGCAAAGAAGTGTTGCTGGTGGATCTGGACGAAACGGGCTTGCAGCATGTCACCGCCCTCCCCGTGCCCCTGTTTCAGCCGCTTGCCAGTGTCAAAGGCACCTTGGCAGAACTCGGCCCAGCCATCCAGGCCGCAGCGGAATCAGCACTGCCGGGGCATCCCACGTGGCTGGAGGTCACAGTTAAAGGCGATGACTATCTGTCTGATCTACAGCCACGGATTCAAGCCTTGACCGAAGGCTTGCCGGTTGAAGTGCTGCGCATTCGGCGAGATCGCAGCGAAGTCGCTGCCCGGCTACACGCTGAGGCCAAGGTCACGCTGGATGAGCTCAGCCCGGACGATGTCTTTGCCAAACGGCTGGAACAGGAAGAGCTACCTGAAGCGTTGGCCCAGCAACTCAAGCAGCGCTACCAAGGCATTGTGGCGCTGCTGCGCGAGGGGTCGGCATGAAGATCCTCACCCTGCGCCTGAAGAACCTCAATTCGCTCAAGGGTGAGTGGAAGATCGATTTCACCCAGCCTCCCTTCAAGGACAACGGGTTATTTGCCATTACTGGCCCAACCGGGGCCGGTAAGTCCACCCTGCTGGATGCCATCTGTTTAGCGCTGTATCACGAGACGCCAAGGCTCAAAAACGTCTCCGCCTCCTCGAACGAAATCATGACCCGGCACACGGCCGACTGCCTAGCCGAGGTGGAATTCGAAGTGAAGGGGCAGATTTACCGCGCATTCTGGAGTCAGCGGCGTGCACGCGATAAAGCCGATGGTGCACTTCAGGCTCCCAAGGTCGAGCTCGCAGATGGTGATGGCACCATCCTGACGAACCACAGCAACGACAAACTCAAGCGCATTGAAGCCATTACTGGCCTCGACTTTGGACGCTTCACCAAATCAATGATGCTGGCCCAAGGTGGCTTTGCGGCCTTCCTGAACGCCAATGCAAACGAGCGGGCCGAACTGCTGGAAGAGCTGACCGGCACCGACATCTACGGGCAGATTTCGCAGCGTGTGTTTGAACAGGCGCGCGATGCGAAGAACGCGCTCGATCAACTCAAGGCCAAAGCCGACGGTGTAGAGCTGCTGCCCGACGACAAGCGCCAAGCGATGCAGACGCAAATCGCCGAATTCACGGAGCAATTGGCCTTACTGCAAAGCGAACTCGGACAATTGCAACAGCTGCGCCAATGGCGCCTGCAGCTGGCGCAAGCAGAACAAGCCACGCTGAGTGCCAAGCAAGCGGAAGACGCCGCCATCGGCGCACTGCAAGCAGCACAGCCACAACTACAACAGCTGGAAATCAGCGAGCCTGCAGAAGCGATCCGTCCAACCTTTGAAGCTTGGCAAGACGCTGACAACCGTCTGCAGCGCACCCAAGCTGGCTTGAGCGCGGCTCGGGAAACGCTGGCTTCCACGCGACAACAAGCGATCACCGCTCACTGGCAGGCAAAGCTGGTTGCAGATGGATTGGCCGAGCGCGAGGCACAACTCTGGCACGCGCAAAAGGACAGCCTCGAACAGCTGGAAGCATGGCAGACCGCACACGCCCACTTCGCCGCTTTGGGGAAAAACTAAATGGCTGGCAGGTTGAACATCGGCAGCTAGAGCAAGCCCGCCAAGCGATCTCGGCCCTTGAGGCACAACGGCAGAAGCAAGCCCAAACCCAGGCCGAGGCCACGGCACAGATTGCTGACCAACGTCAGACCCAGCAGCAAGCGCAATCGCGCCATGCAGAAAGCCAAAACCTCGTCGCCGCTGCGGAGCAGCAACTCAAGCAGCAGTTGAACGGCAGCACACTGCAAGCGCTGCGTGAGCACTGGCAACGCACACAGGAACAGGTGATTGCCTGGCAACAAATCAGCGCCGTGGCCGAGCAACTGCGCCGGATCAGCAAGCAATGCAAGGAGCAGGAAAGCGATATCGCGGCGGCTAACCAGCAATTGCTGGAGCGGCAAGCCGCCTTGGATACAGCCCGGAATGACTATCGCCAGCGAAAAGAGCAGGTAGAGGACAAGCGCAAGCTGCTCGAACAAGAGCAACGTATTCAGAGCCTGGAGGCCCACCGTGCGACCTTGCAGCCCGGTGAGGCATGCCCACTGTGCGGCTCGCCCGAACACCCCGGTGTTCATCGCTATCAGCAGCTCGATATATCGGCCACCGCGCTCGCACTTCAGGATAAAGAAACGGCACTGCAGCAGGCGCTAGAAGCTGGCCAGGCGATTAAAAGCGAGATCGATCAACTAACCGGTTGCCTAGCGCAGTACCAGCAAGCACTAACCGGGCTGGTTCAAACCCAACAAGAAATCCAAACCAAGTGGGATTCAGCAGCTCCCGCCCTAGGGCTAGCAGCAACGGCTTGGCATGCGCCCGATTTGCTGGCGCAAGGGCTAGAAGACAGGGCACGGCAGGAAGCCACGCTAAAAGCCAACCTTGAGCAAGCCGAGACGGCACAGCAAGCCCTGATGAAAGCCCGCGAAAGCGAGGCAGCACATGCTGCGCAGCGACAAGCTGCAGACGCGCAATTGGCACTACTGCAACAAACACATGATCAAGCTGCCCAGCGCATTAACGAGCTTGAGCAGCAAATTGCCAAGGATGCAGCAACCCAGCAGCAAGCGGCCAAGGACCTCAGCGCCGCCATTGCTGCTTCCGGCTTTGCCCCAACCGATGATATGACCAGCTGGCTGGAAAGCCGCCAGCAAGACTGGCAAAGCTGGCAAGCGCAGCAGAAAGCACTGCAACAACAAGCCATTAACCTGCAAAAGCAGCAGCAGCGCAGCGAACAAGCCAACGGCCATAAAGAGGCATGGCAAACACGCTGGGACAAACTAGCCGTACCTGCGCCACTGCAAGAAACAACCATCGTAGCCAGTGAAGCACTGCTGGCGCAGTTCGCCACGCAAGTCGAGCAACTCACATCGCAGATCGCAACCTTGCAGGGCCAGGAAGCGCAATTGGCCGCAGATTGGCAAAACCAGCTGCAACTAGGCGAAGCCGCAAAAGTCACCTGGTTAGCGGCTTTGGCGCACAGCCCTTTTGCCGACCAAGCCACCTTCGCGCAAGCGCTGCTACCCGCAGAAGCCCGCCAACAGCTACTCACCTTGCGCCAACAGCTACAGCAAGCGCTCGAACGCAGCCAAGCCGTACGGCAAACAGCGGCTGCGGCGCTGCTCCAGTTGCAAGAACAAGCACTCACCCCGCTCGACCTTGCCGAGCTAGAGACACAAATCACAGCGCAGGATACACAACGGCAAACCATTTACGCAGAACAGGGTGCGCAACAGGCACTGTTACGCGACGACACACAGCGCAGAGACAATCAGGCCGTTCTGTTTGAGCAGATTGCCGCGCAAAATACTGACGTGGATATCTGGCAGCGACTCAATAGCCTGATCGGCTCTAAGGAAGGCGACAAGTTCCGCAAATTTGCCCAAGGGCTGACGCTAGACCACTTGATGCATTTGGCTAACCAGCATTTGGGACGGCTGCATGGCAGGTATTTACTGCAGAGAAAATCGACAGGTGAATTAGAGCTGGAGATTATAGACATCTGGCAAGCAGATGTACGTAGAGACACTAGAACGCTATCTGGTGGTGAGAGCTTTTTGGTAAGCCTGTCATTGGCACTAGCACTAGCTGACTTAGTTAGTCACAAGACGTCAATTGATTCTTTGTTTCTAGACGAAGGTTTTGGCTCACTTGATGAGAATTCTTTGGAGATTGCACTAAATTCATTGGATGCAATAAACTCCTTAGGAAAATCAATCGGGGTAATAAGCCACATTGAAAGCGTTAAAGAAAGAATCAATATACAGATATCCATAGATCAAGCTTACGGAATAGGAACTTCGAGTCTAAATATCCGCACTTAAATTTCTGGCCAGTAGTAGCCATTAAAGATATCAACAACCAAACTCCAGCCCTGCTTAGGTTTAGTTCAAAACTGTGCAGCCATGTCTGACAATTGTAGGAGGCGTCATTAGTGAGCGAAGAAAATTACCCTGGAAGTGCGATTTCCTCTTGGAGTGGCTTTGTCTACCAAGGGAAAGTTGCTCTATATCATAGTCTGACACTTATGAACGAAGGCGATCTGGACTTTGAGCTGCAGCTAGATAGCACCGATGACTTTGCGATCTACAAAAGAAACAAATTAGTTTCAACTCACCAAGTAAAAGCTAAAGTTGGGAACTATCGTTCAATATACGAAAAAGCTCTAGAGAAATCAGGGGAAATATCTGGTGATAGGATTCAAGGCACTCAACGGTATTTTCACATCTCCGTAGAGATAGATGACACCTCTGATTTTACCGCCACCAGCAAAGAAACTGTCAAATTCTATGAATATGGCAAGAAAAAATACTGCGGCCTTGGCGAAATAGAACAGCTAATCATCAATAAAATTAAAGAATTCTGCAACAAGAAAAACAAGGACTCAATAGTAAGCGAAAACAATGTAAAGCTAAATTACTGCTTGATGTCAGAGAAGATCAACTCAAAGGCCATAGAAATTCACAAGAAAAACCAAGTTGAAGGCGTGCCCGAAAATGAAGCCGCATATAAATGCAGAATTAGTTCAACCGAAATAATAAATGACTTACTAAATCACAATCCATATACTGACGTTGAGTACTTCGCCGTTGAATTACGGAAAGAACTCTATGATCACCTAGAGATGATGCTAGACGACGCCCTACCATCAATGACTGATGTTCAATATCAGAGAGCACGAGATTTGTTTGATTATATACAGAAGCTGGAATCAGATGACTTAAAACGCTTATGTCAGATAGTCAAACCATCGGAGAACTTCTCAAAAATTCAACAAATGGATATCGAACGCTACTCCGAACTCATCAATACACTTTGCGTGGAACCAATTTTTAGTGAGCTACCTCATTATAAAGATGATCAGAAAATATTTTACTTACCCACGGCAATATCAATAAATAACGATAAAGAAGGTCAGAGATGCGCAGAGCACATAAGGCATCAATTATCAAACAACGAAACGCTGGTAAAAATATTATTTGAATACAGCAATTTAATTGCATGCCACGCAGCGAAATCCTTTTCGATAGACTCCGGAATAACAGTAAATGTAGATCCTGAAAAAATTGCAAAAGAAGATAACAGAGAAAACCGAATAACGAAAGCACTTAACATAAGTGTTCTTACAAAAAATGACGCCGAGAGAAAACTAAATGCTCAGTAATATAATACATGCCGCCCTTGAAGAGAATCACTTCTCTTTGATCGATAAGGGAGAGTTGACGCAATACTATATTCGCGAGAATGGCGAATCCGTCAGGTTTTCCATCCTACACCAAATGGAAAAATTACCAAGCCCTGAAGAGCTAAATATAGAAATTACGCAGAATGCACCAAAAAGTTTTTTAAACAATTCAGCCTTCAGAAAAAACTGTGACTTGATATGCATCGTCAAACTTAAATCTCTTTCAGACTTCAAAACCATCGAGGATGCAATATTTTCCATCGAAGAAGATCCATACCACTATAAAAAATACGTCTTATATTACAGTGCATCCGAAGAGGAAATTACAAATAACCTAAGCTACACAGACATCATAAAAACGATATCTGACAAACAAAAATTCGACGAATATAAAAGCGACCCTTTGGCACCGTCAATTTACAGTATCGCAGCAAAAATTTTTATAAAGTTGCCTTTCCTGCAACTTCCATTCAAAAAGCGCGAACTGGTTCCGCTGAAAATTCAGGCACAGGAAGCGGTTGACAACTCGGAATTGACGACTCAGTATGAATTAATTCAGCGCGATTTAGAAATTCAAACCCTAATAGAGACATTGGTTAATCATGAACTGGAAAATATCTCGAATTGAAATTGCAAGCTTTAAAGCTTTCAAAAAGCTAAGCTTGAATGTAGATAGCGCATCACTTCTAACACTGGATGGCCCCAATGGATTTGGCAAGACCAGTATTTTTGATGCACTTGAACTGCTATTCACAGGAAAGATCGAGAGAGTTAAGCGTCTTTTCTCAAAAATAATGGTCTTAAACCAACTCCATTACCAAGACAACTTATATTGGAATATTAGATCAATCAATCATGACCTATATATAAAAGTGGAGTTTACATGCAATGAAGAAAAGTTAGTTTTAGCGAGGCATGCCCGCGCAAATGCTCGTCGAACAGATACAAATAGAGCTGATAAATTCTCGCAATTTTCGCTCTACCAACTTGAGGATTTTAGCTCAAGCAACTTTTCGGAAAACAATGCTCGAGATGAAAGCTTCATAGAAGAAGTATTTGGTGAAAACTTCCAAGCCAACTACTCATTCTTGAATTACCTGGAGCAAGGGCAAAATGAGTATTTATTTTCCACAAAAGTCGATCGTAGAAAGGATGAGCTCGAGGGACTAATTAATACATCCGCAATCAATTCAGTCATAAGCAGATGCAAGGAGGTAGAGCGCGGACTTACCCAAAAAGCAAAGACACATGAGACAAAAGAGCAAGAGCTGGTGCGCACCAGTGACTCTCTCCGTACTTTATTGGAAATAGGGCTAGAAGGCGTAGAGTATAAGCAGCTCAGTACTAGCGACACTCAGCCTGGATGGGACAAAGAGGAATTATTTCCTAGTTACTCCAAAGAGATACATGATGCCTATCTCAACGAGTTGTTTAATCTTTCCGAGCTTATACCACTGAAGCAAGCCATCAAAATCAGAGTGGAAAATGACAAGATTGAATCATATATAGCACATAACAATGAGCTACTGAAAGTCGTAGCTCAGCTGGGAAAGACAATTGGCAAACTGAACGAACTAGATACGACTAAGAATGCGCTCGATTTATTAAATTCTGCTAAAAGCATTCTACTGAAGGGGGCGATGACCATAAAGCTGTCTGAACTTGAAAGCATTCAAGACTGGGATCCTCGCGAGTTTAGAGGCCTTGATGATCAGATCAGAATGCGAGATGAACTAATTAAGATAACCACATCAAGCACGGCGGCTTCTGCTGAAATTGAAAGACTAAAAGAGCGCCTTATTGCTGAGCATCAAAAACTAGTCAAAGATGACAAAGACTGCCCATTATGCGGAGCAGACTGGGGCTCCCATCAAGCACTATTAGATGCAATTGAAGAGAGGGCTTTATCCATTCAAAGCTCATTAAACTCGGACGGAAAAAAGCTACTTGAAACCTCAAACACTATAGCAAAAGCCATAGAAATTCTTGCTGAACGAAATGGGGACTATTTATCAAAAGCTAGTGCAGCATATGATTCCGAATTGCACTCAGTACTTACAAAACACAAGGAAAAAATCAGCAAGATTCAAGAGTTAATCATCCGACTTGAAGCTAACGATTACATAGTTCAAGACACATACAGCGTTGATCCGACGGAGATCGAAAGACGCCTAGCCACATTAATCACCACAATTCGCTCCAAAAAGAAACAGGAGTTAGCCTCCTTACCAGAACATTGGAGAGTTACGCTTAATAACGCCTTCAAGAGCGAAAGCGATTTCTACCTTCTAGAGACAAATGAAATCGATAGGAAAATAAAATACATCTCCCTAAAAGCAAATGAGTCGAAAAGCAAGGAGCTTAACAAGTGCATCTTGGAATTGAATAACATTCGCAAAGTAAGGATGGCCACAACAACAGCCAAAGAAAAAATCACCAAACTCAAGAATGAACTAATTAGGATTGAAAAATCCTACTCCGACCAAACCATTTCCGAGATAGAGCTTATATTTCATATTTACAGCGGAAGGCTTATACAAAACTACCAGCGTGGACTTGGTTTGTTTATAGAGAGCCGCGATGGAAAACAACTGCGATTTTCTACTGCCGAGAGTTCTGGGCATGATGCAATTCTTTCCATGAGCTCCGGCCAGATTTCTGCGCTTAGTTTAGCGTTCTTCTTTTCACTTAATAAAGTGTATTCCCGAGTTCCAATAGTAATGATTGACGACCCATCTCAATCACTGGATGAGATTAACATAGCCTCTCTTACTGACTTACTTCGCTGTGAGCTTAATGATCGCCAGCTAATTGTATCTTCACATGAGGAGGAAATTTCTTCTTACATGAGGTATCGCTTTGCAAGAGCGGGCTTGGCTACTTTGACGCTTAATATGCAAACAATCGCGAAGGAAGTTAGTTAATCTACTTCTGTAACTTACAAAATCCATGCCAAACCTCTCCGCATTTTGACTTTAAGCCCTATTTTCATTGATTGAATTTTCCCAGATTGGGCAAGTCATGTATTACATGCAGCTGGCGCACCATGCGTCCCTCGATAAAATATTATGCGTTGGAAATGGCAAACGGCTATTGCTGGACAAAAGTAAGCCCCGCGACAGCGGGGCCTCTTTAAAAAGAATGAAAACTGTGTGTCGTCGGATGAAAAATTATGCGTCGTAAATGAAAAATTATCTGTCGCCCGACGAACAAACATTTAATCCCAGCTCAACGCCCCACCCGACTGATACTCAATCACCCGCGTCTCGAAGAAGTTCTTCTCCTTCTTCAAATCAATCATCTCACTCATCCAAGGGAACGGATTCGTCGCCCCCGGGAACATCGGCTCCAACCCAATCTGCTGCATCCGCCGATTGCAGATGAAGCGCAGGTAGTCCTTGAACATCGAAGCATTCAGCCCCAGCACGCCGCGCGGCATGGTGTCCTCGGCGTAGGCGTATTCGAGCTCGACCGCCTTCTGGAACAGCGCGACCAGGCTCTGCTTGAATTCCTCGGTCCACAGGTGCGGGTTCTCGAGCTTGATCGTGTTGATCAGGTCGATGCCGAAGTTACAGTGCATCGATTCGTCGCGCAGGATGTACTGGTATTGCTCGGCCGCGCCGGTCATCTTGTTCTGGCGGCCCAGCGACAGGATCTGCACGAAGCCGACGTAGAAGAACATGCCTTCCATGATGCAGGCGAACACGATCAGCGACTTGAGCAGCTGCTGGTCCGCGGCCGGCGTGCCGGTCTTGAAGTTCGGGTTGGTCAGCGCGTCGATGAACGGGATCAGGAAGTCGTCCTTGTCGCGGATCGACTTGATCTCGTGGTAGGCGTTGAAGATCTCGGCTTCATCGAGACCCAGGCTTTCCACGATGTACTGGTAGGCGTGGGTGTGGATCGCCTCCTCGAAGGCCTGGCGCAGCAGGAACTGGCGGCATTCGGGCGCGGTGATGTGGCGGTAGGTGCCGAGCACGATGTTGTTGGCGGCCAGGCTGTCGGCGGTGACGAAGAAGCCCAGGTTGCGCTTGACCACGCGGCGCTCGTCCTCGGTCAGGCCGTTCGGGTTCTTCCACAGCTCGATGTCGCGCTGCATGTTGATTTCCTGCGGCATCCAGTGGTTGGCGCAGGTGGCCAGGTACTTCTCCCAGGCCCATTTGTACTTGAACGGCACCAGTTGGTTGACGTCGGTGCCGCCGTTGATGATGCGCTTGTCGACGGCGCTGACGCGGCTGCTGCTGTGCGATTGCACGCTGGCGGTGTTGTAGTCGGCCACGGCGGGGGCGCTCTCGAAACTGTATTGCGCTTGGACCGGTGCGGCGGGCTGAGGTGCGGCCGGGCGGGCGGCTTGCGGCTGTTGCGGCGCGGCGGGGTGTCGTCCCAGGACAGCATGGCGGGTAACTCCTGTATGCATGGGGCCATGGCGGCGCAGCGCGCCACCATGGCCGGTCTTCGTTCGGTCGGGTTTGCCTGGTTCAGGCTCGGGCGGGGCCGGCGATCAGGCGAACGAATCGCCGCAGCCAGCCCCACAGGGCCTTACTGGCAAGCCTCGCACTCGGGGTTGTCGATCGAGCAAAACTTGGCGCCTTCTGCGGCGCCGTCTCCCGCTGCGTAGCTCGACGACGGGGCGGCCGCCACCGGCGCCGCAGCCTTGCTCACACCGCCGGCCACCGGCACGGCGTTCAGTTCGCCGCCGCGGCCGGTCGACTTCTCGGCGCTCGATGCCGACAGCGTGCGCAGGTAGTAGGTGGTCTTCAGGCCGCGCACCCACGCCAGCTTGTACAGGTCGTCCATCTTCTTGCCGCTGGCGCCGGCCATGTAGATGTTCAGGCTCTGCGCCTGGTCGATCCACTTCTGGCGGCGCGAGGCGCATTCGACCAACCAGCTCGGGTCGATCTCGAAGGCGGTGGCGTAGAGGTCGCGGATGTCCTGCGGCACGCGGTCGATGCGGGCCAGCGAGCCGTCGAAGTACTTGATGTCGCCGATCATCACGTCGTCCCACAGGCCGCGCGTCTTCAGCTCGTCCACCAGGTGCTCGTTGATCACCGTGAATTCGCCCGACAGGTTCGATTTCACGAAGATGTTCTGGTAGTTCGGCTCGATCGAGGCCGATACGCCGACGATGTTGGCGATAGTCGCGGTCGGGGCGATCGCCAGGCAGTTGCTGTTGCGCATGCCGTAGGTGGCGATGCGGCTGCGCAGCTCGGTCCAGTCGAGCGAGGCCGAACGGTCGACTTCGAGGTAGCCGCCGCGCGCTTCGCCCAGCAGGTCGATGCTGTCCTGCGGCAGGATGCCGCGCGACCACAGGCTGCCGGCGTAGCTCGGGTACTTGCCGCGCTCTTCGGCCAGCTCGGTCGAGGCCCAGTAGGCGTGGTAGGCGACCACTTCCATCGAGGTATCGGCGAACTCGACCGCGCCCTGGCTGGCGTACGGCGTGCCCAGGAGGTGCAGGCAGTCCTGGAAACCCATGATGCCCATGCCGACCGGACGGTGCTTGAGGTTGGAGTTGCGCGCCTTCTTGACCGGGTAGTAGTTGATGTCGATCACGTTGTCGAGCATGCGCATGGCGGTCTTGACCGTGCGCTTCACCTTGTCGCCGTCGAGCACGTACTTGCCGTCGGCGCCGCGCACCATGTGGTTCACCAGGTTGACCGAGCCGAGGTTGCAGACGGCGATTTCGGTGTCGTTGGTGTTCAGCGTGATCTCGGTGCACAGGTTGGACGAGTGCACCACGCCGACGTGCTGCTGCGGGCTGCGGATGTTGCACGGGTCCTTGAAGGTGAACCACGGGTGGCCGGTTTCGAACAGCATGGTCAGCATCTTGCGCCACAGCTGCAGCGCCGGGATGCGCTTGAACACGCGCAGCTCGCCGCGGTCGGCCTTGGCTTCGTACTTGAGGTAGGCGGTCTCGAATTCCTTGCCGTACAGGTCGTGCAGGTCGGGCGCTTCGCTGGGGCTCAAGAGCGTCCAGTCGGCGCCTTCCATCACGCGCTTCATGAACAGGTCGGGGATCCAGTTGGCCGTGTTCATGTCGTGGGTGCGGCGGCGGTCGTCGCCGGTGTTCTTGCGCAGTTCGAGGAATTCCTCGATGTCGGCGTGCCAGGTCTCGAGGTAGGCGCAGACGGCGCCTTTGCGCTTGCCGCCCTGGTTCACCGCCACGGCGGTGTCGTTCACCACCTTGAGGAAGGGGACGATGCCCTGCGACTTGCCGTTGGTGCCCTTGATGTGGCTGCCGAGCGCGCGCACCTGGGTCCAGTCGTTGCCGAGGCCGCCGGCGAACTTGCTCAGCAGCGCGTTTTCCTTGAGGCCCTCGTAGATGCCGTCGAGGTCGTCGGCGATGGTGGTCAGGTAGCAGCTGGAGAGCTGCGAGCGCAGCGTGCCCGAGTTGAACAGGGTCGGGGTCGACGACATGAAGTCGAAGGTCGACAGCACGTTGTAGAACTCGATGGCGCGCGCTTCGCGGTCGATCTCGCGCAGCGCCAGGCCCATGGCGACGCGCATGAAGAAGGCTTGCGGCAGTTCGATGCGGGTGCCGTGGATGTGCAGGAAGTAGCGGTCGAACAGCGTCTGCAGGCCGAGGTAGTCGAACTGGTAGTCGCGCTCGTGCTTCATCGCGGCGCCGAGGCGGGCCAGGTCGAACTGGGCCAGTTCGGGGTCGAGCAGCTCGGCCTCGATGCCCTTCTTGATGAAGGTCGGGAAGTATTCGGCGTAGCGGGTCGCCATGTCCTCGTGCGTCACTTCCTCGCCCAGCACTTCGCGGCGCAGGCTGTGCAGCAGCAGGCGGGCGGTCACGCGCGAGTAGGCCGGTTCCTTCTCGATCAGCTGGCGGGCGGACAGCACGGCGGACTTGCGCACTTCCTCGGCCGGCACGCCGTCGTACAGGTTCTTCAGCGTCTCGCCGACGATGTGCTCGGCGTCGGTGATGGTCTCGAAGCCCGAGCAGGCCGATTGCACCAGCGCGCGCAGGCGGGCCACGTCGAGCGGCTTGCTGACGCCGTCGTCGTTGACGTTGATGCCGGCGGCGGGCGCGTGGTCGGCCTCGCCCTTGGCCAGCCGCTCCTGGTGGCGGCGTTCGCGGTACAGCACGTAGGCGCGGGCCACGTCGTGCTCGCCCGAGCGCATCAGCGCGAGCTCGACCTGGTCCTGGATGTCTTCGATATGGATGGCGCCGCCTTCGGGCTTGCGGCGCATCAGGGCGTTCACCACCGAGTCGGTGATCCGCTGCACGGTCTCGCGCACCGAGGCCGATTGGGCCGCCGCGCCGCCGTGGGTGGCCAGGAAGGCCTTGGTGACGGCGACCGAGATCTTCATCGGTTCGAACGAAACGACCGAGCCGTTGCGACGGATGATCTTGTATTCGGCGACCTGCTGGGTCGCGGCCGCGCCCTGGCCGGCGCCCTCGTGCGGGTAGCTGGTGCGGGCGCTGCTGGCGGTATCGGTGGTGGTGTACATGTCGATTCGATCCCCTTGTACTGACTTGGTTTGGACCGCGTTCCGGCAGGAGGATGCCGGGAACGCGCCGGAGTGGATGGACCGGATGGCGCAGGACGCCGTCGGTCGTTTATCTGGCCAGCCTGGAGCCGCCGTTGCGGCATGCCCGATGCATGGCCTGGGCTGCGCACCGTAAAAGTCTCACGCCGGAAAGCCCGGCGCGGGGTGTGCATAAACCTGTGTAGAAAATGTGAAGAAACACAACATCTAGTGTTTTCTGACTGCTTCAACCACTAATTCTAGTGGTCGAGGCGGTCGCTCGCAACACCTCGCGCATTCCCCTTGTGGGGACTGGACTTGGCGGGGGTCGGGGCGGCGGAGCGGGCGGGAAAGCGGGTTCGGCGGGGCCGGACGCGCGGCCGGGAGCGCTGTGGATAAGTCAGGTGCGCGAAAGAATATGACGAACGGGAGTGGTCTGGACGGGCATTCCCGGCCGAAAACCGTCCTGTAGGAGCGGCTTCAGCCGCGAGTGGCCGAGGCGCACCGAACACGATTCGCAGGTCGGGCTTTACGCCCGGCAGCGACCTTGGCCGACAGCGCTGCCGGGCATGAAGCCCGACCTACAGAAGCAGGGGGGACAGCCCCAAACGACGCGGAGTGCCGATAAGTCCCTCTCCCGTGCACGGGAGAGGGTTTGGGCGAGGGCCGGTTCGTCAAACCACCAGCCCTCATCCGGCCCTCCGGGCCACCGCGGGAGAAGGGAAAATCAAAGCGCAAGTCCTAAAGCCAAGCCAATGGACGCGCCCTACCCCGCCGGCCCCCCTCAGGCCGCTCCGAACACCCGCTCGCGCAGCTTGTGCAGCTGGTCGCGCAGTTCGGCCGCCTTCTCGAATTCGAGGTTCTTGGCCGCTTCCATCATGGCCTTCTCGATCGACTTGAGCTCCTTGGCCAGCGCCTTCTCGTCGAGCTCCTCGAGCATCATCCGCTGCTTGCGCTCCAGCCGCGCGGCCTGGGCCTCTTCCTCGTCGTAGACGCCGTCGATGATGTCCTTGATGCGCTTGACCACCCCGCGCGGCACGATACCGTGTTCCTCGTTGAAGGCCATCTGCTTGGCGCGGCGCCGCTCGGTCTCGTCGATCGCCTTCTTCATCGAATCGGTAATGCGGTCGGCGTAGAGGATGGCGGTGCCGTTGAGGTTGCGCGCGGCGCGGCCGATGGTCTGGATCAGGCTGCGCTCGCTGCGCAGGAAGCCTTCCTTGTCGGCGTCGAGGATGGCAACCAGCGACACCTCGGGGATGTCCAGGCCCTCGCGCAGCAGGTTGATGCCGATCAGCACGTCGAATTCGCCGAGCCGCAGGTCGCGGATGATCTCGACCCGCTCGACCGTGTCGACGTCCGAATGCAGGTAGCGCACCTTGATGCCGTGCTCGCCGAAGTAGTCGGTCAGCTGCTCGGCCATCCGCTTGGTCAGCGTGGTCACCAGCACCCGTTCGCCGATCGCGCTGCGCTTGCGGATCTCGCTCATCAGGTCGTCGACCTGGGTGCCGACCGGCCGCACCTCGATCACCGGGTCGACCAGGCCGGTCGGCCGCACCAGCTGCTCGACCACCTGGCCCTGGTGCTTGCGCTCGTAGTCGGCCGGGGTGGCCGAGACGAAGACCGTCTGCGGCATCATGCCCTCGAATTCCTCGAACTTGAGCGGCCGGTTGTCCAGCGCCGAAGGCAGGCGGAAGCCGTAGTCGACCAGGTTCTCCTTGCGCGCGCGGTCGCCTTTGTACATGGCGCCGATCTGGCCGATCATCACGTGGCTCTCGTCGAGGAACATCAGGCTGCCCGGCGGCAGGTAGTCGATCAGCGTCGGCGGCGGCGAGCCGGCCGGCTTGCCCGAGAAATGCCGCGAGTAGTTCTCGATGCCCTTGCAGAAGCCCATCTCCTGCAGCATCTCCAGGTCGAACTTGGTGCGCTGGTCGAGCCGCTGCGCCTCGACCAGCTTGTGTTCCTTGTAGAAGAATTCGAGCCGTACCCGCAGCTCTTCCTTGATGGTGTCCATCGCCCGCATCACGGTGGCGCGCGGCGTCACGTAGTGGCTCGACGGGTAGACGGTGAAGCGGCCCAGCCGCTGGCGGATGTGGCCGGTCAGCGGGTCGAACAGCTGGATCTGCTCGATCTCGTCGTCGAACATGCCGATGCGCACCGCCAGGTCGGCGTTTTCGGCCGGGAACACGTCGATCACGTCGCCGCGCACCCGAAAGGTGCCGCGGCCGAAATCCATCTCGTTGCGCTCGTACTGCATCTGCACCAGCCGCTTCACCAGCTCGGCCTGCGGCATCTTCTCGCCCTCGCGCACGTGCAGGATCATCTGGTGGTATTCGCTCGGATCGCCGATACCGTAGATCGCGCTGACGGTGGCGACGATGATGCAGTCGGGCCGCTCGAGCATCGCCTTGGTGGCCGACAGCCGCATCTGCTCGATGTGCTCGTTGATCTGCGAATCCTTCTCGATGAACAGGTCGCGGCTCGGGACGTAGGCCTCGGGCTGGTAGTAGTCGTAGTAGGAGACGAAGTACTCGACCGCGTTCTCGGGGAAGAACTCGCGGAATTCGGCGTAGAGCTGGGCCGCCAACGTCTTGTTGGGCGCCATCACGATGGCCGGCCGGCCGATGCGGGCGATCACGTTGGCCATGGTGTAGGTCTTGCCCGAGCCGGTCACGCCGAGCAGGGTCTGGTAGCGCAGGCCGTCTTCGAGGCCCTCGACCAGCTGGTCGATCGCGACCGGCTGGTCGCCGGCCGGCGGGAAGGGCTGGTGCAGGCGATAGGGGCTGTTCGGGTAAGTGACGATCATGGCCGGCTCCAGGTTAAGCGCTCGATTCTAGCGCGAGGCTCGCTTCGGGGTCTTCGTCCCGCCGGGGCCGCGAAGGTTGCATCGCCGCCCGGCCGCGCCAGGCCTTGTGCGGGCGGCACAGGAATCGGCTAAAGTGGATGGATTCCCCATTGGCCGCCCGTTTCGATGCAGGAAACCGCCCCTCCTCCGCCCAGTGGTCCTATACCGCCGCGCTGCTCAACCGCTTCGGCGATGCGCTGCTGGCATTCGACAAGCAGCTGGTCTGCCGCATCGCCAATGCGTCGGCGCTGGAGCTCCTCGGCACCTCGGCCGATCACGTCACCGGATTGCACGCCCGCCAGGTCTACCCGCCCGAGCACGTCGACCGCGTGGTGGCGCAGCTCGAAGCCGCGCTCGGCGGCGAGGTGAGCCGCACGCGCGCCTGGCGCGATCTGCCCAGCGTGGGCCGCCGCTGCCTCGACGCCCGGGTCGAGCCCTGCCTCGACGCCGACGGCCGCATCGTCGGCGCGCTGCACAGCGCGCGCGACGTCACCGAGGTGGCCGAGGCCGAAGAACGCGCCCGGCTGGCCATGATGATGTTCGAGCACACCACCGAGGGCCTGATGGTGCTCGGCGCCGACCGCCGCGTGCGGTTGGTCAACCCGGCCTTCTCGGCGCTGACCGGCTATCCGCCCGGCGAGGTGCTCGGCGAGCGGCCCGACCTGCTGGTGGCCGGCGGTACCCAGAACCACAATCCCTACCTCGACATCTGGCACGCGCTCGAATACGACGGCACCTGGCAGGGCGAGGTGATCTACCGCGGCCGCGACGGCAAGCTGCTGCCGACCTGGCAGACGGTGGTACGGGTGCGCGACGGCGAGGGCGACCTCGAGCACTACCTGGCCATCTTCACCGACCTGAGCGAGCGCCAGCGCTTCGAGCAGCAGCTCGAGCGGCTGGCCTACTACGACGTGCTGACCAGCCTGCCCAACCGCGCGCTGCTGTCCGACCGGATCGCCCAGGCGATCTCGCGCGCCGAGCGCACCGGCGGCGGCCTGGCCCTGCTGTTCGTCGACCTCGACCGCTTCAAGGTGATCAACGACACGCTGGGCAACAGCCAGGGCGACCGCCTGCTGCGCGCGGTATCGCAGCGGCTGGGCGAGGCGGCCGACGACGGCGCCACGGTGAGCCGCTACGGCGCCGACCAGTTCCTGCTGCTGCTGCCCGAGCTCGGCAGCCCCGACCAGGCGGCCACCCAGGCCGGCCGCCTCTTGCTGGCGCTGGCCGCGCCACACGAGGCCGGCGGCCAGACCCTGACGGTGACCGCCAGCATCGGCATCGCGGTATTCCCCGACGACGGCGAGGACCGCGAGACCCTGGTGCAGCACGCCGAGACCGCCATGCAGGCGGCCAAGCGCGCCGGCCGCAACACCTTCCGCTTCTTCACCCAGGACATGAACCAGCGCAGCGCCGAGTTCCTGCTGCTGGAGAACCACCTGCGCCAGGGCCTGGCGCGCGACGAGTTCCGCCTCTACTACCAGCCGCAGATCGACCTGAAGACGCGCAAGGTGATCGGCATGGAGGCGCTGATGCGCTGGCGCCATCCCGAGATGGGCCTGGTGCCGCCCAACCGCTTCATCCCGGCCGCCGAGGAATCGGGCCTGATCGTGCCGCTGGGCCGCTGGGCGATGAAGGAAGCCTGCCGCCAGAACAAGGCCTGGCAGGCGGCCGGCCTGTTGACCGCGCCGGTGGCGGTCAACGTGTCGGCGCGCCAGTTCGCCGAGCAGCTCGACGAGGTCGCCGCCGAGGCGCTGGCCGAGGCCGGCCTCGCGTCCGAATGGCTGGAGCTGGAGGTGACCGAGAGCACGCTGATGGACGACGTCAACGAGGCGATCCTGACGCTGGGCAAGCTCAAGCGCATGGGCGTGCGGCTGGCGATCGACGACTTCGGCACCGGCTATTCCTCGCTCAGCTACCTCAAGCGCTTCCCGCTCGACAAGCTCAAGGTCGACCGCTCCTTCGTGATCGACATCCTCGACGACCCGGACGATGCCGCCATCGCCGGCGCCATCGTCAGCCTGGCCAAGAACCTGCGCCTCACGGTGATCGCCGAGGGCGTCGAGACCGCCCAGCAGCTCGACTTCCTCGAACAGCTCGGCTGCGACGAGATGCAGGGCTTCCTGGTCGCGGCGCCGCTGCCGGCCGAGAAGGTGGCCGACTTCCTGGCCGACTGGCATTCGGGGAAGGTCTGACTGCCCGCGGCGTTTTCTTGCAGGAGCGGCTTCAGCCGCGAAGGCGCAGTGATCTCTTCGGCGATTCGCGGCTGAAGCCGCTCCTCCAGGATCGCCCTGGACCTCCGTCGATGCCCTTGCCTGCTCGGCTTAAAACGACAAAACCGGCCTTTCGGCCGGTTTTGTCTTGCTGCATGCCCGGTCGCGCAGGCGCCGGTCGCCGGGCGCTATTCCTCGACCGACAGGTTCTTGCCGCTCAATTCCTGCTTGGCCGGCGAGCCGTGCACCGTGAGGTCGCCCGAGCCGCTGGCGCGCGCCTTGACCGACTGCTTGGCGTAGGCCTCGATATTGCCCGAGCCGACCAGCTCGAGCTCGGCGTCCTCGGCCTGCAGCTGGCCCAGTTCCAGGTCGCCCGAGCCCATCACCTTGCCGCTGAGCGTGCGCGCGGTGCCGTTGGCGCTGACGCGGCCCGAGCCGTTCACCGCGACCTCGAAGCGCTCGACCTCGATGCGGCCGAGATCGACGTCGCCCGAACCCATCAGCTCGACCTTGGCCTGGCTCGGCATCAGCCCGTCGCCGGACAGGTCGCCCGAACCGACCAGCCGCAGCGTGAGCTTGCCGACCTTGCCGCCGAGCCGGGTATCGCCCGAGCCGGTGCTCTCGACCGCCAGGTCGCCGCCGGCCAGGCCGGCGAGGTCCACGTCGCCCGAACCGGTGTGCGTCAGCGCCTCGACCGACGGCGTGACCAGGGTCACCTTGAACGGGTGGTTGGTCGAGAAGCTGCCCTCGGTGCGGATCGTCAGCGTGTCGCCGGTCTGCTCGGTATGGATCATGGACAGCAGGTTCTCGTCGGCCTCGACCGTCAGGCTCGGCGTCGAGCCGATGCGGATGTCGACGTCCACGCTGCCGGTGGCCTGCACCTTCTTCACCGCGGCGACCGTGCGCGTCTCGGACTTGATCGTGCCGTTGCCGTGCACGCCGCCGACGCTGCCGATCGAGACGTGCACCTTCTTCACGTCGCCGCTCTTCTCGTCATGGTCGACATCGATGCTGCACGCGGCGAGCGGCAGGCAGAGCACCAACAACAGGCTGGTTCTCATGGTGGTCCTCTCCAAGTAAACATTCTTGACGGTATGTTATACCCGGAAGGCGGAAATTGCACGACCGGCCGTCCTCTCTGTGGCGAGCACCGCAAAAAGAGGCGGCGCCCTTCGGTCTCTCCAAAGCAGGTCGGACTCCAGTCCGACGACGATCGCAATCCGGCGGCGTCGTCGGACTGGAGTCCGACCTACAGGTACGAAGCGGTGAGAAAGCGCCGTCAGCGCCCGTTATTCGTCGTCGCCGCGGTTGTTCAGCGCGCGCTCCACGATCGGCCGCGACAGGTGCGGCGCGAAGCGCTCGATGAAGGCATAGGTGTAGCCGCGCAGGTAGGCGTCGCGGCGGATACCGATATGGGTGGTCGACGGCTCGAACAGGTGGCTGGCGTCGATCGCGAACAGGCCGACGTCGCGCTGCACGTCGAAGGCCATGCTGGCGACGATGCCGATGCCCAGGCCGAGGCCGACGTAGGTCTTGATCACGTCGGTGTCGATCGCGGTCAGCACCACGTTGGGGGTGAGCCCCGCTTCCTCGAACGAGCGGTTGATCTTGGAACGGCCGGTGAAGGCGAAGTCGTAGGTGATGATCGGGTACTTGGCCACGTCCTCGATGCGCAGGCGGCCCTTCACGTCGAGCAGCGGATGGTTGTCCGGCACGATGATGCTGCGGTTCCAGGCGTAGCAGTCGAGCATGGCGAGCTCGGGGAACTGGTCGATGCCCTCGGTGGCGATGGCGATGTCGGCCGAGCCGTCGAGCACGAATTCGCAGATCTGGGTCGGGCTGCCCTGCTTGATCGACAGCTTCACGCCCGGGTAGCGCGTCATGAAGTCGTGGATGGTCGGCGGCAGCGCGTAGCGCGCCTGGGTGTGGGTGGTGGCCACCACCAGGCTGCCTTCCTGCTCGTTGACGAATTCCTCGGCCACCCGCTTGAGGTTGCGCGCCTCGCGCAGGATGCGCTCGGAGATGGCGAGGATCTCGCGGCCCGGCGCGGTCACGTCGACCACCCGCTTGCCGTTGCGCACGAAGACCTGCACGCCGAGCTCGTCCTCGAGCAGCCGGATCTGCTTGGAAATGCCCGGCTGCGAGGTGTGCAGCGCCTCGGCGGCATCCGAGACGTTGAGGCCCTGCTTGGCGACTTCGACGAGGTAACGCAGTTGTTGTAGTTTCATGTCCCACCCTGGAATCCCGGCCCGCACTGCCGACGCGCGCCCCCGCGCCGCCGGTCCCGCCGCAGCCGAACGAAATAACCCTGCTTTATAAAATCTTAACACATCAGTCTTTTATGATTATTTGGACCGAGCGCTAACATCGCGGTCTTTGTCTCAGGCTGGACCCGATGGATTTCGCCTACGTACTCTCCGGGCTCGCGGTTGGTTTCATCGTCGGCCTGACCGGCGTGGGCGGCGGCTCGCTGATGACGCCGATCCTGCTGTGGTTCGGCATCAACCCCGCCACCGCGGTCGGCACCGACCTGCTCTACGCCGCCATCACCAAGGGCGGCGGCGTGCTGGTGCACCAGCGCGCGGGCAATATCGACTGGAAGATCGCCGGCTGGCTGGCCGCCGGCAGCCTGCCCGCCTCGCTCGCCACGCTGGCCGTGCTGCACCTGTGGCACCCCGACGTCGCCACCCTCAACGCGCTGATCAAGCAATCGCTGGGCATCGCCCTGGTGCTCACCGCGCTGGCCATCCTGTTCAAGCAGCGCCTCTTGGCGCTGACGCGCAACCCGGCCCGGCGCGAAGCCTCCGCCGCGGCCGGCCGCGCCCGCTACGCCGGCCAGCTGGCCACCGGCGTGCTGCTCGGCGTGCTGGTCACGCTGTCGTCGATCGGCGCCGGCGCCATCGGCACCATCGCGCTGTTCCTGCTGTTCCCGCTGATCCCGACCGCCCGCCTGGTCGGCACCGAGATCGCCCACGCTGTGCCGCTGACGCTGGTGGCGGGCCTGGGCCACGCCGGCCTCGGCAACATCGACTGGTACCTGCTGGGCAACCTCCTGTGCGGTTCGCTGCCCGGCATCTGGATCGGCAGCCACCTGACCGGCCGGGTGCCCGACGGCGCGCTGCGGCCGGCGCTGGCATTGATGCTGGCGCTGGTCGGCCTCAAGCTGATGTGGTGACGCCACCCGACCGTATTCCCCTGACCGCCCGCAGAGGCGGCGACCCCGTCATGGAGCCCCGAACCATGGAAACCGTCCTTCCCCCGGCCCTCGAGGCCAAGCTCGCGCACACCGTCGCGCAGCTGCAGCGCATCGCCGCCGAACACGCGCCGGCGGTGTTCGCCAATTCGCTCGGCGCCGAGGACATGGTGCTGACCGACCTGATCGCCCGCCACGGCATCGCGATCGACATCTTCAGCCTCGACACCGGCCGCCTGCCGGCCGAGACCTACGACCTGATGCAGCGGACCGCCGAGGCCTACCCGGCGGTGCCGGTGAAGGTCTACTTCCCGCGCGCCGAATCGGTCGAGGCCTACGTCAACGTGCAGGGCATCAACGCCTTCTACCAGTCGATCGAGGCGCGCAAGGAATGCTGCCGCATCCGCAAGCTCGAGCCGCTGGCGCGCGCGCTGACCGGCCGCCAGGCCTGGGTCACCGGCCTGCGGCGCGAGCAGTCGACCACCCGCACCGACATGCAGGAACAGGAATGGGACGCCGGCAACGGCCTGCAGAAATTCAACCCGCTGCTGGAGTGGACCGAGCGCGAGGTGTGGGACTACATCAAGGCCTACGCCGTGCCCTACAACGCGCTGCACGACCGCCACTACCCGAGCATCGGCTGCGCGCCGTGCACGCGCGCGATCGCGGTCGGCGAAGACGTGCGCGCCGGCCGCTGGTGGTGGGAGAACCCGGAGAACAAGGAGTGCGGCCTGCACGCCAAGGTCAGCATGCTGCCGCCGCGCTGAGGCGAGGCCGGACGGCCGCGGACGCCGCCGATTTGCGGCGCCCCGGCGCTTGCGGCATAATGCGCACCCTTCGCGGAGAGATGGATGAGTGGTTTAAGTCGCACGCCTGGAAAGCGTGTATAGGTTAATAGCCTATCGGGGGTTCGAATCCCCCTCTCTCCGCCAGCATTCGAAGAAAAGCCCTGAACGATTTCAGGGCTTTTGCTTTTCCCCCCGCCCTACCCCGCCTGGCCGCGGCGATCTCCAGCCGCGCCCCGCCGCCGTTCCATCGCCGATTCCTTGATCGCGGACAGATCGCCGCCGCCCGCCCGCGCGGACAATGTCGCCATTCCATCCTGCGACGAGCCCGCCATGCCCAATCCCGGCCCCGATCTCGCCCCCGATCTCGCCCCCGGCTTCGATCATCCGGTCGAGCTCCTGCTGAGCTGCCACGACAAGGTCCGGCGCTTCGCCGGGCTGAGCCTGCGGCTCGACCTGCACCTGGCCCGCCACGGCACCGACGAGGAGGCCGCCACCGCGGCGCGCAACGTGTTGCGCTATTTCGACCTGGCGGCGCCGCTGCACCATGCCGACGAGGAGGAAGACCTGTTCCCCGCCCTGCGCCGGCTCGGCGACCCCGCGCTCGATGCGGCGCTGGCGGCGCTCGAAGCCGAGCACGGCGAGCTCGACGCGCTGTGGCGGGCGGTGCGGCCCTGGCTCGAGGCCGTGGCGCAGCAGGGCCTGCCGGTGCGGCCGGCCGAGCTCGACGAATTCGCCCGCCGCTATCCCGACCATGCCCGGCGCGAGGAGGGCGAACTCTACCCGGCCGCGCAACGGCTGGCACCCGAGGTGCTGGCCGCGATCGGCCGCAACATGCGGCAACGCCGGGGAGCGCGGACATGAGCTTGACCGTGTTCGAAACCGCCGCCCCGACGCCGCGATCGGCCATCCGCCGCCTGCTCGAGGTGCCGCACCGGCTCTACTTCAGCGCCGGCGTGCTGGCCGTGCTGACCCTGGCCGCCTGGTGGGCCGTGCGCCTCGCCGCGCCGGCCGGCGGCGGCTACCCGGCCATGCTGGTGCATGCGCTGCTGATGCCGCTCGGGGTGTTCCCGCTGTTCATGCTGGGCTTCATCTTCACCGCTGGCCCGCGCTGGCTCGACGTGCCGGCTCCGGGCCGGCATGCGCCGCTGGCGCTCGGCTACTTCAGCGGCCTGCTGTTGGCGCTGGCCGGCTTCGGCCGCGGCGGCAGCTGGCCGGCGGCCGGCCTGCTGCTGATGCAGCTGAGCTGGAGCTTGGCGGCGCTGCGCTGGCTGCAATGCATCGGCCGCAGCCGAGCGGCCGACAAGCGCCATGCGCTGCGGCTGTTCTACGCCATGCTGGCCGGCTCGGTCGCGCTGATGCTGGCGCTGCTGTGGGTGCGCTCGGGCGAGGGCATGCTGTGGTGGCAATGCCGCCAGCTGACGCTGTGGGGCTTCCTGCTGCCGGTGTTCCTGATCGTCTGCCACCGCATGATCCCGTTCTTCACCCATTCGGCGCTGCCCGCCATTGCGCCGTGGCGGCCGGCCTGGCTGCTCGACGGCTGGCTGCTGGCCTGCGCCGGCCTGGCCGTCGTCGGCCTCGCCGGCGTGCCACAGCTGGAAGCGGCGCTGGCCTTCGCGCTGGCGGCCAGCCTCGGCTGGGCGAGCTGGCGCTGGGGACTGGCGACCAGCCTGGGCAACCGGCTGCTGGCCATGCTGCACCTGTCGTTCGCCTGGCTGGCGCCGGCGCTGCTGCTGCAGGGGCTGGCCGCGCTCGGCCTGCAGGTCGGCGCAGCGCCGGCCCACGCGCTGGGAATGGGCTTCTGCTGCACCATGCTGGTCGGCTTCGTCACCCGCGTCAGCCTCGGCCACAGCGGCCGCCAGCTGCAGGCCGACAACGTCTACTGGGCGATCTACCTGGGGCTGCACGCGGTGGCGCTGCTGCGCGTCGCGGCCGCCCTGTTCGGCCTGCCGCCGGCCTGGCTGCACCTGGCCTCGGTCGGCTGGCTGCTGTTGATGCTGGCCTGGGCCTGCCGCGTGCTGCCGATCTACTGGCGCGCCCGCGTCGACGGCAAGCCGGGCTGAAACCGTCCCTTTCCGCAACTCGAAAAACCGCGCCACGGCGCGGTTTTTTCATGGGCTTGAGCGCGGTCAAGAAAACATGCACTGCCAATGCAACTTCAAATCGCGCGCCGTAGGATGACCTGCATCGCCATCCCGATCCCAACCCCTGCGAGGACATCATGAAAGCTTCACGCCGATTGTGGCGCGCGCTCGCCGTCATCTTTCTCCTATCGTTCGCCGTGCTCGGCTGGATCGGCCGCGAGATCTATCTCGCGGCCCCGCCGATCCCGGCCCGCGTCGTCGACGCCGACGGCCAGACCCTGTTCAGCGGCGAACAGATCCAGCGCGGCCAGGAAGCCTGGCTGGCGGCCGGCGGCCAGCAACTGGGCTCGGTCTGGGGCCACGGCAGCTATATCGCGCCCGACTGGTCGGCCGACTGGCTGCACCGCGAGGCGCTGGCGCTGCGCGACGAGCTGGCGCTGCAGCAGTTCCGGCAGCGCTTCGCCGAACTCGACGCCGACGGCCAGGCGATGATCGCCGCCCAGCTCAAGGCCGAGCTGCGGCGCAACCGCTACGACGCCGCCAGCGGCACGCTGACCGTCAGCGCCGAACGCGCCCGCGCCATCGCCGCCCAGTCCGCCCACTACCGCGGCCTGTTCGGCGACGATCCAGCGCTGGCCAAGCTGCGCGAGCAGTACGCAATGACCGCGCCGGCGATCGCCGACCCGGCCGACCGCGCGGCGCTGCCGGCCTTCTTCTTCTGGAGCGCCTGGGCGGCTGCCACCGACCGGCCCGGCGAGAGCGGCCTCTCCTACACCAGCAACTGGCCGCACGAGCCGCTGGTCGACAACCGGCCGACCACCGGCAACGGCGTCTGGTCGATCGCCAGCGTGATCCTGCTGATCGCCGGCATCGCCGCCATGGTGTGGTTCCACATGGCCGGGCACGAGGAGGCCGACCCGGCCGCGCCCAAGCGCGACCCGCTGTTCGACCTGGTCGCCACGCCGTCGATGCGCGCCACCCGCAAGTACTTCTACGTGGTGATCGCGCTGTTGCTGGTGCAGATCGGCATGGGCGTGGTGTCGGCCCACTATGCGGTCGAGGGCCAGAGCTTCTTCGGCCTGCCGCTGGCCGAACTGCTGCCCTTCGTGGTCAGCCGCACCATCCATACCCAGCTCGGCGTGCTGTGGATCGCCACCGCCTGGCTGGCCACCGGCCTCTATATCGCGCCGGCGCTGTCGGGCCGCGAGCCGCCGCTGCAGAAGCTCGGCGTCGACCTGCTGTTCTACGCGCTGCTCTTGATCGTGGCCGGCTCGATCGCCTGCGGCTGGATCGGCTCGCTGCAGCAGCTCGGCACCACCTTCAGCTTCTGGCTCGGCAACCAGGGCCTCGAATACACCAGCATGGGCCGGGTCTGGCAGTACCTGCTGTTCGTCGGCCTGTTGTTCTGGCTGCTGCTGATGGGCCGCGCGCTGTGGCCGGCGCTCAAGCGCCCGGGCGAGAGCCGCGGCCTGATCGCCATGGTGTTCCTGTCGGCGGCCTGCATCGGCGGCTTCTACGCCAGCTCGCTGATGTGGGGCCGGCACAGCCACTACTCGATGATCGAATACTGGCGCTGGTGGCTGGTCCACCTGTGGGTGGAAGGCTTCTTCGAGGTGTTCGCCACCGCCGTGATCGCGCTGATCTTCACCCGGCTGGGCCTGATCCGTGCCGCCACCGCCAACTCGGCCATCGTGCTGGAAACCATCGTGTTCCTGTTCGGCGGCATCCTGGGCACCCTGCACCACCTCTACTTCACCGGTACGCCGACCTCGGTGATCGCCGTCGGCGCGATGTTCTCGGCGCTCGAAGTGGTGCCGCTGGCGCTGATCGGCCTCGAGGGCTACCGCACCTACCGGCGCAGCAAGGCGGCGCCGTGGGTGGCCGGCTACCGCTGGCCGATCCTGTGCTTCGTGGCGGTCGGTTTCTGGAACTCGGTCGGCGCCGGCCTGCTCGGCTTCGCCATCAATCCGCCGATCGCGCTCTACTACGTGCAGGGCCTCAACATGACCGCCGCCCACGGCCATGCCGCGCTGTTCGGCGTCTACGGCATGCTCGGCATCGGCCTCCTGCTGTTCTGCCTGCGCGGCCTGTCGCCGCGCGCGCAGTGGCACGACGGCCTGGTCGGCAAGGCGTTCTGGCTGCTCAACGGCGGGCTGGCGATGATGGTGTTCATGTCGCTGCTGCCAGCCGGCATCTACCAGGCCTGGGCCAGCGTCAGCGAGGGCTGTGGTACGCGCGTTCGCCCGAGATCGTCCACTCGGCGGCGATGACCGCGCTGGTCTGGCTGCGGGTACCGGGCGACATCGTGTTCGCCTGCGGCGCGCTGCTGCTGGCGCTGTTCGCCTGGAAGCTGCTGCGCAACGACCGCGCGCCGCGGCCGGCCGCGGCGCTCAAGCCGGCCAAGGGCTGAAGCAGGCAGCGAGGCCGCCATGCGACTGACCCAATTCAGCGATCACACCCTGCGGCTGCTGATCTACCTGGCGCTGCACGGCGACCGGCTGGTGACCATCCAGACGGTCGCCGAGGCCTACGACGTGTCGGTCCATCACCTGACCAAGGTGGCGCACCAGCTGGTGCGCCGCGGCCTGGTCCAGGCGCTGCGCGGCAAGGGCGGCGGCATCCGGCTGGCGCGTCCCGCCGCCGAGATCGCGCTCGGCGACGTGCTGCGCTCGGCCGAGGGCGGCGCGGCGCCGGTCGGCTGCGCCACCTCGGACCGGCGCTGCCGCCTGAGCGCCGACTGCCGCCTGGCCGGCGTGCTGCACGACGCCTTCGAGACCTTCTACGCGGTGCTCGACCGGACCACCCTGGCCGACCTGGTCGAGCGGCCCGGCCCGCTGCAGCGCCAGCTCGGCATCGTGCCGCCGTCCGGCGGCTGCCGGCCGGCCCGCGAAGCGGTTTGATCTCCCTCAACGCAGCGCGGCGGCCGGCCGCCCATACTGGCCGCCTCGCCCTCCCCGATCGCCTGCCATCATGAACGCACCGTATTCCCCGCCGCCCGGCGGCCGCGACGACTTCGACGTCCAGGGCCTGCAGTTCGACAAGGCCCTGATCGAGCGGCTGGCCGGCAACGGCCCGCGCTACACCTCCTACCCCAGCGCCGACCGCTTCCACGACGGCTTCGGCGAGGCCGAATACCGCGCCGCGGTGGCCGAGAATTTCCCGGCCGGCGCGGCGCGGCCGCTGTCGCTCTACCTGCACATCCCGTTCTGCGACACCATCTGCTACTACTGCGGCTGCAACAAGATCATCACCAAGAACCGCGCCCACGCCGAGGTCTACCTCGACTACCTCGAGCGCGAGATCGCGCTGCAGGCGCCGCTGTTCGCAGGCCGCGCCCGCATCGAGCAGATGCATTTCGGCGGCGGCACGCCGACCTTCCTGTCCGACGCGCAGCTGGCGCGGCTGATCGGCACGCTGCGGCGCCACTTCGACTTCGCCCCGGCCGCCGAGGGCGAGTACTCGATCGAGATCGACCCGCGCAAGGTCGGCCCGGCCACGGTGGCGCGGCTGGCCGAGCTCGGCTTCAACCGCATGAGCCTGGGCGTGCAGGATTTCGACCCGGCGGTGCAGCGCGCGGTCAACCGCATCCAAAGCGAGGAAGAGACGCTGGCGGTGATCGAGGCGGCGCGCGCCCACGGCTTCCGCTCGATCTCGATCGACCTGATCTACGGCCTGCCGCTGCAGACCCAGGCCGGCTTCGGCGCCACGTTGGACAAGGTGATCGCGGCGCGGCCCGACCGGCTGTCGGTCTACCACTACGCCCACCTGCCGCACCTGTTCAAGACCCAGCGCCAGATCGACGAGGCCGAGCTGCCCTCGCCGAGCGCCAAGCTCGACCTCCTGGGCCTCGCCATCGCCCGGCTGACGGCGGCCGGCTACGTCTACATCGGCATGGACCACTTCGCCCTGCCCGGCGACGAACTGGCGGTGGCGCAGCGCGCCGGCACGCTGCAGCGCAACTTCCAGGGCTATTCGACCCGCGACGACATCGACCTGCTGGCGCTGGGCGTATCGGGCATCGGCAAGATCGGCGCCAGCTACAGCCAGAACGTGCGCGGCACCGACGACTACTACGCGCTGCTCGACGCCGGCCGGCTGCCGCTGCTGCGCGGCATCGGCCTGTCGCGCGACGACGCGCTGCGGCGCGGCCTGATCCGCGAGCTGATGTGCCAGTTCGAGCTCGACCTGGGCCGGATCGAGACGCAATGGGGCATCCGCTTCGCCGACTATTTCGCCGCCGAGCTGGAGCGGCTGGCGCAGCTGGCCGCCGACGGCCTGATCGAGCTGGACCCGGCCGGCGGCCGCCTGCGCGTGCTGCCGCGCGGCCGGCTGCTGGTGCGCAACGTGGCCATGGCGTTCGACCGCTACCTGCAGCAGGGCCAGCCGCTGCGGCGCTATTCCAGGACCCTCTAGAACGCCTCGGCCGGGCCGGCTTGACCGCGGTCAAGCGTTTGGCAAGCAGCGGCGCCGGACCGGCCAGAACCACAATATCTAGTAGTAGGATGGCTTATCAGCTACTAGATGGAGTGTTTCGATGTCGATGCAGGTCATGAAACGCGACGGCCGCCCGGCCGCCTTCGACGCCGCCAAGATCACCGCGGCGATCGCTGCCGCCGGCCGCGCCACCGGCGAATTCGACGAGGCGGTGGCCGAGCTGCTGTGCCGCCGCGTCTGCGCCAGCCTAGCCGGCGAGCCCTGCCCGCAGATCGAGGCGATCCAGAACCGGGTCGAGGAGATCCTGGTCGCCGCCGGCTGCTGGCGCACCGCCCGCGCCTACATCGTCTACCGCGAGCAGCACGCCCGCCTGCGCGCGCTGGCCCATACCCTGGTCGACGTCGAGAGCGCGATGGAGGAATACCTCGAGCAGCGCGACTGGCGCGTCAACGCCAACGCCAACCAGGGCTACAGCCTGGGCGGGCTGATCCTCAACGTGGCCGGCAAGGTCACCGCCAACTACTGGCTCAGCCACGTCTACAGCCCCGAGGCCGGCCGCGCCCACCGCGAGGGCGACCTGCACATCCACGACCTCGACATGCTGAGCGGCTACTGCGCCGGCTGGTCGCTGCGGCAATTGCTGACCGAGGGCTTCAACGGCGTGCCGGGCAAGGTCGAGGCCACGCCGCCGCGCCACATGTCGGCCGCCATCGGCCAGATCGTCAACTTCCTCGGCACGCTGCAGAACGAATGGGCCGGCGCCCAGGCCTTCTCCAGCTTCGACACCTATATGGCGCCCTTCGTCCGCCGCGACGCGATGAGCTACGCCGAGGTCAGGCAAGCCATGCAGGAACTGGTCTACAACCTCAACGTGCCGAGCCGCTGGGGCACCCAGACGCCGTTCACCAACCTGACCTTCGACTGGACCTGCCCGGCCGACCTGCGCGAGCAGATCCCCTACGTCGGCGGCGAGGAGATGCCGTTCAGCTACGGCGAGCTGCAGGCCGAGATGGACCAGATCAACCGCGCCTACATCGAGGTGATGATGGCCGGCGACGCGCGCGGCCGCGCCTTCACCTTCCCGATCCCGACCTACAACATCACGCCGGACTTCGACTGGGACCACCCGAACAGCGCGCTGCTGTTCGAGATGACCGCCAAGTACGGCCTGCCCTACTTTCAGAACTTCCTCAATTCCGACCTCGAGCCGCACATGGTGCGGTCGATGTGCTGCCGGCTGCAGCTGGACCTGCGCGAGCTGCTCAAGCGCGGCAACGGCCTGTTCGGCTCGGCCGAGCAGACCGGCTCGGTCGGCGTGGTGACGGTGAACTGCGCGCGGCTGGGCTATCTGCACGCGGGCGACGAGGCCGGCCTGATGGCCGCGCTGGACCGGCTGCTGGAACTGGGCCGCGACGTGCTGGAGACCAAGCGCAAGGTGGTGCAGCGCTACATCGACCAGGGCCTCTACCCGTATACCCGGCGCTACCTGGGCAGCCTGCGCAACCACTTCAGCACGCTCGGGGTGAACGGCATCAACGAGATGATCCGCAACTTCAGCGGCGACGCCGACGACATCACCGGCGCCGCCGGCCACGCGCTGGCGCTGCGCCTGCTCGACCGCGTGCGGGCGCGGATGGCCGAGTTCCAGCAGGCCACCGGCCACCTCTACAACCTCGAAGCCACCCCGGCCGAGGGCACCACCTACCGCTTCGCCCGCGAGGACCGCAAGCGCTGGCCCGCCATCCTGCAGGCCGGCACCGCCGAGCAGCCCTACTACACCAATTCGAGCCAGCTGCCGGTCGGCCATACCGACGACCCGTTCGAGGCGCTGGCGATGCAGGAGGCGCTGCAGGGCCGCTACACCGGCGGCACCGTGCTGCACCTCTACATGAACGAGGCGGTGTCGAGCGCCGAGGCCTGCAAGCAGCTGGTGCGGCGCGCGCTGGCCAACTTCCGCCTGCCCTACGTCACGGTGACGCCGACCTTCTCGATCTGCCCGCGCCACGGCTACCTGAGCGGCCGCCACGAGTTCTGTCCCAAGTGCGACGCCAGCCTGCTGGCGCAAGCCGAAACCTGCTGCAACTGACCAATCCCAGGAGAAACCATGACCGCGACCACCCTCGAACGCCCCGGACCACCACCGTGCCGGACGACAGCCGCCGCACCCGCTGCGAGATCTGGACCCGGGTGATGGGCTACCACCGCCCGGTCGGCTCGTTCAATACCGGCAAGCAGGGAGAATTCAATGAGCGCCGCTTCTTCCACGAACCGCCCAGCGCGCGCTGACGCCATCCCGATCCGCCTGGTCGCGCCGGCGCCGGCCGTGGTCGGCGCCGGCGAGCCGGCGGTGGCCGGGCTGGTCCCGTTCTCGAGCGTGGACTGGCCCGGCCGGCTCAGCGCCGTGCTGTTCATCGGCGGCTGCCCCTGGCGCTGCCGCTACTGCCACAACCCGCACCTGCAGACGCGCCACGCCGCCTACCGCTGGGCCGAGCTGTACGGCTGGCTGGAAAGCCGGCGCGGCCTGCTCGACGCGGTGGTGTTCTCGGGCGGCGAGCCGCTGTCGGAAAGCCGGCTGCCCGAGCTGATGGCGGCGGTGAAGTCGCTCGGCTTCCAGGTCGGCCTGCACAGCGCCGGCATCTACCCGGGCCGGCTGGCGACGGTGCTGCCGCTACTCGACTGGGTCGGGCTCGACATCAAGGCCCGCGCCGACGGCTACGACGCGCTGACCGGCCGCAGCCGCAGCTACTGGCCGGCCGCGGTCAGCCTGGAGATGCTGCTGGCCTCGGACTGCGCGTTCGAATGCCGCACCACCTGGGACCCGGAATGGCTGAGCGAGACCGAACTCTTGGAGCTGGCGCGCGAGCTGGCCGAGCGCGGCGTGCGCCACTACGCAGTACAGGCGCGCCGCAGCAGCCCCGGCGCGGTCCCGGCCGCCTGCCTGAGCGACGACACGCTGGACTTGCTGCGCGAGTGGTTCGACGGCTTCGACTATCGCTGAGGCGACTGCCAAGGGTGACTATCATGGAGGCGCTGGTGCCGCGGACTCGGCCGCATCGTCATTGCGTTGATCGAGGTACGTAACACGCCATGTAGCGTCAACGAGGCTTGTTGGCGCCGCCTTTCTGGTAGTTATAATAACCACCATGGACAGCAAGCAAATCATCAAGCAGCTTGAGGCGGATGGCTGGTTCCTGGCCCGAGTGAAGGGCTCGCATCACCAGTTCAAGCATCCGACCAAGCCTGGCCTGGTGACGGTCAAGCATCCTGACGGCGACATTCCCGCCGGCACGCTGAACTCGATCCGCAAGCAAGCGGGATGGAAATAGAGAGGCTCACCATGCGTTTTCCCGTAGTACTGCATACCGATGACGGCGTCCGCTACGGCGTGACGGTGCCCGACCTTCCCGGCTGTTTTTCGGCCGGCGATACCTTCGACGAGGCGCTCGACAGCGTGGCCGAAGCGATCGACCTCCACCTCGAGGGCCTGGTCGAAGAAGGCAGCGAGGTGCCGGTAGCCGGCGCGATCGCCGAGCATCGCGCCAACCCCGAATACGCCGCCGGCGTGTGGGCCGTCGTCGAGGTGGACGTGACCCGCTTCGACGGCAAGGCCGAGAAGATCAACATCACCTTGCCGCGCCGCTTGCTTGCGCGGATCGACGAATACGCCCGTGCCCACGGGTCGACGCGGTCGGGGTTTCTCGCAGATGCCGCGCGGGCGGCGATGCGGTAAGCGCACACGAAGGCACGCTCGTCGAATCCGACGAAGCGGAATCAGAGAAAGGCCGGGGCTCCCCGGCCTTTTCCATTGGGCGATGCCAGCATTGAACGGTGTCGACTTCGGCAAGATCGGGTCAGGCAGGCACCGCTTGCCGCCTGCCGACCTGACTAGCCATTCCGGCCGATACCGCCGCGCCGGGTCGCGCCCTAGCATGAGTCCGTCCTCGCCCACCCACCGGAGCCCGCCATGGCCAACCGACTCGATACCGGCGCCCTGCTGGGCCACCTGCCGCTGTTCCGCAACCTGGACGCCCGCCAGCTGGCGCTGATGGCGCGCGCCTGCCAGGAGGTGCGCATCGCCAAGCACGGCTTCGCCTTCCAGCGCGGCGATCCGGCCAACGGGCTCTACGTGGTGGCGGTCGGCACCATCAAGCTGGCCATCCCCTCGCCCAGCGGGCAGGAGAAGGTGCTCGAGTTCTTCACCGCCGGCCAGGCCTTCGGCGAGGCGGTGATGTTCCTCGACAAGCCCTACATGGTGCAGGCCCAGGCGCTGGAGGACACCCTGCTGCTGTGGATCGACAAGCAGGACATCTACGCCGCCATCGACCACGATCCCTCGTTCGCCCGCCGCATGCTGGCCGGCCTGTCGCTGCGGCTGCACGCGCTGGTGCAGGACATCGAGGCGGTCAACCTGCAGAACGCCACCCAGCGGGTGGCCGGCTACCTGCTGCGGCAGCCGCGCGAGGACGGCCAGATCCACCTCTCGGTCAACAAGAACGTGGTGGCCTCCAAGCTCGGCCTGACGCCGGAGACGCTGTCGCGCCTGCTGGGCCAGCTCAGCGGCAAGGGCTATATCGCGGTCGAAGGCCGCGACGTGCAGCTGCTCGACGCCGCCGCCCTGGAGGCCCTGCTGTACGGCCGCTGAGCGGCCGCCGGGCAAGCGGCCCGCAGAGCGCCGCACGCCGATACCGACACCGCGGGAGGAAGCCACGCCGGGTCCCGCCCATGAAACGCAATCTTCCCGTCCACGACCTCGAAACCGTCCTGCCCGACGGCGAGTTCATCTATTCCCGCACCGATCTGAAGGGTGTGATCGTCGAGGCCAACGAGGCCTTCGCCCGCATCAGCGCCTACGACCGCGCCGAGATGATCGGCCGGCCGCACAACCTGGTGCGCCACCCGGACATGCCGGCCGAGGCCTTCGCCGATCTGTGGTGCGACCTCAAGGCCGGCCTGCCCTGGCGCGGCGTGGTCAAGAACCGGCGCAAGGACGGCGGCTACTACTGGGTGATCGCCAATGCCTCGCCGGTGCGCGAGGACGGCCGCATCGTCGGCTACCAGTCGGTGCGCAGCCGGCCCGGCCGCGCCGAGATCGCCGCCGCCGAGGCGGCCTACGCGCGCATCCGCGCCGGCGACGCCACGCTGGCGATCGAGCATGGCCGGGTGGTCGACCGCCGCCGCGCGCGGCTGGCCGGGCTGCTGTCGCTGCGCGTGCGCCTGCTGCTGGCCGCGCTGCTGCCGCTGCCGGCCTGCCTGGCGGTGCTGGCGCAGGGCGGCGCCTGGCCGCTGCGGGCGCTGGCCGCCGTCGCGCTGGCCTACGCGCTGCATCACCTGCTGGCCTACCTGCCGGCCTTGCAGCGCGACCTGGCCGGGCTGTCGGACTGGCTCGGCGGCCTGCTCGGCAGCGGCGACCTGCGCCACCGGCTGACGCTGGAACGGCACGATCTGGTCGGCGAACTGGGCCGCCGGGCCGACCGTTTCGCCTCGTCGATCCAGGCCACCGTGCAGGGCCTGGGCGACGTCGCCGGCCAGGTCGGCTACGCCGCCGGCGAGGTCCATGCCGGCATCGGCGACACCGCCGACGCGGCCCGGGTGCAGCACGCTGCCTGCAGCTCGGCGGCCGCCGCGATCGAACAGGTCACCGTCTCGATCGGCGCCGTGGCGGCCCACGCCCAGGCCACCCAGGACGCCGCCGAGCAGGCGCAGCAGGCCTCGCTCGCCGGCCATCGCATCGCCGAAGCCGCCAGCCGCGCGGTGGCCTCGCTGGCCGAGACGGTGCGCGGCTCGGCCGGCCAGGTCGAATCGCTGGGCCAGCGCTCGGACGAGGTCAGCCGCATCACCGCCACCATCCAGGGCATCGCCGAACAGACCAACCTGCTGGCGCTGAACGCCGCGATCGAAGCCGCCCGCGCCGGCGAGCAGGGCCGCGGCTTCGCGGTGGTGGCCGACGAGGTGCGCAAGCTGGCCGAACGCACCCGCCAGGCCACCGGCGAGATCGGCGCGCTGCTGCAGGACATCCGCGACCGCACCGGCGAGGCCGTGCTCGGCATCCGCCACGGCGCGCGCCAGGCGGCCGACGGGGTCGGCCTGGCCGGCGAGGCCGCCGCTGCGCTGCAAAGGATCGAGGCCGAGATGGCCGGCACGCTGCGCATGATCGGCGACATCTCGCAGGCCACCGCCGAGCAGCAGGCGGCGATGCACCAGCTGGCCCGGGACATCGAGCGCATCGCCGGGCTGACCGAGCGCAGCGTCGCCCAGGTCGGCCAGACCGGCGCGCTGGCCGGCTACCTGCATGCGGTGGTGGCGCGGCTGCGCAAGGCGGTCGGGCAGTACGAAATCTAGGCGCCGGCCGCGCGGGGCTTGTCCTCGCTCAAGGCGGCCGGCCGCAGGCGGACCTAGCATCGGGCCACCATCCACTCGTTTCCACGGAGTCCGCCATGTCCGGCATCGTCAGCGAACAGACCTTCCTCTTCGACGCCCGCGGCGTCGCCAAGCGCTTCCGCCACGCGGCGATCTTCGGCGCGCTCGAAGCGCTGCGCGAGGGCGAGACCATGCGTTTCGTCAACGACCACGACCCGCTGCCGCTGCTGCAGCAGATCGGCCAGCGCTACCGCGACCAGGTGCGCGTCCACTACGTCGAGCACGACGAGGCGCAGGTGGTGATCGACTTCTCGGTGCATCCGCAGCATCAACATCAGCATCAGGCCGCGTCCGGCGGCTGCGGCGGCGGTGGGGGCTGCGGCTGCAGCGGGGCTGAGTGAGCGCCCCCTCGCACGGCGCCGCCTTCGTCTCGCGCGATCCGCGCAGCGGCGAGGTGTTCGCCGCGCGCGCCGCCTGGCCGGCCGAGGCGCTCGGACTGGCGCTGTCGATCGCCGAGTCGGCCCAGGCCCGCTGGGCCGCGACGGCCGCCGAGGCGCGCGCCGCGCCGCTGCTGCGGCTCGCCGCCGCGCTCGAGGCGGCCGCGCCGGCGCTGGCCGCCAGCATCGGCCGCGAGATGGGCAAGCTGCCGGCCGAGGCCGCCGACGAAATCCAGCGCGCCGCCAACTGGTGCCGCTTCCTGGCCGAGCGCGCGCCGGAATGGCTGGCCGAGCAGCGCAACGGCACCGGCCGGCTGCGACGCCGGCCGATCGGCCCGGTGCTGGCGGTGACGCCGTGGAACTACCCGGTCTGGCAGATGCTGCGGCCGCTGGCCGCCGCGGTGGCCGCCGGCAACGCGGTACTGGTGAAGCCGGCGCCCGGCGTGGCCCGCACCAGCGCGCTGGTCGAGGCGATCTGCCGCGACGTCCTGCCGCCCGGCCTGGTGCAATGCCTGTGGCTCGACCAGGCCGGCACCCGCCGCGCGCTGGCCGATCCGGCCGTCGCGATGCTGGTCTGCACCGGCAGCGAGCGCACCGGCCGCCGGCTCGGCGCGCTGGCCGGCCGCCACCTCAAGCCGGCCGTGCTCGAACTCGGCGGCAACAATCCCTGCCTGATCCTCGACGACGCCGACCTGGCCGCCGCGGCCGCCGCGGCGGCCGAAAGCCGCTGCCTCAACGCCGGCCAGGCCTGCACCGCCGCCAAGCGCTTCATCGTCCACCAGGCGGTCGCCGAGCGTTTCGTCGAACTCCTGTGCGAGACCATGGCGCGCTACCGCTGCGGCGATACGCTGGCGCCGCTGGCCAATGCCGCGCAACGGCAGCGGCTGCAGACCCAGGTCGACGCCAGCCTGGCCGCCGGCGCCCGCTGCCTGCTCGGCGGCCGGGCCGGCGGCGGCCGCGGCGACTACTTCCCGGCCACCGTGCTGGCCGAGGTGCAGCCCGGCATGGCCGCCTTCGACGAGGAGCTGTTCGGCCCGGTCGCCGCCGTCACCGTGGCGCGCGACGACGACGAGGCCGGCTGGCTGGCCGGCGCCGTGCGCCAGCAGCTGGCCGCCGCGGTCTGGAGCGCCGACGCCGCGCGCGCCGAGCGGCTGGCCGGGCGGCTGCGCGCCGGCGTGGTCTGCTTCAACCGCCGCACCGGCAGCCGCTTCGAGCTGCCCTTCGCCGGCAGCGGCGCCTCGGGTCACGGCAGTACCCTGGGGCAGGACGGGCTGCTGGCCTTCACCCAACCGGTCGGCTGGCTGGCATGAAGCGCGCCGGCCGTCCAAGCTGCTTCATCCTTCGTGCGAGACCGCCATGACCCATCCCCTGCTGGCCGAACTGGCCACCTTCCTCCCGCCCGCCGGCCTGGTCGTCGACCCTGGCCGGCTGGCGCCGCGACTGATCGACGCCCGCAAGCGGCTGCACGGCCAGGCGCTGGCGCTGGCGCTGCCGGACAGCGCCGACCAGGCGGCCGAGATCGTCGACCGCTGCCGCGCCCACGGCGTGGCCATCGTGCCGCAGGGCGGCAACACCGGCCTGGTCGGCGGCGCCACGCCGATGCGCGCGGACAGCCTGCTGCTGGGCTGCGACCGACTGAACCGCATCCGCCAGGTCGACCCGGCCGGCTATGCGCTGACCGCCGAGGCCGGCTGCATCCTCGACGACATCCGCGCCGCCGCCGAGGCGGCCGGGCGGCTGTTCCCGCTGTGGCTCGGCTCCTCGGGCAGCGCCCGCCTGGGCGGCCTGGTCGGCACCAATGCCGGCGGGCTGCAGGTGCAGCGCTACGGCACCACCCGCGAACTGGTGCTCGGCCTCGAGGCGGTGCTGCCGGACGGCCGCATCCACCGCGGCCTGCATACGCTGCGCAAGCGCAACGTCGGCTACGACCTCAAGCAGCTGTTCATCGGCGCCGAGGGCACGCTGGGCTTCGTCACCGCCGCCACGCTGCGGCTGTTCCCGGCCGAGCGCGGCCAGGCGGTGGCGATGGTGGCGCTCGACGACGCCGCGCAGGTGCTGGCGCTGTTCGACCGCGCCAAGGCGGCGGCCGGCGAGGTGCTGACCGCCTTCGAGATGATCGACCGCTCCGCGCTGACGCTGCTGGCGCGGCATTTCGCGGCGGTCGCCCAGCCGTTCGCCGAGCCGCCGCCCTACGCCGTGCTGATCGCGCTGAGCGGCGGCGAGGCCGACGCCGTGCTGGCCGAACGGCTGGCCGAACTGCTGCTGGGCGCCGGCTGCGACGACGCGGCCGTGGCGCAGGACGGCAGCCAGGCCAAGGCGCTGTGGGCGCTGCGCGAGCTGATCCCGGCCGCGCAGGTGCGCCAGGGGCCGTCGATCAAGCACGACCTGGCGCTGCCGATCGGCGCCATCCCGGCCTTCCTGGCCGAGGCGGCCGGGCTGCTGGCGCAGCGGCTGCCCGAGGCGCAGCCGGTGGTGTTCGGCCACGTCGGCGACGGCAACCTGCACTTCAACCTGTCGCTGCCGCCCGGCAGCGAACAGGCCGAGCTCGAGACGCGCGCCAACCTGCTGCTGTTCGAACTGGTGGCCCGCCACGGCGGCGACATCAGCGCCGAGCACGGCATCGGCCGGTTGCGCATCGCCACGGCCGACGCCTGCCACGATCCGGTCGAGCGCAGCCTGATGCGGCAGATCAAGGCGATGCTCGATCCGGACGGGCTGTTCAATCCGGGAGTGCTGCTGTGAAGGGCCGGCTCGGGTCGAGCCCGCGATCCGGCGACGGCCGCCCGCGGGCTAGACCACCAGCAGGCCGGCACCCCATGCCGGCCATGCCGAGTGCCCAGCCATCCACGACAGCGCGGCCGCGCCTAGCCAGGCGGCGGCCGCAACCACCGCCCTGCACTTGCCGACCGCTGCGCACAACGCCGGCAAAGCCAGCAGGCCAGGCAGGCCGAACAGCACTTGCGGCAAGCCGGCTCGCCCGGACACCGACGGCGCCCATCCCGTCGCCATCGATCCGCCCATGAGCCAGGCCACCGCGACACCCAGCAGCGAGCCGGCAACCAGCACGACCAAGGACCCGGCCAGAAAGCCGGCCAGCCGCCGTGCAGCGGTACGCAGCACCCGTGCCGGGCTCGGCCGGCGCCAGGCCGGCAGCGTCGGCCGCGGCAGCGGCGGCCATCCGGGCCGGCCGGGCCAGCAGGCCTGCGCCGATAGCGCGGCGACCAGCGCCGCGGCCAGCCCCGCCAGGTAGCCGGCCAGCGCCGCCGGGCCGCCCCAATCCGGCCAGAACACCGCAGCCGGCAGCAGGCAAACCGGCCAGCCGGCGACGGCCTGCGGCAGCAAGGCGCAGGCCGTCGCGCGCTCGGCCGCGTTGCCGCAGCGGCGCGGGACGGTCGATTCCGCACCGGCCAGCATCGGCGCGAACGCCCTCCCCGGCAGCCGCAGCGTCCACAGCGCGCGGTCGATCAGGCAGGCGACGCGGGCCAGGTAGCCGCAGTCGCGCAGCATCGCCAGGATCAGTTCGAACGCGATCAGCGCCGGCAGCCAGATGGCCAGCAACCTCGATCCGCCGGCCAGCACGGCGGCCGCCGGTCGCAGGCTGGCCGGCACTGGCAGGAGCGCGGTCGCGCCCAGCGCATCGGCCGTCGCCACGACCGCCGGCACGGCGGCGGCGCCGAGCCGTAGCGCCAGGTCGGCGGCCAGGCCGAACACCAGCAGCGCGATCGGCAGGCCCAGCCGGCGGTGCAGCAGCCAGCGGTCGGGTCCGCCGCGCCAGGGCTGCGGGCAACAACGACGGTGGAGAAGTCCGCAGGGACGGGTGGAGTGCGGAACACAGCGGCGCATCCGGTGAGATCGACGGCGGACACTCTAGCCAGCCGGAGCCGCGCTGGAATTGACCCGACTCAAGCGTTTGGCCGGTCTTCGGCGATTGTCGGAACGACGGCGATTCCGACACGGACGCGCGCCCGGCGCTCGCCATGCAGGTCGGGCTTCATGCCCGACCTACGGGAACCGATCGGCGCTCGTCGTCCGAAGCGCCGGCCACTAGATATGCAGCAGAGGCCGCCACGCCGCCCCGACCAGCACCAGCGCCGGCACCAGCATCGACAGCGCCGCCAGCCGTTGCGCCGGGCGCCGGTCCGCCATCTGCCGCCAGGCCAGCCCCAGGCTCCACGCCAGGCCGAGCGCCAGCAGGCCGGCCTGCAGCGTCGACTGGCCGTGCAGCGGGTAACCGAGGCCGCGCAACTGGCTCAGGCTGGTGGCGGACAGGCCGACGAACAGCCCCAGCCCGGCCAGCGGCGTCAGGCTGTAGGCCAGTTGCAGCCGCCGCGGCCGCCAGTCGGCGTCGAGCCGGCGCGCGGCCCAGCCCAGGCACAGCCACAGCGCGCTGCCCAGCGCCAGCGCGACCGCCGCGATGTAGCCGACGATCAGCAGGCCGTCGAGCCAGGTGAAGCTGTCGTTGAGCGCCGGGTAGTGGGTGAGCAGCCACCACGGCGCGTCGTCGGCCAGCAGGCCCAGGCCGGCCTCGCGCTCGACCAGCCAGCCGGCCAGCGCCTGCCGCACCGCCACGAAGCCGCGGCTGCCGCTCCAGCCGAAGGCGCCGACCGCGACGCCGATCAGGCCGTACAGCAGCAGCGCCACTTCCCACGGCTGCGCCTGCTCGGGCCGCAGCCGGGCGATCTCGCGGCCGGGCGGGCGGGCCGCCAGGTGCACCGCGCCGCGCTGGCCGGCGCAGCGGCCGCACTGGTGGCACTGGCTGGCGCTGTCCATGCGGCGGATGTCGATCAGCGGCGCGCAATTGACCGGGATGAGCGGGATCGGCGTGGCCGAGCGCGCCGGCCGGGCATCCCAGGCGGCGCGGTCGACCTCGTAATGCAGCGGCGCCAGCCGGGCCAGCAGGCCGAACACGCCGCCGACCGGGCACAGGTAGCGGCACCAGACGCGCTTGTTGCGGCCGTACAGGTAGCCCACCGCCATCGCCGCGGCGGTGGAGCCGCCCAGCACCAGCAGCGCCGGCCGCGGATATTGATAGACGCTGACCAACTGGCCGTAGACGGTGGTGAGCACGAAGGCCGCCAGCGGCCAGCCCGGCCACTTGAGCCAGGCCGGCGCGCGGCGGCCGCGGCCGTGGCCGCTGGCCCACTCCGACAGCATGCCCTCGGGGCACAGCAGGCCGCACCAGCTGCGCCCGAGCAGCAGCATCGAGGCGATCACACCGGGCCACCACAGGCCCCAGAACGCCAGCTGCGCCCAGCCGGCCAGGTGATCGAGCAGGCCGGCCTCGGCCGGCGGTAGCGGCAACAGCGCCGGCAGCACCAGCAGGATCGCGTAGACGGCGACGACGGCCCACTGCACGGCGCGGATCGCGCCGCCGTGGCGGCGCAGCCAGAGTCCGGCCCGGGTCAGCCGGGCGCCGCCGGTGGTCATGCCCGGCTCGAGCGCCGTAGCCAGGCGAGCGCCAGCAGCCAGTAGCCGGCCAGCGCCAGCAGCGGGCTCAGCGCCGGATGGGTGCGGTAGCCAGTGAAGCCGGCCAGCAGGCGGCCGAAGTCGCCGCCGTCGTCGAGCAGCCAGCTGCTGTCCCACAGCTCGTCGACCAGGGTGGGCAGATGGCCCAGCATGGTCAGCTTCTCGACCGCGGCCAGCAGCAGCGCGCCGCCCAGCAGCAGCAGCAGCGTTTCGCTGATGCGGAAGAAGGTGCGCCACTGCAGCCGGCGGCCACCGTGCTGCAGCAGCCAGTAGGTCGCCGCCGCCAGCGCCAGGCCCAGCAGCAGCGTGAGCGCCAGCTGGCCTACCGGCAGCCGCTCGAGGCCCAGGCCGTAGAGGAACACCACCGTCTCGCTGCCCTCGCGCGCCACCGCCAGCGCCGCCAGCAGCGCGACGCCCGGCCCGGCCCGGCCCGCCAGGCCGGTTTCGAGCGAGCGCCGCAGTTGCGGACCCTGCCGCCGCATCCATACCGCCATGTGCACGATCAGGCCGCTGGCCAGCAGCATCATGCCGAGCTGGACCCACTCGAGCGCCTCGCCGGCCAGGCTGGCGAACAGGCCGAGCAGGGCGGCGGCGAACAGCGCCGACAGGCCGCAGCCGGCCGCCACGCCGGCCCACAGCCAGCGCAGCGCGTGGCGCGCGTCGCCGTGCCGGCGCAGCCAGGCGTGCAGGATGCCGATCACCAGCAGGGCTTCGGCGGATTCGCGCCAGAGGACGAACAGGGCCTGGATCATGGCGGGCTCATTGCAGCGACAGCACGTACTGGCCGCCGCCGGGATGGAATTCGTCGATGAAGGCGTAGTCGCCGGGCTTGAGCGGATTGAGCACCACGAAGGAGCGCGCGCCCGGCGCCAGCACCTTCTCGACCCGCAGCCGCAGGTTCTCGAACTCGACCGGGCCGGGACCGGCGTTGATCAGCACCAGCTTGATGCGCTGGCCGGCCGGCGCGACCTGGCGCGCCGGGCTGAGCCGGCCGCCGGCCGCGGTGACGGTGTAGGTGGGCAGCTCGGCCGCGGCGGCGGCCGCGGCGACCAGTGCCGGCAGGAGGGCGCGCAGGATGGGCATGGCGGCGACCGGCTAGTAGCCGCCCTTCTTGCCGGTGCCGGCGAATATGAAGGGGTATTTCAGCGTGAACGGCGCGAACCAGGCGGCCACGCCGGTCTCCTTGTCGACGTGGCGGCCAAAATGGGCGCCGCCGGTGCCGGGCGGCAGCACCTTCAGCGTGAGCAGGTACTTGCCCGGCCCGGCCAGCTTGACGTTGTCGCCGTAGTGCGGCCCGTCGCTGGCCACCATGGCGTGCATGTCGCCGTCGGCGACCGGCTTGCCGTCGCGGCTCAGCTGGTACTGCACTGTCAGGCCGGGCACCCAGCTGCCTTCGGGGAAGCCGTTGGCGTTGTCGGCCAGTGCGTGGATGTCGGCCTCGAGGTGGATGTCCGACTCGGCCGCCGGCCGCATCATGCCGGCCGGCTCCATCCGGATCGGCTGCAGATAGACCGCGGCGACCTCCAGCCCGCCGCCGGTCTGCGGCCTGCCGATCGGATGTTCCAGCGCCTGGGCGGCGCCGTGCAGCAGCAGCATGGCGAGCGGAAGCAGGCGGACGAGGGGGCGGCTCATGGTGCGTTTCCTTGGTGAGAATAGTTATCGTTAGTGTGCCGAGGCCGGGGTGGGGCGGCCTTGTTCCAGGTCAAGGAAGTGGGAGGATGGGGTGGGGAACGGCCCCGGGGAAATGGGCGTGGGCCTAGAACGGCGGGGAGAGGGGCTGGATGAGGGATGCGCGCGCTGGGCGCGATACGGGCAGCCGCGCGCTGCACCTCCCTTCTCCCGCGCGCGGGCGGCAGTCCAAGTTGCCCGGTCTTGGGAGAAGGGGGCCCGCAGGGCCGGATGATGGGCTGGTTCATCAAACCGCAGCCCTCACCCTACGCCGGGCGCCCCTCCCCATTTCTGCATGGCAGAAATGGGTGCCTCTCCCGTGCACGGGAGAGGGGCTTTAAGACAGTGCCGCCAATGACCTGCATTCGATCCTGAACCGTCGCTCCCTCACCCTGCCCTCTCCCGGGGGAGAGGGTGGGACAGTGAAGCGTCACGGTCGGTCGTCATGCTGGCATTGCCAATACCACTTCGAATTCGAACCGCAGCCACGTCCGAGTGCCCTGTCGTCCCCTCTCCCCCGGGAGAGGGCCAGGGTGAGGGAGCGCCCTTCGAGCACCGCACTGCCGGTCGGGCGCCCTTCCCTTCTCCCGCGCGCGGGAGAAGGTGGCCTGGAAGGCCGGATGAGGGCTGGTCCATCAAACCGCAGCCCTCACCCTACGCCGGGCGCCCCTCCCCATTTCTGCATGGCAGAAATGGGTGCCTCTCCCGTGCACGGGAGAGGGGCTTTAAGACAGTGCCACCACTGACCTGCATTCGAGATCCTGAACCGTCGCTCCCTCACCCTGCCCTCTCCCGGTGGGAGAGGGTGAGGTAGTGAAACGCCACGGTCAGTCGTCATACGGGCATTGCCATGACTTTCCGCTGCATTCAAATCACAGCCGTGTCAGCCCGCGCTGTCGTACCCCGCCGCCACCGGCACAACGGGCACAGCCGCCATCGACGCAGGCTCCCCTGCCCGTACACCCTCCGCTCCCCTGCCCGCCACCCGCCGTAGATCGCGCGCAGCGGAGCTGACTGTCAGCCACACCGCCTGCCGCTCCTCGTCGGCGCAGTCGCTGTGATAGCGCTTTTTGGCGCCGAGCCGGTTCAGCACCAGATGCACGTCCGGCTGCACGCCGGCATTGCCCAGGCAGGCCGCCACGCAGGCCAGCGCACAGCCGTCGAGCGCCAGGATCGGCCGGCCGCTGCGGGCCAGCTTCACCAGCATCGGCACACCGCCGCCGACCCCGCTGATGCAGGACATCTCGGCCTCGCCCTGGCGATCGAGCGCGATGGCGAGGTCGTTGGCCAGCTGCGCCACGCTGGAGCAGCCGGAACAGGCATAGACGAGCGGACGTTCGAGCGGATTCATGGCGGTCTCCGGCGGTTCAGGGCATCAGCCAGGCCGGCCGCTCGGCGGCGTCCAGCCAGTTCTTCACGATCAGTCCCAGCTCGGTGTCGCCGCCGATCCGTAGCCGGCGCTGGAAGAACAGCGTGTCGGCGTCGGTCTCGCCGCGCAGCAGGCCGAGGAAGTCGGCCGCCTCGGCGCCGAGCTCGAGATCGGCCGCGCCGCCGCCCCAGTCGGGCCGGAAGGCGCCGCCGCGGCAGCGGAACGGAATGCGCAGGCCGAGGCCGGTCAGCTCGATGGCGAAGCGGCGGCCGTCGAGCTCGGCCGGCGGCCGCAGCCAGCCGAGCCGGTGCGCCAGCGCGAGGCCGGCGGCGAAATGCAGCGACAGAACAGGCGGCGGCAGGCGGCGGCCCAACCGGACCAGCGCGGCGGGCGGACGGGGCAGCTTCATGCGGCCTCCTGCCAGGCGATGCCGGCGCGGCCGTGCCAGTAGCCGTTGCAGCGGCCGATGCCGGGCGGCGGCGACACCGTCCCGGCCGGTTCGCCGCGGCGCACCCGGTCGAGCGCGGCCACCGCCTCCAGCGTGCACTGCGACTGGGGGCTGACGCGCCAGACCGCGACGCCCAAGGCGGCCAGCTCGGCGGCCTGGGCCAGCAGGTCGAGGCATTGCGCCGACTGGGTCTGGATGCCGTTGATGGCCAGGAATTCGCCGGCCTCCTGGGTGCGCAGGTCGAGCCCGTCCGGGTAGTCGATGCAGCGGAAGCCGCATTCGTCCTTGCGCAGGTGGAAGTGGCGAGCGGTGAAGCAGCGCGCCGAGAAGGCCAGCGGCATGCGGCCCCACACCATCGCCTCGGCCTCCAGCCCGGCCGGCTTCTCGGCCAGCAGCGCGGCCAGTCCGGCGCGATCGAGTTCCAGCGGCGCGACGAAGCGGATGGCGCCCTGCCCGGCCAGCCAGGCCAGCGTGGCGCCGTGATAGGCGTTCAGGTGCGGGCCGGCGACGAAGGGCCGGCCGCCGAGCGCGCGGATCGCGCCGACCTCGCCGACCTCGACCGGATAGTCGGCCTGGGCTGCCAGCCGGCGGATCTGGCCGATCTCGGCAACCGATTCGACCAGGGTCGGGCTGGACAGCAGCACGGTCTTGCCGGCGGCGCGCAGGTCGCCGGCCAGCGCCAGCCAGTCGGCCGGCCGCAGCTCGTGGCGGCGGCTGCACACGGTCTCGCCGAGGTAGACGATGTCGGCCGCGCTCCGCGCCGCGGCGGCATAGAAATCGAGCACCGCCTGGCGGGGCCAGTAGTACAGCAGCGGGCCGAGCGCGATCCTGCAGGCGGTCATTTCCATGGTCGGTCGAACGCTCCCTGGGTGGTTTGCGAACCTTCGGCATGGCGCGCCAGGCGGGCCTGCCAGTCGGGCTTGACGGCATAGCGGGCCGGCGCGAGATGGGCGGCATCGAGCGCCGCGCGCAGCGTCGCCACCACCTGGGCCACATAGGCCGGGCTGCGCTGGCGGCCTTCGATCTTGATCGCGCGCACGCCCATCTCGGCCAGCCGCGGCAGCAGCGCCAGCGCGTTGAGGCTGGTCGGCTCCTCCAGCGCGTGGTCGGCCCGGCCTTCCACTTCGAAGCGGCCCTTGCACAGCGTCGGGTAGGAGGCCGGCTCGCCGGGCGCGTAGCGGTCGATCAGGATGCCGCTGAGCCGCGCGTCGAGCCGGCCGTCGCGCTCGTGCCAGCGCACCGCGTGGGCCGGCGAGCAGACGCCCTTGTTGTTGGGCGAATCGCCGGTGGCGAAGCTGGACAGCAGGCAGCGGCCCTCGGCCATCACGCACAGGCTGCCGAAGCCGAACACCTCGATCTCGACCTGGGTCTGCCGCGCCAGCCGGTCGACCTCCTGCAGCGTCAGCACGCGCGGCAGCACCACCCGGCGGATGCCGAACTGCTCGCGCATCAGCTCGATCGCATCGGCATGGGTGGCCGAGCCCTGCACCGACAGGTGCAGCCGCAGCTCGGGATAGCGCTCGCGGGCGTAGACCAGCAGGCCGGGGTCGGCCAGGATCACCGCGTCGGCGCCCAGATCGTGGGCGGCGTCGACCGCGGCGCGCCACTCATGGGTGCGGCCCGGCTGCGGGAAGGTATTGATGGCGAACAGCACCTTGCGGCCGAGCTTGCGGGCCAGCGCCACGCCGCTGCGGATGTCGGCCTCGCTGAAGTTGAGCCCGGCGAAGTTGCGCGCATTGGTGGCATTGCGCAGGCCGAGGTAGACCGCGTCGGCGCCGGCCTCGAAGGCCGCCTTGAGCGCCGCCAGGCTGCCGGCCGGGGCCACCAGTTCCATGGGTTGTGAGGTGTGCATGGCGGGCAGTCTAGGCAGGCGGCCGGCAGGCGGCCTTGTCCTGGGTCAAGGCTTGGCGAAGGGTACGATTGGCAGGAAAAATGGGGCAAACCGGACTGGCATTCAACCGCCCGGGCCTGGAGGCAGAAAGCAGATGACTCGTGGTTCGATGATTGGAATCCAAACCGCAGGCGTATGAGATGGCGCTGTCTCCCCCTCTCCTCCCGGGAGAGGGCCGGGGTGAGGGAGCGCCGGTCGAATCAATCACTGACAGCGCTATGCTGAACCGCCGCTCCCTCACCCTGCCCTCTCCCGGGGGAGAGGGTGGTGCAGTGAAACCTCGGCCAACGCATCAACCTCGACTGGCGCATCAACCTCGCGGCCGCAAGCGCACGAATTGCCCCAGCACGTGCAACAACATGCCGCCCAGCAAACCCTGCGAAACCGCGAAGGCGATCCCCGCCGGCCCGGCCAGCCGATCGGGCGCCAGCGGCAACGCCAGCAAGCCCGCCCACGCCAGCAGCACCAAACCCACCTGCACACGCTGCACCGCCGGCGGCAGCAAGGCCTGCATCGGCGGCACCCGCACCCGCGCCGGCAGGCGCTTGCGCAGGTGCAGCCAGGCCAGGAAGGGAATGATCTTGCCCAGCATGGCGTTGACCGGCAGCACGCCGCCGCCGACCAGGGCCAGCACGCCGATCCACCACGGCAACGGCCAGGCCGCCGGCAGCCACGGCGCGGCCAGGCCCAGCAGCGCGGCGGCCAGCCAGGAAAACGCCGCGGCCAGCCACAGCGGCCAGGCCGGGTCGTGGCGCCGCCGCGCAGCGAGCACTGCGTAGCAACCGATCGCGGCCAATGCGGCCAGGGCCAGCAGCGCCAGCGGGCGCCACGGCAGAAGCTGGCCGGCCAGCTCGGCGAACCCGGCCAGCAGCGGCAGCCAGACCGCCCACGGCAGCAACCGCTCGAACACGGCCGACGGCCGCGGCGCCTGCCAGAACATCGGCAGCACGGTGGCCGCCACGCCGGCCAGCAATACCGCTAGCCAGCCGCCCAGGCCCCAGGCCAGGTGCAGGTCGAGCAGCGTGGCCAGCGGCAGCGCCCAGCCATAGCCGAACACGCCGGCCAGCGCCGCGCCCAGCGCCAGCGTGGCCGCCAGCGCCCAGCCGACGCGGCGCAGCACCCGGGTGCTGGGATTGACCACCGCCACCCGCCGGCCGGCGATCGCCAGCAACAGCGCCACCGTGCCGAGCCCGGCCAGCGCCACGCCGCCGGCGAGGCTGAAGCCGCGCGGATCGCCGCCGATGAAGCCCCAAGCTAGGCCGGCCGCGGTCGCAATGCAGCACGGCGCCACCAGCGGCGAGACATGGCGCGCGGCCGGCACCGGCACGCCGGCCAGCACCGGCAGCAGCTGGAACAGCGCGCCGAGCATCACCGGCAGCAGCATGCCGACCGCGACGACATGCACCAGCGCCAGGCTCAGCGGCGCGAAGCGGTGCGGCAACCCCTCGACCGGGCCGAAGGCCAGCAGCAGGCCGGCCGCGATCCCGACCCACGGCGCCGGCAACAGGCAGCCGAACACCACGCTGGGCGCCGGCGCCAGCTCGAAGTCGAGATTGGCCGGCGCACTCATGCCGGCTGGGCCGGCGCCGGCTCGGCCAGCAGCGCCGCCAGCCCCGGCACCCGCGCGCGGCACAGCGGGTAGAGCACGTTCTCTTCCTTCACGTTGTGCTGCTGCACCAGGATGAACAGGGTGTCGAGCTCGGCCTGCAGCGCCGCGGCGTCCTCCAGCAGCAGGATGCTGCGGCAGTTCTCCAGCAGGTCGCGCATGGCTTCGTGCTCTTCGCGCATCACCGCGGTCGGGCCGTGCACGATGCCGGTGGCCTGCTCGAAGGCCGGGAACAGCCGTTCCTCCTCCAGCTCGAAATGGCCGAGCATGGCCTGCTCGGCCTCATGGAAGTGGTCGCGCGCGGCCGGCCAGTCGGCCCGGCGGGCGGCGGCCTCGACCCGTTCCAGCAGGTCGTCGCAGGTATGGTGCTCGTGGATCAGGCGGGCGATGGCATCGGTCATGGCGCGGATTCCGGGTAGGGACGAGGACGCCATGCTAGGCCTCGGCCCAGGCGCTCCGCCTTGACGGCGGGCAAGCGCCGCGGCGACGGCCGCGGCCGGCTTGATCCGCGTCAAGCTTCGGCCGGATCGGCCGCGGCGGCCCGCGCCGGCCCGCCATAATGGCGGCGCCCCCTCCTCCGCCGGACCCGCCATGACCACCGCCGCCGCCACCGCTTCCCATGCCTGGTTCGAAGACCTGCAGGCGCTGCTGATCGGCGGCCTGTTCGTGGCCGTGTCGGTGCTGCTGCTGCGCGAGGCCGGCCTGTTGACCGGCGGCACCGCCGGGCTGGCCTTCCTCGGCCACTACCTGAGCGGGCAGCCGTTCGGCGCGGTGTTCTTCGCGCTCAACCTGCCCTGCTACCTGTTCGCCTGGCGCGCCATGGGGCCGGTGTTCACGGTCAAGACCTTCGCCGCGGTGAGCCTCCTGTCGGTCTACAGCGAGTGGCTGCCGCGCTTCATCCGGCTGGACGGGCTCGACCCGGCCTTCGCCGCCGTGCTGGCCGGGCTCCTGGCCGGCACCGGCCTCTTGATCCTGGTGCGCCACCGCGCCAGCCTCGGCGGCATAGGGGTGCTGGCGCTCTACCTGCAGGACAAGCGCGGCTGGCGCGCCGGCCAGCTGCAGATGGCGGCCGACGGCCTGATCCTGTGCGGCGCCTTGCTGGCGCTCGACGGCCGCCGCGTGCTGCTGTCGGTGCTCGGCGCCGCGGCGATGAACCTGGTGATCGCCGTCAACCACCGGCCCGGCCGCTATACGGCGATCTAGGCGGCGATCCAGCTAGCGATCTAGGCCGCGCCGTCGCCGATGCCGTGCTCGACGGCATACACCGCCACCTGCACCCGGCTGGTCAGGTTCAGCTTCTTGAGAATGTTCTGGACGTGGATCTTGACCGTGCTCTCGGCCACGTCGAGTCGGCGGGCGATCTGCTTGTTGCTCTCGCCGCGCGCCAGGCACTGCACGATCTCGCGTTCGCGCGCAGTCAGCCGGTCGCGCTCGGCGGCGGGGCCGGCGCCGGCCGCCGGCCCCGCCGGCTGGGCGCGGAACTGGGCCACCAGCTTGGCCGTCATGCTGTCGGCGATCACCGGCTCGCCGCGGTGCACGCGCCGCACCGCGGCGACCAGCGCCTCGGCCTCGATGCTCTTGATCAGGTAGCCGCGCGCGCCGCTGCGCAGCGCCTGGCCCAGCTCGTCGGCGTCCTCCGACACGGTCAGGATCAGCACGGCGGCGTCGGGCAGGTCCTGCACCAGGAGCTGCAGCGTCTCCAGGCCCGACAGGCCGGGCATGTTGAGGTCGAGCAGGATCACGTCGGGCGCGAATTCCTTGGCGCGCTTGACGCCCTCCACGCCGTCGGCCGCCTCGGCCACGATCTCCAGGTCGGTCTCGCGCTGCAGCAGCTGGCGCACGCCGGAGCGGAACAGGCTGTGGTCGTCGATCAGCAGGATGCGGATGGTCATGATCTTTCCCAGAGGTTCAGGCGACTTGGCGTTCGGATTGCGGCAGCACCAGCCGGACGCTGGCGCCGGCGCCGGGCCGCGCGTCGAGCTCCAGCACGGCATGCAGCCGCGCCGCGCGCTCGCGCATGATGTGCAGGCCGACGTGGCGCTCGCCGCGGCCGGCCACCTCGGCCGGATCGTAGCCGCGGCCGTCGTCGCGGATGGTCAGCTCGAAATCGCGATGATTGCCGATCTGCACCGTCACGTGGCGCGCCTGCGCATGCTTGCGCACATTGGACAGCGCCTCCTGCAGGATGAACAGCACCTGCAGCTGCTGCTCGGGCGGCAGCGGCGCGCCGTCGAGCTCGTTGATCGTCAGCGCCGCCTCGATGCCGGCCTGGCGGCGGAAGCGCGCCACGGTGTCCTCGACCGCGGCGCGCAATTCGCCCTGGCCGAGCTTGCTGCGGAAATTGAGCAGCAGCTCGCGCACGTCCTGGTAGCTCTCGTCCACGCCGGCACGCAGCATCGGCGCGATGAAGCGGATCTCGCCGAGGTCGCCGCGCGCCACCGCGCCGTCGAGCATCTGCAATTGCAGGTTCAGGAAGTTCAGCCCCTGGGCGATGCTGTCGTGCAGGCCCTGCGCCACCAGGCCGCGCTCCTCGGCCACCGCCAGCTGGCGCGCCTTGGCGCCGAGCCGGCGGTTGTCCAGCGCCACGCCCAGGTGCTGGCCCAGCGTCTCCAGCAGCTGCGCCTCGGCCGCCGGCACCTCGTGGCTGCCGCGGAAATGCAGCGAGAAAGCGCCGAGCACCTCGTCGCCGGTCACCACCCGGAACACCGCCAGGCCCTTGAAGCCCTCCCTGGCGCAGTTGTACTCGACCTGGCGCGGCAGCTTGCGGAAGTCGCGGATCACCACCACGCCCTCGCGGGTCGCCTCGCCGCAGAAGCAAGCGTCGATCTTCATGCAGTGCTCGGCCTCCTCCAGCGCCTCCGACAGCCCTTCCGACACCACCAGGTGCAGCTTCTCGCCGAGCGGGTCGATCACCCGGATGCTGCCGCCGTCGGCGTCGAACTGGCGCATCACCCGCTGCAGGAAGCCGCGGCACAGCGCGTCGATATCGCAGGGCTGGTTGAGGAAGGCGGCCATGTCGTACAGCGCGCCGAGTTCGCGGTTCTGCTGGGCCAGCTGGGCGGTCTTGCGCTGCACCCGCTCCTCCAGCTCGCGGTACAGCTCCGCCAGCTCGTCGGCCATGCGGTTGAAGCCCTGCGCCAGCACGCCGAACTCGTCGCGGCTCTCCACCGGCAGCCGCACGCCGAATTCGTGCGCCGCCATGCGGCGCAGGCCGTCCTGCAGCTGCATCACCGGCGAGATGATCCACAGGTAGAGCAGGTAGATCACAGCCAGCGTGCCGATGCAGGCGATGCCGATCAGCACTGACTGCGACAACCGCAGCAGGGTGGTCTTGCCGGCGTTGTCGACCTCGATCATGTGCACCAGCGCGTCGGCCTCGGCGACGAAGCCGGGCAGCGCGGCCAGGTAGTCGGCCTGGCCGCCGCCGGCCAGCGCGTGCTCGGCGGCCGGCTGCAGGCGGGCCTGCCACAGCTGCCGCACCTGCGCCATCTGGGCGCGGATCGCGTTGCCGGCCGGCAGGAACAGCGGCCGCGACGGCACGCCGCGCTGCAGCTGCTGCAGGGTGTCGGCCAGCGCCGCCAGGTCGTCGCGCGCCTCGGCCGCGTGCACCGGCCCGGCCTGCAGCAGGACGACGCCGACGCGGCTGGCGCGCATGCGCAGGCTGCCGGCGTCGTTGATGGCGGCGCCGGCGCCTTCGAGCTGCCAGGACAGCCACAGCGTCCAGCCGATCATGCCGAGCACCACCAGCAGCGCCGCCAGCGCGCTGGCGACGATGCGGGTGGACAGCCGGTGCCGCAGCGAGGGCAGCTCCGCGGCCTGGGCCGGGTTGTTACCGGATCGATTCATCACCTGTGTCCTCCTTGCCGGCCATCGTGGCGGCTTGCCGCGAGTGTCTGCCCGCCCGGCCGCGATCGCCTTGATCCAGTGCAAGGCGGCCATGCCGCGGCCGCCCTATCCTTGTCGTATCGCCGGTCGTCGCGCCGGCTCGTTCACTGCATCCGCATCCATGAGCTACCTCACCATCCGCCACCTGCACATCGCCTGCGCGCTGCTCAGCATCGGCCTGTTCGCCCTGCGCGGCGGGCTGGCGCTGGCCTGCATCGACTGGCGGCGCTGGCCGCCACTGCGCTGGCTGCCGCACCTCAACGATAGCCTGCTGCTGGCCGCCGCGGTCAGCCTGGCCTGGCTCAGCGGCCAGTATCCGTTCCAGCAGGCCTGGCTCACCGCCAAGGTGATCGCGCTGGCGGCCTACGTGCTGCTGGGCAAGCGGGCGCTGGCGCCGCAGCTGCCGGTCTCGCGCCGGCTGGCCTGGCTGGCCGCGGCGCTGGCCTGCGTGGGCTACATCGTCGCGGTGGCGGTGACGCGCAGTCCGCTACCCTTCCTTTGATCCCGACCTTCGTTCCGGTCACCGCCGGTGCCGTACGGCACCGGCGTCTTTCGATTCATTCAGCCGCCGGTCACCGGCGGGAAGATCGCCACCTCGGCGCCGGCCGCCAGCGCGGTGTCGTGCCTGGCCATGTCCTGCTCCACCGCGACGCGGAACACCCGGCCCTCGGCCAGCTCGGCGGCCCAGGCGCCGCCGCGGGCGCGCAGCAAGGCCAGCAGGCCGGCCACGTCGGCGCAGCCGGGCGGCAGCGCCAGCACCTCGCCGTCGAGGTCGAACGCCTCGCGCAGGCGGGCGAAATACAGGATGCGGATGGTCTGGAGCGTCATGGCCTTTCCTCCGTCGGGGCGGGAGCGGGCGGCCGGGCCAGCGCCAGCCGGGCTTCGATGAACACGGCGATCGCCTCGGGCTGGTTCAGGTCGAGCAGCGGCAAGGGACAATCGAAATGGCGGTCGCTGGCGACGGCCAGCAGGCCGGGCAGCAGCGGGTAGAGCGGCGGGTGGCCGTGGTCCGGCCGGTAGACCTCCAGCCGCGGGATCGCGCACTGCTTGAAGCCCTCCACCAGCGTCAGGTCGGCCGGCGCCAGCCGCGCCAGCTGTTCGTCCAGACCGGGTTCCGGCGCGCCGCGCAGCTCGTGGAACAGCGCGTAGCGGTAGGGCGAGGCCAGCAGCACCTCGGCCGCGCCGGCGGCGCGGAAGCGCGCGCTGTCCTTGCCGGCCGGTTCCAGCTCGACGTCGTGGTGGCTGTGCTTGATCACGTTGACGCGCAGGCCGCGCGCCGCCCAGATCGGCAGCAGCCGTTCGATCAGGGTGGTCTTGCCGCTGCCCGAGCGGCCGACCAGGCCGAAGACGGCGTTCATCGCACCTCCTCCAGCAGCGGGCTGACCAGCGGCAGGAAGGCGTCGGCGCGCGGCGAATAGGCCAGCAGCGCGCCGGCGTCGAGATCGAAATACCAGCCGTGCAGCGTCAGTTCGCCGGCCTCCAGCCGCCGCCGCACCCAGGGGAAGGTCTCCAGGTTGCGCAGCGAGACCAGGATGGCGGCCAGCTCGCAGGCGCGGCGCTGGGCGGCGGTGCCGGCGTCTGGCATTTGCCGCATCACCTGGCGGCGGGCCGGCTCGGCGATGCGCACCCAGCGGCCGATGAAGTCGGGCCGCGCGGGGTCGGCCGGCTCGGCGAAGCGCTGCTCGAACAGCGCGCGGATGCCGCCGCACTGGGCGTGGCCGAGCACGATGATGCGCGACACCGCGAGCTGGTCGACCGCGAACTGGATCGCCGAGGACACGCCCTGGTGGCTGCGGCCGATCTCGCACGGCGGCACCAGGTTGGCGACGTTGCGGATGGTGAACAGGTCGCCCGGATCGCAGCCGAGCAACTGGGCCGGGTCGACCCGCGAATCGCAGCAGCCGATCAGCAGCGTGCTCGGGTGCTGGCCCTGGCGCAGATCGCAGTAGAGGGCGGGGTCGACCGCGAAATACTGGCGCTGGAAGCGCTGGAAGCCGTCGATGAAACGTTCGAGGTCGTGCATCTCAGCCCCCGGTCTGCGCCATGAAGCGGACGATCTTGGCCGGCTGGCTGCCGAAGTCGTGCCGCTCGGGCTTGGCGGCGATGCCGGCCAGGATGGCGGCGGTCAGTTCGCCGTCGTCGGCGCCGGCGCGCATCAGGGCGCCGAGCGGCACCCGGTCGTCCTGACCCAGGCAGAGGTAGAGCGTGCCGTCGACGCCGAGCCGCACCCGGTTGCAGGCGGCGCAGAAATGCTGCGACATCGGCGTGATCACGCCCAGGCTCATGCCGCCGGCCGGCGCCACCCAGTAGCGGGCCGGTCCGGCGCCCTGGCCCTTGATCTCGGGCAGCAGGCCGAAGCGTTCGGCCAGCCGCAGGCCGAAGGCGCTGAGGTCGATGCCGCGCGCGGCGCGGCCGGTGTCGCCGACCGGCATCGGCTCGATCAGCCGCAGCACGAAGCCGTGCTCGAGCGCGAAGCCGGCCATGCGCACCACGTCGTCCTCGTTGACGCCGGCCTGCACCACCATGTTGAGCTTGATCGGCGCGAAGCCGGCCGCCTTGGCCGCGGCGAGGCCGGCCAGCACGTCGGCCAGGCAGTCGCGGCCGGTGATGCGGGCGAAGCAGCCGGGGTCGAGCGTGTCGAGGCTGACGTTGAGGCGCCGCACGCCGGCCGCCTTGAGTGCCGCCGCATGCTGCGCCAGCCGGGTGCCGTTGCTCGACAGCGACAGGTCGTCGAGCCCGGGCAGCGCCGCCAGCGCGGCGGCCAGCCCGGTCACGCCGCGCCGCAGCAGCGGCTCGCCGCCGGTGAGCCGTACCTTGCGCACGCCGAGCCGCACGAACAGGCCGACCAGCCGGGCCATCTCGGCGTGGGACAGCCAGTTGGCCGGCTCCTCGTAGCCCTTGAAGCCCTTGGGCAGGCAGTAGGTGCAGCGCAGGTCGCAGCGATCGGTCACCGACACGCGCAGGTAGTCGATGCGGCGCCGGTAGGGGTCGATCAGGACGGGCGGGGTGGAGTCGGCGTTCATGGCGGCAACCGGGGGAGTCTTGCGTCCATTGTCCGCAGTGGCCGGGGCGGGGGTATTCGCTGGTGGGACTAGTTATTTCGGCGGGGCGTGGGGTGAAGGAGTGCTGGTCGAATCCATCACCGGTAGCGCTGACTGAACCGCCGCTCCCTCACCCTGCCCTCTCCCGGGGGAGAGGGTGGCGCAGTGCAGCGTCGCGGTCGGCCCTTCATTCATGCGGCGCCATACCCTTTGCTGAACTTCAAACCACAGCCACGTCAGATCGCGCTGCCGTTCCCTCTCCCTCCGGGAGAGGGCTAGGGTGAGGGAGCGTCCGTCGAATGCTCACTGCCTGCCGAACGCCGCGTGCTTCCTTCTCCGCGCGCGGGAGAAGGTGGCCCGGAGGGCCGGATGAGGGCTGGTTCATCAAACCACAGCCCTCACCCTCCCGTTTCTGCAAGGCAGAAACGGGTGCCTCTCCCGTGCACGGGAGAGGGGCCTTTCTAGGTCCGCGTCAGGCTTGGGCCGTTCGCGGCGGAGGCATCCGCCAAACCCGCGGCTCACCGCAACACCAGCAACTCCCCTCCCGATCGAACGCCAGCAAGCCCTGCAGCCGGCCATGGCGCAGCCCTCGACCATGCGATGCAGCTGCCGGTCGATTTCGACTTCGCCCGGCCCCTGCCCGCCGCGGCCGGACAGGCTGGCGGCGAACATCAGCTGCCAGCGCCGGCCCAGCCGCTGGCCCTCGGCCTCCTCGCGCAGCGCGGCGAAGTCGGACAGCTCGTCGGGCGACTTGTCCACGCACATCAAGGGCGCGATCGCGCCGCCATGGCCGGCGGCGTAGGCCGCCCGCTGGGCCGCGTCGGCCTGCTCGGGCAGCTCGCCGGCGGCGAATACGAACAGCAGCCGCTGCGGCTGGTCCTGCGTGCGCGCGGCGTGGAGGAAATCGGTGTAGGAGGCGATGGACATGGCGGGTTCCAATGAAATGGCCACCCTGCGCGGGCAACCGGTGCGGCGGCGGCGACCGGTGCAGCAATGGCCGCCGTGGCGACAATGACGGCAATGGCATCCGTGGCAACGACGGCGGCGGCCGAGGGCTGGACTTCACTGCACCAGCAGGCTCTCGGCGCCCTCGAGCTCGATGCCCTCGATGCGCGCGCGGCCGACCAGCAGCTGCAGGTACTGGCGCCAGGCGGTGTCCTGGCTGGCCTGGTGCAGCGCGGCGGCGATGGTCTCGGCCACCCGCTCGTAGGGCAGCAGCCGGCCCTCGGCGCGGCGGCCGGTGCGCACGATGTGCAGGCCGAAACGGGTTTCGAGCAGGCGCGGCAGGATCTGGCCGGGCTGCATGGCGAACAGCACCCGCTCGAACTCGGGCACGGTGTCGCCGCGGCCGAGCTGGCCCAGGTTGCCGCCCAGCTCGCCCGACGGGCAGTTGGACAGCGCCCGCGCGCGCTCCTCGAAGCGCTCCGGCTCGGCCAGCAGTTCGGCCAGCGTGCGCTCGGCCAGCGCGCGCAAAGCCGCCAGCGGCACCCGCAGCGTGACCTGGAACAGGATGTGGCCGGCCTCGACCAGCTCGCCCACGGTGAAGTGCTCGGGATGCTGGCGGTAGTGGCGCCGGCAGGTCTCCTCGTCGGGCAGCGGCACCGGCGCCTCGGCCGCCAGCAACGCGGCGATCGCCGCCTCCTCGCCGGCGGCCGGCAGGCCGAGCCGGTGCGCCTCGTCCAGCAGCACCCGCCGCAGCACCAGCGCGGTGGCGGCGCGCCGCAGCGGGTTGGGCGCATCGCGGTGGCCGGGCAGTTCGCGTTCCATGTCGGCGTCGCTCAGTTCGACGCCATTGACGATGACGGGCATCTCGCTCTCCTCGCGAGGCACGGCGCCGCGCGGGCGCCGCGGGGGTTCAGCGCGGCCGCACCAATTGCCAGGCGCGGCCCAGGTAGCCGACCGAGGCGAAGCCGCTCCAGACGTGCACCAGCCGGGTGAAGGGGAAGATCACGAACAGGCTCATGCCCATGAACAGGTGGGCCTTGAACAGCCAGTGCGCCTCGGCGACGAAGGCGGCAGCGTCGCCGCGGAAGGTGATCACGTGCTGGGCCCAGCTCATCAGCAGCACCATCATGTGGCCGTCCATATGGCCGGCCGAGACGAAGATGGTCGACAGCCCGAGCAGCAGCGTGGCCAGGATCCACAGCAGCAGCACCTTGTCGCCGAAACGGGTGACCGCGCGCAGCCGCGAGTCGCCCAGCCGGCGGTGCAGCAGGATGGCCAGGCCGACGAGGCACAGGCCGCCCATCACGCCGCCGGCCGCCATGGCGAAGCCCTGCTTGAAGCCGTGGCTGACGCCGAGCGCGTCCCACACCGCCACCGGCGTGAGCAGGCCGGCCAGGTGGCCGAAAAAGAGGCCGATGATGCCGACGTGGAACAGGATGTTGCCCAGCCGCAGGTTGCCGCGGTGCAGCAGCTGCGAGCTGTCGCTCTTCCAGCCGTATTGCTCGCGCTCGAAGCGCGCCAGGCTGCCGAACAGGAAGATGGCCAGCGCGATATAGGGGTAGATGCCGAAGACGAACTGGTGCAGGTAGCTCATGGGGATGCTCCCGGGATTCAATGCGCGCGCGGCGCGTGGGGATGGAAGCGGACGGTGTGCAGGCCGCCCGGCTGCGGCCGGAGCAGCGGTTCGACGCCGTCGGCGCCGGGGCCGAAGGTCTCCAGCGCTTCGTCCATGTCGCGCACCGGCGGGTCGGTCCGTTCCTGCGGCACCACCGGCGTGAGGCTGCACAGCACGGCGAACGCCGCGCCGTAGGGGCTCTCGTCGCGCGCCAGCCGGCGGCCGATGGCGGCCAGCACGTGGATCGCGTCGCCGAGCAGCGCCTGCGCCAGCTCGGGCTCGACCAGGCTCAGGTATTCGAGGAACAGCGGCACGTGGTCGGGCAGCTCGGCCACGCCGGGCTCGAAGCCGTGGCGGCGGTATTCCTCGAGCAGGTCGACCATGGCCTGGCCGCGGTCGCGGCTTTCGCCGTGGACGTGCTCGAACAGGTGCAGCGAATGGGCCGGGTTGCGGTCGAAGGTGGCGACGTAGTTCTCCTGCAGCGCGATCAGGCCGTGGCCGGCCAGGAGATCGGTCAAGGGTTGCAGCGCGTCGCGCGCCGCCGGGTGTTCGGCCAGCGCCGCGTCGATCTCGGCGCGGGCGTCCAGCAGGTCCTGCTCGGGGTAGCTCAGCAGGGCGGACAGGATGCGGTAAAGGCTCATGGCGTGCTCCTCGAAGCGGACTGGGGAAAGCGGCACGGCGCGACGTACCGGACGGCCGGCCGCCCTCCCCGGCCGCTTACTCTTCAGTGGTCACCGGCTGTTTGCGCGACTTGGGCATGTCGACGAAGATCACGCTGCCCTGCGGCTTCTTGCCGAACAGCGAGCCGTCCGACGTGCCGCCCGAGCAGCCGTTGCCGAAGGTGAAGCCGCAGCTGCCCTTGTCGTTGAAGCTGTCCTCGACCAGTTCCTTGTGGCTGGTCGGGATCACGAAGCGGTCCTCGTAGTTGGCGATGGCCATGGTCTGGTACATGTCCTCGACCGTGGCGGGGTCGAGCCCGACCCGCTGCAGCAGCGCCGCCTCGCCCTGGCCGCGCAGCACCTCGCCGCGCTTGTAGGCGCGCATCGCCAGCATCCGTTCGAGCGCGGTCACCACCGGCTTCTCCTTGCCGGCGGTCAGCAGGTTGGCCAGGTAGCGCACCGGGATGCGCAGCGACGAGACGTCGGGGATGATGCTGTCGCCGAAGGTGCGGTGCGGCATGCGGCCGGCCTCGGCGGCCGACTGGATCGGCGACAGCGGCGGGATGTACCAGACCATCGGCAGCGTGCGGTACTCGGGATGCAGCGGGAAGGCCACCTTCCATTCGCAGGCCATCTTGTAGACCGGCGACTTGCGCGCCGCCTCGAGCCAGCTGTCGGGGATGCCCTGCCGCCGCGCCTCGGCGATCACCGCCGGCGAATGCGGGTCGAGGAAGACCTTGAGCTGCGCCTCGTACAGGTCCTGCTCGTCGGCGGTGGCGGCCGCCTGCTCGATCAGGTCGGCGTCGTACAGCAGCACGCCGAGGTAGCGGATGCGGCCGACGCAGGTCTCGGAGCAGACCGTGGGCTGGCCGGCCTCGATGCGCGGGAAGCAGAAGGTGCACTTCTCGGCCTTGCCGCTCTGCCAGTTGTAATAGATCTTCTTGTAGGGGCAGCCGGAGATGCACATGCGCCAGCCGCGGCACTTGTCCTGGTCGACCAGCACGATGCCGTCGTCCTCGCGCTTGTAGATCGAGCCCGACGGGCAGGAGGCGACGCAGGCCGGGTTCAGGCAGTGCTCGCACAAACGCGGCAGATACATCATGAAAGTGTTCTCGAAGGTCGCGTACATCTCCTTCTGCACGCCTTCGAACAAGGCGTCGCGGCTGCGCGAAGCGAACTCGCCGCCGAGGTCATCCTCCCAGTTCGGGCCCCACTCGATCTTGTCCATCTTCCTGCCGGTGATCACCGACACCGGCCGCGCGGTCGGCGGCGTCTGGCTCAAGGGCGCCTTCTTCAGGTGCTCGTAGTCGTAGGTGAACGGCTCGTAGTAGTCGTCGATGGCCGGCAGGTTGGGGTTGGCGAACAGGTTGGCCAGGATCTTCAGCCGGCCGCCCTGGCGCGGCTCCAGCCGGCCGTCGGCGCGGCGGCGCCAGCCGCCCTTCCATTTCTCCTGGTTCTCCCATTCCTTCGGATAGCCGATGCCAGGCTTGGTCTCGACATTGTTGAACCAGGCGTACTCGACGCCATCGCGGCTGGTCCAGACGTTCTTGCAGGTGACGGAACAGGTATGGCAGCCGATGCACTTGTCGAGGTTCAGCACCATGCCGACCTGGGCGCGGATCTTCATTTGGCGACTCCTTCTTCGTCCTCGATGCGCGGGCCTTCGAGCCACGCCACCTTCTTCATCTTGCGCAGCACCACGAATTCGTCGCGGTTGCTGCCGACCGTGCCGTAGTAGTTGAAGCCGTAGGCCTGCTGGGCGTAGCCGCCGATCATGTGGGTCGGCTTGAGCACGGTGCGGGTCACCGAGTTGTGGATGCCGCCGCGCTTGCCGCTGGTCTCGGCGCCGGGCACGTTCACGATCTTTTCCTGGGCGTGGTACATCAGGCACATGCCCTGCGGCACGCGCTGGCTCACCACCACCCGGGCGGTCAGCGTGCCGTTGACGTTGAACACCTCGACCCAGTCGTTGTCGACGATGCCGGCCCGCTTGGCCTCGGCCTCCGAGATCCACACGTGCGGGCCGCCGCGGCTCAGCGTCAGCATGCGCAGGTTGTCCGAATAGGTGCTGTGGATGCCCCACTTCTGGTGCGGCGTGATCCAGTTCAGCACCAGCTCGTGCTCGCCGTTCGGATGGCGGCCCAGCATCGGCGCCACGGTGCGGGTGTCGATGGCCGGCTTGTAGACGCAGCTGCCCTCGCCGAAATCGAGCATCCAGCGGTGGTCCTGGTAGAACTGCTGGCGGCCGGTCAGCGTGCGCCAGGGGATCAGCTCGTGGACGTTGGTGTAGCCGGCGTTGTAGCTGACCTCTTCCGATTCCAGCCCCGACCAGGTCGGCGCCGAGATGATCTTGCGCGGCTGGGCCTGCACGTCGCGGAAGCGAATCTTGTCGTGCTCGCGGCCGACCGCCAGGTGGCTGTGGTCGCGGCCGGTGATCTTGCCGAGCGCCTGCCAGGCCTTGACCGAGACGTGGCCGTTGGTCTCCGGCGCGAAGGTCAGGATCATCTCGGCCGCGTCGATCGCGGTCTCGAGCCGCGGCCGGCCCTGGCTCACGCCCGGCTCGGTCACCGTGCGGGTCAGGCCGGCGATCTCCTGCACCTCGTGGCCGGTATCCCAGCTGATGCCCTTGCCGCCGTTGCCGAGCTTGTCCAGCAGCGGGCCGATCGAGGTGAACTTCTTGTAGATCGCGCGGTAGTCGCGCTCGACCACCGTCATGTTCGGCGCGGTCTTGCCCGGCACCAGCGCGCATTCGCCGTGCTTCCAGTCGCGCGGCTCGAGCGGCTGGCCCAGCTCGCCCGGGGTGTCGTGCAACAGCGGCGTCAGCACCAGGTCCTTGCGGGTGCCGAGGTAGTCGCCGCCGATCTCGCTGAACTTGCGCGCCAGCAGCTTGTAGATCTCCCAGTCGGTCTTGCTCTCCCACAACGGTTGCACCGCCTCGCTCAGCGGGTGGATGAAGGGGTGCATGTCCGAGGTGTTGAGGTCGTCCTTCTCGTACCAGGTCGCGGTCGGCAGCACGATGTCGCCGTAGAGGCAGGTGGTGCTCATGCGGAAGTCGAGCACGGTCAGGAGGTCGAGCTTGCCCTCGGCCGCCTGCTCGCGGTAGCGCACCTCGCTGGGCCGGATCGCGTCGGCCTCGTCGCCGAACAGCGCGTTCTGGGTGCCGAGCAGGTATTTGAGGAAGTACTCGTGGCCCTTGCCGCTGGAGCCCAGGATGTTGGAGCGCCAGACGAACAGGTTGCGCGGGAAGTTGGCCGGGTTGTCCGGGTCGTCGCAGCTCATGTTGAGCCGGCCGGCCTGCAGCTGCTCGGCGGCGTAGGCGACCGGATCCTTGCCTGCCGCCAGCGCGGCATCGACCACGTCGAGCGGATTGGTTTCGAGCTGCGGCGCCGACGGCAGCCAGCCCATGCGCTCGGACTTGGCGTTGAGGTCGATCAGGCTCATGTGGCCGTAGCGCGCGCGGTCGGCGGTCGGCGACAGGATCTCGTCGACCTCGAGCTTCTCGTGCCGCCACTGGCTGGTGTGGGCGTAGAAGAAGCTGGTGCCGTTCATCTGCCGCGGCGGCCGCGACCAGTCGGTGGCGAAGGCCAGCGGCGCCCAGCCGAACTGCGGCCGCAGCTTTTCCTGGCCGACGTAGTGGGCCCAGCCGCCGCCGCTCTGGCCGACGCAGCCGCACATCATCAGCATGTTGATGATGCCGCGGTAGGTCATGTCCATGTGGTACCAGTGGTTCAGCGCGGCGCCGACGATCACCATGCTCTTGCCGCGGCTGTCGTGGGCGTTCTGGGCGAACTCGCGGGCGACCTGGATCACCAGTTCGGGCTTCACCGAGGTGTGCTTCTCCTGCCAGGCCGGCGTGTAGGGCACGTCGTCGTCGTAACTGCCGGCGACGTTGCCGCCGCCGAGGCCGCGGTCCAGCCCGTAGTTGGCCAGTTGCAGGTCGAAGACGGTGGCGACCAGCGCCTCGCTGCCGTCGGCCAGCGCGATGCGCCGGACCGGCACGTTGCGCACCAGCAGTTCGTCGTGCTCGCCGCCGAAGTAGGGAAAGCCGACGCCGGCCACGTCGTCGCGGCAGTCGATCAGGCTCAGCAGCGGATCGACCGCGCGGCCGCTGCCGCCGTCCTTCAGCTCGAGGTTCCAGCGGCCGACCTTGGCGCCGCCGTCGACCTTGTCCTCGCCCCAGCGGAAACCGATGGCGCCGTTGGGCACCACCAGCTCGCCGGTGGCGGCATCGATCTGCAGCGTCTTCCAGTCCGGGTTGTTGGCCTCGCCGTGGTCGCCGGCCAGGTGGGCGGCGCGCAGGAAGTGGTCGGGCACCAGGCAGCCGTTGCGCTCCTTCAGCAGCACCAGCATCGGCATGTCGGTGTACTGCCTGGCGTAGTCGCGGAAGTAGGCCGACTGGCCGCCGAGGTGGAATTCCTTGAGGATCACGTGGCCCATCGCCATCGCCAGCGCGGCGTCGGTGCCCTGCCTGGGCGCCAGCCAGATGTCGCCGAACTTGACCATCTCGCCGAAGTCGCTGGAGATCGCCACCGTCTTGGTGCCCTTGTAGCGGACCTCGGTATAGAAGTGGGCGTCCGGCGTGCGCGTCATCGGCACGTTCGAGCCCCAGACCAGCAGGTAGCTGGCGTTGTACCAGTCGGCCGATTCGGGCACGTCGGTCTGCTCGCCCCAGATCTGCGGGCTGGCCGGCGGCAGGTCGCAATACCAGTCGTAGAAGCTCAGGCAGACCCCGCCCAGCAGGCTCAGGTAGCGCGCGCCGGCGGCGTAGCTGACCATCGACATGGCCGGGATCGGCGAGAAGCCGACCACCCGGTCGGGGCCGTACTGCTTGATGGTGAAGGCGTTGGCGGCCGCGATGATCTCGGTGGCGGTATCCCAGTCGGCCCGCACGAAGCCGCCCTGGCCGCGCACGCTCTTGTAGCGCGCCGCCTTGGCCGGGTCCTGGCTGATCGAGGCCCAGGCCGCGACCGGGTCGAGCGTCTTGCGCGCCTCGCGCCACATCTCGATCAGCCGGCCGCGGATCATCGGGTATTTCACGCGCTGGGCCGAATAGACGTACCAGCTGTAGGAAGCGCCGCGCGGGCAGCCGCGCGGCTCGTGGTTGGGCAGGTCGGGCCGGGTGCGCGGATAGTCGGTCTGCTGGGTCTCCCAGGTGATCAGGCCGTTCTTCACGTACACCTTCCAGCTGCACGAGCCGGTGCAGTTCACGCCGTGGGTGGAGCGGACGATCTTGTCGTGCTGCCAGCGCGAACGGTAGCCGTCCTCCCACTTGCGGTCCTCGTCCACCACCGCGCCGTGGCCGTCCGCGAAGGTGGACTGCACGCGCGACATGAACTTCAGTCGATCCAGAAAATGACTCATCGTTGTTCTCCATGGCGGCCACCCGCGGCGGCCCCGGCTGCGATTGGGACGCTGCCAATTTAGGGCCTGGCCGGATGGCGGCCCATTCATCGGTGGAGGAAGATGGCGAAGGCAGTCGGACTAGGCCGGCTAGGTCGGAAGGACTAGTCCGGCGACGATGCAGCACGGCCGTGTCGCGGCGCATTCAGGCCGGGACGGCCGTACGGGGGCGTTCGCGTCGGGGCGGCGGAGCGGAAAGAAAAGGATTCGAAGGGATCGGCGCGCGCGGCGGCGACACCTGCAGGAGCGGCTTCAGCCGCGAAGGGTGGAACCCGCCATGGCGGTGGATGAAACAGCCATTCGCGGCTGAAGCCGCTCCTACGAAGGGCGGGCCGCCCGGCCAAGGTAGGTCGGACTTCAGTCCGACGGCGTCGCCGATCGATGCCGCAGTCGGACTGAAGTCCGACCTACCAAGCCGGCTCGACCGGAACGGTGCCTATGGCGTACCGGCGGCGGGAAACAGCAGCGCGAAGCTGGCCGGGCTGCCGGCCAGCAGGTCGAGCCGCTCGGGCGCCGGCTCGGGGCAGGCGATCGCGCCCAGCGCCCTGGCCAGCTCGGCGGCGGCCGGCGAGAAGAAGACGGTCACCTCGCAGTGCAGATGACCGTCCGATTCGTGGCGGGTGAACACCGCCATCGCCGGCGGATGGCCGGCGGCCGCATGCATGGGGCGGAACAGCTCGGCGATGTCGTGCATCGGCAGGTGGGCGCTCATGCCGTCGCCGAGCGATTTGCAGTACCACGCGTCCATGTTCGCCACCCGATCGATTGGGGATTTTTCAGCTAAGTGCGCTCGTTATAGCCCCTCTCCCGTGTACGGGAGAGGGGTTGGGGGCGCCCGGCGTAGGGTGAGGGCTGGTTCTACGAAGACCAGCCCTCATCCGGCCCTCCGGGCCACCTTCTCCCGCGCGCGGGAGAAGGGGAACGGCGGCGCAGGCGGAAAGGCTGCGTTCGATGCATAGCGCGCTGCGTTTAGCCCCTCTCCCGTGCACGGGAGAGGGGTTGGGGTGAGGGCTGTGGTTTGATGAACCAGCTCTCATCCGGTCCTTCGGGCCACCTTCTCCCGCGCGCGGGAGAAGAGTCGAAACCGCCTCAGCACGGCATCGGCGCATTGCGCCGCGCATACCACCACCAGGTGATGACCACGCAGCTCAGGTAGAAGCCGATGAAGCACAGCAGCGCGGCCTCGACGCTGCCGGTCAGCTCCAGCGAGGTGCCGAAACTCTTGGGGATGAAGAAGCCGCCGTAGGCGCCGATCGCGCCGGAGAAGCCCAGCACCGCCGCCGCTTCCTTGCCGGCGTCGGCGACGGCGCGGCGCTCGGCCGCTTCGCCCTGCCCTTGCGCCGCGCGCTGCCGCTCGGTCAGGAAGATCACCGGGATCATGCGGAAGGTCGAACCGTTGCCGATGCCGGTCAGCGCGAACAGCACGATGAACATCGCCAGGAAGCCGTAGAAATCGCCGCCCTGGCCGCCCTGCGGCAAGTAGTGCAGCACGCCGAGCACCGCGACGATCATGGCGGCGAAGGTCCACAGCGTGACGCGGGCGCCGCCGAGCTTGTCCGACACCCAGCCGCCGAGCGGCCGCGCCAGCGCGCCCACCAGCGGGCCGAGGAAGGCATAGGCGGTCGGATCGATGCCGGGGAACTGCGACTTGGTCAGCATCGCCAGGCCGGCCGAGAAGCCGATGAAGGAGCCGAAGGTGCCGACGTAGAGCCAGCACATCAGCCAGTTGTGCTTGCGCTTGAAGATCACCGCCTGGTCGGCGAACGAGGCGCGCGCGTCGGCGATGTCATTCATGCCGAACCAGGCGGCGATGCTGGCGACCGCGATGAACGGCACCCAGAAGAAGCCGGCGTTCTGCAGCCAGATGTTCTTCTCCACGCCGCCCTGGGCGAACTGCTGCGGCTCGCCGCCGAAGGCGCCGAACAGGCCGAATGAGATCACCAGCGGCACCGCGAACTGCGCCAGCGACACGCCGAGGTTGCCGATGCCGGCGTTGAGGCCGGTGGCCAGGCCCTTCTTCGACTTGGGGAAGAAGAAGCTGATGTTGGCCATGCTGGAGCTGAAGTTGCCGCCGCCGAGGCCGCACAGCAGCGCCAGCACCAGCAGCGTCGGGAAGCCGGTCGACGGATCGCGCAGCGCGAAGCCCATGCCGATCGCCGGCACCAGCAGGCTGGCGGTCGAGATGGCGGTCCAGCGCCGGCCGCCGAAGATCGGCACCAGGAAGGAATAGAAGATGCGCAGCGTGGCGCCGGACAGCGCCGGCAGCGCGGTGAGCCAGAACATCTGGTTCTTGGACAGCTGGAAGCCGGCCTTGTCGAGGTTGACCACCACCACGCTCCACAGCATCCAGACGCTGAAGGCCAGCATCAGCGCCGGGATCGAGATCCACAGATTGCGGTTGGCGATGCGCGCGCCGCTTTGCTGCCAGAAGCCGAGGTTCTCCGGCTCCCAGCGTTTCAACACATGGGCAGACATGTTCACACTCCCGGGAAAGGGGCGCCTGCGCGCCCCGCAGTTGGAATCGAGGGCTCAGGCGGACCGGGTCTCCAGCGCGCGCAGATCGCGCTCGGCGCGCTCGGGCCGGAAGCTGAAGTGCATGAAGACCAGCGCGACGCAGACGGTGCCGTACAGCAGCATGAAGGCGCTGGAGCGGATGCCGGTCAGGTCCAGCAAGAGGCCGAACAGGATCGGCAGCACGAAGCCGCCGAGCCCGCCGGCCAGGCCGACGATGCCGGACACCGCGCCGATGCGGTCGCCGAACTCGTCGGAGATGAACTTGAAAACGGAGGCCTTGCCGATCGCCATCGCGATGCCGACGGTGAACAGCAGCGCGGTGAACAGCGTGGCGTCCAGGCCGATGTGGAAGGTCTGCGGGCCGCCGACGGTGGCGATGGTGAACCGGGTCTGCGGATAGCTGAGCAGGAAGAAGGCGACCCAGCACAGCCACATCACCCACCAGGTGGTGCGGTAGGCGCCGTAGCGGTCCGAGATCCAGCCGCCGAGCGCGCGCAGCACGCCGCCGGGCAGCGAGAAGCAGGCGGCCAGCAGCGCGGCATGCTTCATGTCGAAACCGTATTCGCCGATGTAGTACTGGGTCATCCACAGCGCGAGGCCGACGTAGCCGCCGAACACCACCGAGTAGTACTGGCAATAGCGCCACACCCGCGGGTCGCGCAGCATGCGCAGCTGGTCGGCGATGCCGCTAGTGGACTGCACCCGGTGCTCGGGCCGGCTGGCCGAGAAGCACCAGAACAGCAGCGCGGTGACCAGCATGGCGGCGGCGTAGACCTTGGGCACGATGGTCCAGCTGCCGCCGGCCGCCACGATCAGGCTGGGCGCCACGAACTTGGTCAGCGCCGAGCCGGAATTGCCGGCGCCGAACACCCCCATGGCGAAACCCTGGCGCTGCCTGGGAAACCAGCGCGCCACGTAGGGCGTGCCGACCGAGAACGAGCCGCCGGCGAGGCCGACGAACAGCGCCAGCACGAGGAACTGCCAGTAGGCGGTGGCGTAGCTCATCAGCCAGATCGCCGGCACGGTGGACAGCATCAGCACGAACAGCACGATGCGGCCGCCGTAGCGGTCGGTCCAGATGCCCAGCGGCACGCGGACCAGCGAGCCGGTCAGCACCGGCATGGCGGCCAGGAGGCCGAATTCGGTCTCGTTGAGGCCGAGCTGGCGTTTGATCGGGATGCCCAGCACCGCGAACATCATCCACACCGCGAAACAGACGGTGAAGGCGAAGGTGCTGGATATCAGTACGGAAGTCGCCTTGCCGCCGGCCGAAGGATCGTCGCCCATTTTCGTGCTCCCACGTTCGTTCTGGATCGTGGAGGCCAGCTTATGGGGCGGGCTGCCGGCCCACCATTCGCCGGGCGAACGGGTGGCCGTAGGGCTTTCTGACTAGTCACTGCGCGGGCGATGGCGGATGGCGGCATGGCGGACGCCCGCCGGGCCGACCGGCCGCATCGCGGCGGTCACGCCGCCACCGCCGCGCGCAGCAAACTTTACAAACCAGCCTGTAATTTCTTGCGCCGCGTCCCCTGCCCTTCCACCGCCGCACCGCGCGGCGGCTTCGGCCGGTCGTCCGCCGTCGATCCAGCCGCCACGCGGCCTGCATGTCCGTCCTCGCAATGGATGAATCCGCCAGGCATGGCGCTTGCTGCCACCACGGGCATCGAGTCGCCGACCGGGCTCGTCCATTACTCAACAGGAGGTCTCCCATGCAACGCTCGCCACTCTTCCCCGTCCTGCTGGCCGCCGCGCTGGCCACCCTGGGTCTCGCCGGCTGCGACCGCCGCCCCGCCGACCAGCCGCCGCCCACCACCGACACCGCCCCGGTGGCGCCGACCGACGTCCCGACGCCGATGCCGAGCAGCGACATGCCGCCGGCCGACGGCAGCAGTGCCGGCGCCCAGATCGAGAATGCCGGCGAGAAGGCCGGCCAGGCGATCGACGACGCCACCGTCACCACCAAGGTCAAGGCCGCGCTGGCCGCCGACGCCGGCCTCAAGACGCTGAAGCTCGACGTCGACACCAAGGACGGCGCGGTCACCGTGCGCGGCAACGTCGATTCGCAGACCACCGCCGACAACGTCGCCCGCGTCGCCCAGGGCGTCGAGGGCGTCAAGAGCGTGAACAGCCAGCTCACCGTCAAGCCTTGACGGACTGACCGGCGCCGATCGGGCGCGGCAGGCTCCTCGCGCCTGCCGCCCTGCGGCACGGCGGCGATGCGGCGCACCGGAAGGAGCGCCGCTCGAGCGGACGTGGCGGTATCGATACCGGCGATCCCGGGATGCCCGCGGACCGAACGCAACGGCAGGCAGGAGAACCGGCCATGCACCCCGAATCGCGCTTGCACGGCGCCTGGCTAGCGACCCGGCGTCACTGGCTGCTGGCCGCCGTACTGGCCCTCGGCCTGCTCGCTTCCTGCGTCGGCTGCGCCAGCCTGCCCGAGCTGCACGAGCAGGCCCAGGCCGCGCCGGTCGCCACCCCGCAGATGCGCGGCGCGCACGGCGTGCTGCCGCAGGCCCAGCGCGCGGCCATCCTGGCCCGGCTCAAGCGCGAACGCGGCGACATCGACATCCTCGAACGCCACGTCGCGCTCGAGGGCGCGCTGGTCGGCAGCCCGCTGGTGCTGGGCAACCGTACCACCCTGCTGCTCGACGGGCCGGACACCTATGCGGCCATGTTCAAGGCGCTCGAAGGCGCGCGCGACCACATCAATCTCGAGGTCTACATCTTCGAGGACGACGAGATGGGCCGCCGTTTCGTCGACCTCCTGCTGGCCAAGCAGGCCGAGGGCGTGCAGGTCAACATCCTGTACGACAGCATCGGCTCGCTCGGCACGCCGGCCGCCTTCTTCGACACGCTGCGCCAGGCCGGCGTGCGGGTGCTCGAATTCAACCCGGTCAATCCGCTCAAGGTGCGCAAGGAGTGGCTGCTCAACAACCGCGACCACCGCAAGCTCTTGATCGTCGACGGCCAGACCGCCTTCCTCGGCGGCGTCAACATCAGCCACGTCTATTCCAGCGGCAGCAGCTTCTCCCGCAGCCGGCCCAAGCCTGCGGCCGACGGCAAGCCGGTCACGCCGTGGCGCGACACCCATCTGCAGATCGACGGCCCGGTGGTGGCCGAATTCCAGAAGGCCTTCCTCGACACCTGGCAGCGCCAGCACGGCGAGCCGCTGCCGGCGCGCAACTACTTCCCCGGCAGCCCGCCGCGCGGCAACGACCTGGTGCGCGCGGTCGGCAGCCGCGCGGCCGACGACCACAGCCTGCTCTACGCCGCGCTGATCTCGGCCATCGTCAGCGCCGAGCGGCGGGTCTACGTGACCAACGCCTACTTCGTGCCCGATCCGCAGCTGGTGCAGGCGCTGCAGGACGCCGCCCGCCGCGGCGTCGACGTGCGGCTGATCCTGCCCGGCAAGACCGATTCGTGGATCACCTACCATGCCGGCCGCTCGCACTACGCCGAGCTGCTCGAGGCCGGCGTGAAGATCTACGAGCGGCGCCATGCGCTCCTGCATGCCAAGACGGTGATGATCGACGGCGTCTGGTCCAGCGTCGGCTCGACCAATCTCGACTGGCGCAGCTTCCTGCACAACGACGAGCTGGACGCGATCGTGCTCGGCGCCGGCTTCGCCGACCGGCTCAAGGCGGCCTTCCTGCGCGACCAGGCCGAGTCGCAGCGGATCGGCGCGGAGGAATGGGCGGACCGGTCGCCGATGCTGCGCATCAAGGAATGGAGTGCGCGGCTGTTGGAATATTGGTTGTAGTCGCTTGAATATGGATGCGCCGGTTGAGCACGACCTGCAGCGACAGCGCCCGGCAAAGCCGGGCGTTTGCCTTTGGAGCGGGCTGAACCGTTGGGCGCTCCCCTGATTCATCCCTACTCCCCCGCCCTCGCCGCCGCGAGGGAGCCTCGCTGACGCTCGTCAGTGACTCTATGAACCCGACAGCTAGGCATCGCGCTGCCAGACATGACGACCGACCACAACGCTTCACTGCCCACCCTCTCCTCCCGGGAGAGGGCAGGGTGAGGAAGCGACGGCCCAGGATGAAATGCAGGTCATTGGCGGCACTGCGTTAAAGCCCCTCTCTCGTGCACGGGAGAGGCACCCATTTCTGCCATGCAGAAATGGGGAGGGTGAGGGCAGGTTCTACGAAGAACAGCCCCATCCGGCCCTCCGGACCGCCTTCTCCCGCGCGCGGGAAAATTGGAAGGGGCAGCATTCAGCTAGCAGTGAGCATTCGACAGGCGCTCCCTCACCCTAGCCCTCTCCCGGGGGAGAGGGGACGACAGCGCGGACTGACGTGGCTGCGGTTTGAATGAGGGGTTTGGCAACGCCAAGCATGACGACCGACCGCAAAGCCGCACTGCCCCACCCTCTCACCCCGGGAGAGGGCAGGGTGAGGGAGCGACGGTTCAGGATGAAACGACAGTCATGACAACACGATCGACAAAGCCTCTCCCCTGCTCATCAAGCCCCTCCCTCGCTCGCAGAATTTACACCCCGTCCCGGTAACTCTTACTGCCCGCCACCCCGCAAAGCCCGCAAAAGCGCCGATCTCCGTCGTTTTCCGGCCTGGCACAGCGCTTGCAAAACCGTACTCAGCCAGGACATCGGTTCAGGCCGACGGAAACGTCATCCACCCACCCGATCCGTGCAAAGGAGTACGACATGAACTGGGACCGCATCGAAGGCAACTGGAAGCAAATGACCGGCAAGGTCAAGGAACAGTGGGGCAAGCTGACCGACGACGATCTCGACGTGATCGCAGGCAAGCGCGACCAGCTGGCCGGCAAGATCCAGGAAAGCTACGGCATCACCAAGGACGAAGCCGAGAAGCAGCTGAACGACTGGGAACGCCGGATCTGAGCGTGACCGGTCCGGCGCGGCGGCGGCCCTCGCCCCCGCCGCGCCGCCCACTCCCGACCGCGGCCGCAGGCCCGCTCGCCGTTGACGGCGGCCGCGGTCCATCAGAAGGAGAGACACCATGCTGCATTACGCCGCCGTCTTTTTCGTGATCGCCCTGATCGCCGCCGTGTTCGGCTTCGGCGGTATCGCCGCCGGTGCCGCGGAGATCGCCAAGATCCTGTTCTTCATCTTCCTGATCGTGTTCGTGGTCACGCTGGTGATGGGCCTGTTCCGCCGCTAGCGCCACGCCCCTCGCCCGCCGCCGGCCGGCCGATCGAGGCCGGCCGGCGCCGCCCACCGAACAAGGAGCAACAGCATGACCACCCCGTCCACCCCCGCCAAAGAACAACTGAAGACCGACCTGGGCCAGGTGAAGTCCGACCTCGGCCAGGTCGTGCAGGAAGCCCGCGCCGCCATCGCCGGCGCCACCCACGACGCGATGCACAAGCTCGGCTGCACGCGCGACCAGCTGGCCGACCGCTATCACAGCATCGAGCACGCCAATTACCAGTACGTGGTCCGCCATCCGGGCCGCAGCCTGGCCGCCGCCGCCGTGATCGGCATCGCCATCGGCTACCTGCTCGGCCTGCGCCGCGGCGGCGGCCAGGATTGAAGGAGATCGCCATGGCCACCCCGATCCTGAGCGACGTCGCCACGCTGCGCGCCCGCGCGCGCCAGCATCTCGAGCAGGGCGCCGTCACGCCCGGCTACCAGGCCGACGTCGACGCCGTGGTGCAGCTGCTCAACGAAGCGCTCGCCACCGAACTCGTCTGCGTGCTGCGCTACAAGCACCACTACTTCATGGCCACCGGCCTCAATTCCGACAGCGTGGCGGCCGAGTTCGCCGAGCACGCCGGCCAGGAGATGGAGCACGCCGACCAGATCGCCCGCCGCATCGTGCAGCTCGGCGGCACGCCCGACATGGCGCCGGACACGCTGACCGCGCGCAGCCACGCCGAATACGTGGTCGGCGGCTCGCTGGTCGACATGATCCGCGAGGACCTGGTGGCCGAACGGATCGCCATCGACAGCTACCGCGAGATGATCGCCTGGCTCGGCGAGCGCGACCCGACCACCCGCCGCCTGCTGGAGGACATCCTGGCGGTCGAGGAGGAACACGCCGACGACCTGGCCGGCCTGCTCGACACCGTGCAGCCCGCCATGCCGGCCGCCCTGCTGATGCCGCACTGAACGCGCCGCGACGGTCCCGGCGGCCGCGGCGGCATTCGACCCAACGAACAGGAAAGGACACCACCATGACCCGCAACACGATCGCCCTGGCCCTGGGCGCCGGTCTCGGCGCCTTCATCGCCAGCGTCTGGTGCGTCGAGCGCCGCACCCTGGCCGAAGACCGCAGCCGCAAGCGGGTGCCGAAGGCCGAGCTGCACAACTGGGAGGGCGAAGGCGGCAACGTGCCCGACGTGCCGACGCCGACCGGCAGCTCCAGCACGCTGTCCTCGGCCACGCCGCCGCGCACCGCGGCGCCGCAGTCGCGCAATGGCGGCGGTAGCACCACCCATTGAGCAGGCCGTCAGCGGCATCGCCGGCCAGTCCTACGGCGCTCCGCCGCACAGCCCTCGCTGCCCGTCGCATGACTGCAGGAGCGGCATCGGCCGCGAATGGCGATCGTTCCAGCGTCGTCGTTCGCGGCTGAAGCCGCTCCTACGCCTCTTCCGCGCCGGCCGCCGATTCGAATCGCACGACCGCGATCCGCCGCCGGTTCAATCCAGTCCCGCCAGAAACCCCGCCAGCGCCCTGACCGTCGGCGTCAGCGACGCCCACTCGCGCACGCAGATCTTCAGCTCGCGCTCGGCCCAGTCGTCGCTCAGCGCCACCAGCGCCAGCCCCATCGCGTCGCGGTAGCCCTGGCCGGTGCTCTCCGGCACCAGCGCCACGCCGGCGCCGCCGAGCACCAGCCGGGCGATCGCGGCGAAGCTCGGCGCGCGGGCGCGCACGTGCAGTTCCAGCCCGGCCAGCGCGGCCATGTGCTCGACGAAGCGCTGCATGGCGCTGCCGTCGGGCAGGCCCACCAGCGGATGGCGCGTCAGCTCGCGGAAGCTGCAATCCGGCCCGGCCGCCAGCGCGTGGCCCGGCGGCGCCAGCACCGCCAGCCGGTAGCGGCCCAGCGGCAGCACCACCAGGCCGGGCGACTCGTAGCCGCCGTCGATCACGCCCAGGTCGGCCTCGCCGCGCTCGACCGCCTGCGCCACCTCGCGGCTGGGCCGCTCGACCAGCGTCACGTCGAGATAGGGATGCTCGGCCAGGAAGCGGCCCAGCGCAGCCGGCAGCACCGTGCTGTTGGCGGTGGTGTTGGCCCACAGCTTCAGCTGCTCGCGCCGCTGGCCGGCCAGCCCGTCCATCGCCGCCTGGGCGTCGTGCGCCGCGCGCAGGATGCGGCGTGCATGTTCGAGCAGCGCCTCGCCGGCCGCCGTCGGCCGCACGCCGCCGGCATGGCGCTCGAACAGCGCCAGGTCGAGCCGATCCTCCAGCTGGCGCAGCCGGCTGCTGACCGCCGACAGCGCCAGCGGCAGCGCGGCCGCCGCGCGCGACAGGGAGCCGGCCTCGGCGACCGCGATCAGCACGCGCAGGTCGGTCAGATCGAAGCGCTGGGGTTTCGTCATCGACGCAGGCCTCTTCGAAAAACAGGCATTCTCCGCCGCCCAGCAGCCGACGACAATGCAGCCATCCCGCTGATTCGACGCCCATCGCCATGTCCGACGCCCAGACGCTGCCCTTCGCCGATCCCGCAACCGAACCGTGGTACCACGACGGCCGCATGCTGGCCATGCTGTCGGCCGCGGCGTTCTCGCTCAAGGCCATCTTCGTCAAGCTCGCCTATGCCGCCTACCCGGTCGACGCGGTCACGCTGCTGCTGCTGCGCATGTCCATCGCGCTGCCGGCCTTCGTCTGGCTGGCCACCGCCGGCAGTCCGGCGGCGAAGCGGCAGCCGCTGACGCGGCGGCAATGGGGCGGGCTGATCGCGCTGGGCCTGCTCGGCTACTACCTGTCCAGCCTGTTCGACTTCATCGGCCTCATGACCATCTCGGCCGGGCTGGAACGGCTGATCCTGTTCACCTACCCGACCGTGGTGCTGCTGCTCGAGGCGAGCTGGCGCAAGCGGCCGGTGCCGCGCGGCGTCTGGCTCGGCATGGCGCTGACCTACCTCGGCCTGGTCGCCGCCTTCGGCCACGACCTGCGCCACCAGGGCGAGCTGGCCGCGGTGCTGGTCGGCGCCGGCTGGGTCTTCCTCAGCAGCCTCACCTACTCGGGCTACTACCTCGGCACCGCGGCGCTGATCGGCCGGGTCGGCTCGGCCCGGCTGGCCGGCATCGCCGGCGGCGCGGCCGCGCTGTTCGTGATCGCCCACTTCGCGCTCACCCACCCGTTCACCGCGCTGGCCGCGCTGCCGGCCGCGGTGTGGGCTGGTCGGCCGCCATGGCCATCGTCTCGACCGTGCTGCCGATCTGGCTGGCGGCGCGCGCCGTGGAGCGGCTCGGCGCCGGCCACACCGCCGCGATCGGCGCGCTGGGCCCGGCGCTGACCATCGTGTTCGGCTGGATCATCCTGGGCGAGGCCTTCTCGCTGATGCAGCTGGCCGGCATGGCGCTGGTGATCGGCGGCGTGTGGTGGGTGGGGCGCAGCAAGGCGGGCTGACGGAAAATCGCCCGGAAAGCGCGGCCCGATGCGGTCCCGGCCGCGAACGCGCGCGGAACCTGGGCTAGAATCATGCCAACCAGATTTTCCGCGGCGCCGACGTGACCCCAGATCAATATTGCGAAGACAAGGCCGCCCAGAGCGGCTCCAGCTTCTACTACAGCTTCCGCTTCCTTCCGCTGGAGACGCGCCGCGCCATCACCGCGCTGTACGCCTTCTGCCGCGAGGTCGACGACGTGGTCGACGAGACCCACGACGACAACGTCGCCCGCACCACGCTCAACTGGTGGCGCCAGGAAGTCGCCAACCTCTACGCCGGCCAGCCGCAGCACCCGGTCACCCGCGCGCTGCAGCCGCACGTGGCGCGGCTGGCGCTGCCGCAGCAGCAGCTGCTGCAGGTGATCGACGGCATGGAGATGGACCTGACCCAGGCGCGCTACAACCGCTTCGACGATCTCAAGCAGTACTGCTACCTGGTCGCCTCGGTGGTCGGCCTCTTGTCGGCGCGCATCTTCGGCGTCAGCGACGACAAGACCTACGTCTACGCCGAGAAGCTCGGCCTCGCCTTCCAGCTGACCAACATCATCCGCGACGTCGGCGAGGACGCGCGGCGCGGCCGCATCTACCTGCCGGTCGAGGAGCTGCAGCGCTTCGACGTGCCGGCCGCCGACATCCTGGCCTACCGCGAGACCGACAATTTCCGCAAGCTGATGGCCTTCCAGATCGAGCGCGCCGAGGCGCTCTACCGCGAGGCGCTGGAGGCGCTGCCGCGCGCCGACCGCCGGCCGCAGCGGGCCGGCCTGGTGATGGCCGCGATCTACCGCGCCACGCTCGACGAGATCAAGCGCGACGGGCCGCAAAAGGTGCTGAACCAGCGCCTGAGCCTGACGCCGATCCGTAAGCTCTGGCTGGCCTGGAAAACCTGGTGGCTTGCGTGAGGGCTACTTATAGTGGCCGCGGTGCGGGAACGACGGTCCGTGCAGGTTCCCGGCAAAGCCGGGAACTTAGCTTCGGTGATTCCCAACCGTGGGCCCTCACCCTGATTCACCCCAACTCCCCCGCCCTCGCCGCCGCGAGGGAGCCTCGCTGCGCTCGTTCGCATGTCGCTCGACCCTATGTGCATGCGCCGCCTGAGTCTTGCCGGCCTTTGGTACGGCCATCGCTAGCCCGCCCATGGACAAGCTGCCCTTCTCGCCCTGGTACCTGGTCTTCTCCGCGCTGGTGATCGTCGCCATCCTGGTGGCGGGCTGGTTCGAGATGCGCCACGCCGACCGCATCGCGGTGCGGCGGCGCAAGATGCGCGAGGCGCTCGAGCAGTTCCGCATCGTGCGCAGCTATGCGCGCGAGGATGCCGACCCGGAGCTGTTCCTCTACAGCGCCGACAATTCCAAGCGCCTGGTCGAGCTCGACAACCAGATCATCAAGTACGGCCACGGCTCGTCGAGCTGGCTCTACTTCATGCCCGAGCGGCGGCTGTTCTTCATCCTCGAGCTGGTCGCCATCGAGCCCGCGGGCGAGCTGCACTTCATCACCAACCTGCATCCGATCAAGCCGGAGCGCGCGCGCAAGGTGCTGACGCGCTACCCCGAGCTGTACAAAGAAATTTTCCGTGAAGAGATCTGAGCGCGTCGCCGTGATCGGCGCCGGCTATGCCGGCATGGCCGCCGCGACCACGCTGGCCGCGGCCGGCGTGGCGGTCGAAGTGTTCGAGGCCGGCCCGCTGCCCGGCGGCCGCGCCCGCCGCGTCGAACTCGACGGCCTGGCGCTGGACAACGGCCAGCACATGGCGATCGGCGCCTACCGCGCCCTGCTCGGCCTGGTCGCGCAGGTCGGCCTCCGCGAAACGGACGCCTTCGTCCGCCTGCCGCTCGAGCTCGACGTGCAAGCCGGCCCGGCACGCGCCTTCCGGCTGGCCTGCCCGCGCCTGCCGGCGCCCCTGCACACGCTGGCCGGCCTGCTGCGCGCCGAGGGCCTCGACTGGCCGGCGCGCTGGGCCGCGATCCGCATCATGGCCGCGGCGCGGCTGAGCGGCTGGACGCTGGCGCAGGACTGCAGCGTGGCCGACTGGCTGGCCGCCCATCGCCAGCCCGAGGTGCTGGTGCGCTGCCTGTGGGAGCCGCTGACGCTGGCCGCGCTCAATACCCCGATCGCCACGGCCAGCGCCCAGGTGCTGCTCAACGTGCTGCGCGACAGCATGGGCGCCGACCGCGCCGCCGGCGACTTCCTGCTGCCGCGGCTCGACCTGTCGGCGCTGTTCCCCGAGGCCGCCGCAACCTATCTGCAGGCACGCGGCGGCCGGCTGCACTGCGGCGCGCTGGTGAAGCGGCTGGCGCGCGAGGCCGGCGGCTGGCGGCTGGACCGCAGCGATGCAACCTTCGACGCCGTCGTCGTCGCCCTGCCGCCGCACCGGCTGGCGATGCTGGCCGAGCAGGCGCCGGCGCTGGCCGTACCGGCCGCGCTGATCGCCGATTGGCAGTGGCAGCCGATCTATACCGTCTACCTGCGCTATCCGGCCGGCACCCGGCTACCCAAGCCGATGCTGGGCCTGGTCGGCACCACCGCGCAGTGGCTGTTCGACCGCGGCGCGCTGTGCGGCCAGGACGGCCTGATCGCCGCCGTGGTCAGCGCCGAAGGGCCGCACGAGGCCTGGAGCCAGGCCGAGCTGGCCAGACGGGTCGCCGGCGAGATCGCCCGCGCGCTGCCGCAGCTGCCGGCGCCCGAGTGGCACAAGGTGATCGCCGAGAAGCGCGCCACCTTCGCCTGCGTGCCCGGCCTGGCGCGGCCGGCCAACGCCACCACCGACCGCACGCTCTGGCTGGCCGGCGACTACACTGCCGGCCCCTACCCCGCCACGCTCGAAGGCGCGGTCCGCAGCGGCCGCGCAGCGGCCGAGGGCGTGCTGGCCGGCACGGGGTCGTAGGAGCGGCTTCAGCCGCGAACGGGCATTCGTGTCGCGGCCGCCCTTCGCGGCCGACGCCGCTCCGACCGCGGGCTCGGCCCTGCAGGCTCCCCGGCAGAGACGCCGTTCGTCGCCTATACCGTCAGCTGACGTTACCACGACCGGATGTAGCTCCATGACCAGCCTCAGCCTCAAAGCCCGCCTGATCGCCATCGCCGTGTTCACCCTGATCGGCATGATGGTGCTGACCCTGATCCTGCTGCTGGCCCAGCGCGCCAGCCTGATCGACGCCCGCAAGCTGCAGTTGCAGTACCAGGTGAAGACGGTGGCGGCCCAGTTCGCCCAGCTCGAGCGCGAGGCCGCAGCCGGCAAGATCAGCCGCGAAGAGGCGCAGCGGCTGGCGCGCGAGACGGTCAACCACACCAGCTTCGGCGAAGGCGACAACTACTTCGTGTTCGACCGCAACATGATCGAGCTGGCCACCTCGATCACCCAGTTCATCGGTTCCGATCTCAACAAGGTCACCACCCCGAGCGGCCTCAACCTCGGCCGCGCCTGGACGAGCGCGCTGGCCTCGGGCCAGGGCTACCTGGATTACGCCTTCCCGCGCAAGCAGGGCGAGACGCCGGCGCCCAAGATCGGCTACGGCGAGCTGTTCGAGCCCTGGGGCTGGTACATCGCCACCGGCGTCTATGTCGACGACATCGAGAACCAGTTCTGGCGCAGCGTGCTGCAGGCGCTGCTGGGCCTCGCCGTGGTGATCGGCGTGATCGGCGGCGCCATGCTGGCGATGGGCGGCCGCATCCTGCGCCAGCTCGGCGGCGAGCCCGACTATGCGGCGCGCACCGTGCGCGAGATCGCCCAGGGCAACCTGACCGTGCCGGTCGCGGTCCGCGCCGGCGACCGCAGCAGCCTGTTGGCCAGCATCGCCGCCATGCAGGCCGACCTGCGCAACACCATCCACGACATCCACGGCAAGTCCGACACCGTGCGCGACGAGGCCGAACGCATCCGCCACGATGCCGGCCACGTCGCCGCGGGCTCGAGCCAGCAGTCGGACGCCGCCGCCTCGATGGCGGCCGCGATCGAGCAGCTCACCGTCAGCGTCAGCCACATCAGCCAGAGCGCGGCCGAGGCGCTGGCGCTGACCGAGGCGACCCGGCACGAGTCGCAGGCCGCCAACGCGGTGATCGAGCGCGCCGGCGACGAGATGGGCAAGATCGCCGAGGGCGTCGACGCCACCTCGCGCAGCCTGACCGAGCTGGACCGCCATGTCGCCGACATCTCGCGCGTGCTCGGCGTGATCAAGGACATCGCCGAGCAGACCAACCTGCTGGCGCTGAACGCCGCCATCGAGGCGGCGCGCGCCGGCGAGACCGGCCGTGGCTTCGCGGTGGTGGCCGACGAGGTACGCAAGCTGGCCGAGCGCACCGCGCAGTCGACGCGCGAGATCGCCGCCATGACCGACGGCATGCAGGCCAGCGCGCGCACCGCGATCGCCACCATGGAGACCGCGGTCAGCCGCGTCGGCGCCGGCGTCGAGCTGGCGCAGTCGTCGAGCCAGGCGATGCGCACCATCGAGCAGAACGCGCTGCGGGTGGTGACGGTGAACCAGGAGATCTCCAACGCGCTGCGCGAGCAGAGCCAGGCCAGCAACCAGATCGCCGGCCGGGTCGAGGTGATCGCCAACATGTCGGAAGAGAACGCGCAGTCGGTGCGCAAGGTGACCGACGCGACCCGCTCGATGGCCGAGCTGGCCAATGCGATGCAGGCGGCGGTGGCTCGGTTCCGGACCTAGCTGTCTGGATTGGCTGTGGTGTGTGGACGACGGCCGATGCAGGCACCCGGGAAACCCGGGTGCTCAGCGTCGGCTCGGGCTGACACAGCGGTCCGCCCTGTTTCAACCCGACTCCCCCGCCCTCGCCGCCGCGAGGGAGCCTCGCTGACGCTCGTCAGTGAATCTGCGAACCGACAGCTAGGCATATCGCTTCGCTGATGCCGGATCAGGTGCCGACGTTCGGCCGAGATCAGCATTTAAAGGGACTTACATAAGTCCCTAAGCGCGCTGAGAGTCGATTAGCCCCTCTCCCGTGCACGGGAGAGGTACCCGTTTCTGCCATGCAGAAACGGGGAGGGTGAGGGCTGGTTCTACGAAGAAACTTCCTTATCCGACCCTCCGTGCCACCTCCTCCCAAGACCGGGCAACCTGGATGCCGATCGCAGGAGCGGCTTCAGCCGCGAATGGCCGCCGTGCCCGTGCCGCCGATTCGCGGCTGAAGCCGCTCCTACGTGAACCCCTCCAGGCCGACGCCGCCTAGTCGGTCGTCAGCCCGGCCCGCTCCACCGCCTCATGGCGGTACTGCTCTTCCATCACCAGTTGCGCCAGTTCGCGCTTGAGCGCGTTGAACTCGGCCGAGCTCGAATCGCGCGGGCGCGGCATGTCGACCGCCACGTCGCGCTTGATGGTGCCGGGCCGGTAGGTCAGCACCACGATGCGGTCGGCCAGGTAGATCGATTCCTCGATCGAGTGGGTGACGAACAGGATGGTCTTGCCGAACTCGTCCCAGATGCGCAAGAGCTCGTCCTGCAGGCTGCGCCGGGTCAGCGCGTCGAGCGCGCCGAACGGCTCGTCCATCAGCATGATCGGCGAATCGAGCGCCAGCACGCGGGCGATCGCCACCCGCTGGCGCATGCCGCCCGACAGGTCCTTCGGGTAGCGGTCGCGGAATTCCTTGAGTTTGAGCTTCTCCAGCAGCGAGGCCACCTTGGCCTCGATCTCGGCCGCCGGCGCCTTCTTCACCTTGAGGCCGAAGGCGATGTTCTGCGCCACCGTCATCCACGGGAACAGCGCGTATTCCTGGAACACCATGCCGCGCTCGGGGCCCGGCTCGGTCACCCGCTTGCCCTGCACCACGATCTCGCCGGCGCTGGGCAGCGAGAAGCCGGCCACCGCGTTGAGCAGCGTCGACTTGCCGCAGCCCGAAGGACCCAGCAGGCAGACGAACTGGCCGGCCGGGATCTCGAGGTCGATGTCGCGCAAGGCGATCACGTCGTCGCCGGGCGTCTTGAAGACCTTCTGCACGTTCTTGATGCTGATCTGGCTCATGGTCGGCCCCTCACGATTCGATACCGCGGTGCCAGCGCAGCAGGTGGTTGTTGAGCCGGCTCATCGCCGTGTCGATCGCCAGCCCGATCAGGCCGATCGAAAACATGCCGGCGATGATCTTGTCGGACCAGAAGTACTCGCGCGCCTCGAGGATGCGGAAGCCCAGGCCGTTGTTGACCGCGATCATCTCCGACACGATCACCACGATGAAGGCGGTGCCCATGCCGATGCGCGCGCCCGACAGGATGTAGGGCGTGGCGGCCGGCAGCATCACCCGGGTGAACATGGTCGCCTGGTCGACGCCGAGATTGCGGGCGGCGCGGATGTAGATCGAATCGACCTGGCGGACGCCGGCGATGGTGTTCATCAGGATCGGGAAGAAGGCCCCGATGCTGATGAGGAAGATCGCCGGCGGGTTGCCCAGGCCGAACCACAGGATCGACAGCGGGATGTAGGCGATCGGCGGGATCGGCCGCAGCACCTGGATCAGCGGGTTGAACACCGCATAGACCCGCTTGCTGGCGCCCATCAGGAGGCCCAGCGGCAGCGCCAGGCCGCCGCCGATGGCGAAGCCGACCAGCACCCGGTAGAGGCTGCCGATCGAATCGGCGATCAGCTCGCCCGAGAAGATCCACTTGAGGTAGCTGCCCTGGTTCGGGTCGTAGGGCAGCAGCGGCGTGGCGTACTCGTACCACTTCTGCAGCACCGCCCAGGGCGAGGGCAGGATGTGCGGGTTGATCCAGGCCAGGCTCGCCGCCAGCTGCCACAGCAGCACGGCGGCGAGCGGGACCACGGCGCCGACGAGGCCGGCGCCCAGTTTCTTCAGGTTCATGTGCGTGGTCCCGTCGCGCTTACTTCATGCCCAACGACTTCTTGGCGTTGGTGAGCAGGTCGAGCTTGACCCAATCCTTGGCCACCGGCGGCTTGGCCATCTTGCCCACGCCGTACTTGACCATCAGGTCGGTGGTGATCTGGATGTGCTCGGTGCTCAGCTCGTAGGCGTAGGGGCTGTTGCCGATCGCGTCCTGGAAGTCGTCGGCGGTGATCTGGTTCTTGAACATGGTGAAGCGCACGTAGTTCTCGGCCAGCTTGGGGTCGTCCATGAAGGTCTTGGTCGCCTGCACGAAGCACTTGATGAACTTCTCGGCCAGCGGCTTGTTGGCGTACAGCTTCTCGGTCATCACCAGGGTGCGGATCGGCTCGCCCATCGGCGTGTCGTAGGGCTTCATCAGCTCGTCGCCCCAGCCCTTGTTCAGCGCCTGCGAGGCCTGCGGCTCGCTCTGCGCCATCGCGTCGATCTGCTTCTGCATCAGCGCCTGGTTGAGGTCGGCGAAGGGCATGTAGACGATCTGCACATCCTTGCCCGGCTGGTCGGACCAGGTCAGGTTGAACTTGGCCAGCTCGGCCAGCAGCAACAGTTCCTGCGCGCCGCCGCGGGCGACGCCGACCTTCTTGCCCTTCATCTGGGCGATCGACTTGATGCCCGAATCCTTGCCCACCACGATGCGCGCGCCGCCGCGGGCGAAGCCGGCCACCGCCACGATCGGCACGCCGGCGGCGCGGCCGGCGATCGCGGCATCGGCCGCGCTGGCCGCCACGTCGACCTCGCCGGCGATGATGGCCGGCATGATGTCGAGCCCCTTGGCGAACATCCGCTCCTCGACCTTGATGCCGCACTTGGGCCCCATCTCCTTGAGGTAGGACACCGCGCCGTAATGGGCGAAGCGCAGGTTGCCGAGCCGGATCACGTCGTCGTCGGCGCGCACGCAGGTCATGGACAGCGCGGCAGCGGCGGCCGCGAGGGTGGCGAGCAGTTTCATCGGGGGTGTCTCCTTGGTTGTTCGTATCGGGCCGGCCCGGGACGGCGCGGTGGCCAATCCATCTTATGCAATAGGCTTGCCAGGCGACACGAAGAATCCGAAAACTGCGCACAAGCACCTGATCCATAAACGAAAAACGCAGCCCCTGGGCTGCGTCTCATCGATCGGTGCGCGTTGCGGCGCGGCGGGAATCCGCACGGGCGCCGACCGGCGCTGGCGGAATTCCGCCGCGGCGGAGCGGGGCTACTCGGCGTCCGCCTGGCGCGCCGGCGCGGTATCGGCGAAGGCCGGCAGCGCCGCCAGGTGGGCGTCGATCGCGGCGATGCGCGGATAGGCGGCCAGGTCGACCTTGAAGCGGCGCGCGTTGAACACCTGCGGCACCAGGCAGACGTCGGCCAGCGTCACCGCGTCGCCGTAGCAATGGCGCGCGCTGCCCAGCCGCTCCAGCTCGGCCTCGATCGAGGCGAAGCCGACCTCGATCCAGTGGCGGTACCAGGCGTCGGCCTCGTCCTGGCCATGGCCCAGCGTGCCCTTGAGGTATTGCAGCACGCGCAGGTTGTTGATCGGGTGGATGTCGCAGGCCACCGCCAGCGCCAGCGCGCGCACCCGGGCGCGGCCGAGCGCATCGGCCGGCAGCAGCGCCGGCTCGGGATGGCGTTCGTCGAGGTATTCGCAGATGGCCAGCGACTGGGTCAGCGTCGCGCCGTCGTCGACCAGCGCCGGCACCAGGCCGGCCGGGTTCAGCGCACGGTAGTCGGCGCCGTGCTGCTGGCCGCCGTCGCGCAGCAGGTGGATCGGCACGGCGTCGTAGTCGAGGCCCTTGTGGGCCAGCACGATGCGCACGCGCCAGGCGGCGGAAGAGCGGAAGTAGGTGTAGAGGGTGCGGTTCATGGGGTTCGGGCCATGGAGTGGAATCGGTTGGGGATCAGTGGGCGTAGAGCCGGTACAGCCGCTCGAGTTCGCCTCGCTCCTGCAGCGCGCGCACCGCGGCGTCGAGCCGGTCGAACACCGCCTGCGGCACGTGGCGGCCGACCACCAGGTGCTGCGGCTCGACCGCGAACACCGTCGGCAGCAGCTTCACCCGGTCGGTCGCACCTTGCTCGCGGATCAGCTGCAGCAGCAAAAGTTCGTTGTGGTAGAAGAAGCGCCCGCGGCCGCCGAGCAGCTTGCGCAGGTTGATCGCGTTGTCGCTGGCGCCGTCGTCGAGCCGCACGCCGTGGCGCGACAGCAGCTCGACGAAGGACAGCCCGCTGGTGACGATGACCGGATCGGCGCGAGACAGCCGGGCCAGCGCATCGAGGTCGGCCACCGCCGCGTTGTCGCCGGCCACCACCGCCACACGGTGGCGGATCGGGTACAGCGGCGTCTCGACGAAGCGCAACGTCTTCTCGCGCCGCGGCAGGTGCACCAAAGCACAGAACACGTCGAGCTGGCCGGCCTCGAGCCGCCGCTCGACCTGCGGCACCGACAGACGCCGGGCCAGGCCGCTGAAGCGCAGCGCGCCGTCCTGCCGCTCGATGGCGGCCAGGATGTCCGGGCACAGGCCGGTCGGCGTCTCGCCCCGGTAGATGTACTTGGGGGCCACGCTGTCCTGGCCCGAGCTGCGCAGCACCACCTCATCCGCCATGGCGCAGCCGAACAGGCCGAGCGCCAGCCATGCGATCCATCTCATCCCTGCCCCGCTACGATCGTTACGACGCTACAGCGTAGCTGAGGAGAGCCAGATGAAATAGGTTACGCGGGAGATCGAGGTGCAGCGCGGGCGACCGGCAAAGCCGGACGCTATCGATTCACGAGAACTCGACCGATGGGCTCTCCCCTGATCGATTCCTACTCCCCCGCCCTCGCCGCCGCGAGGGAGCCTCGCTAGCGCTCGCTCGCATATCTTTCCATCCCAAACGCAACACACGTGCTGCCACAGGCGCAGCCCCGGCGAATTGCACGCAAGGTCGAAAACACAGCAAACGAGCGTCAGCGAGGCTCCCTCGCGGCGGCGAGGGCGGGGGAGTCGGGTGGAATCAGGACGAGCCGCTGCCCGAGCCCTCACGAACCTGGAGCGCCCGGCTCCGCCGGGCGCCTGCAACCAAGGCCGGCGCTCAGCGAAAGCCGATCAAACCTCTAGGCGAGCACCACGGTCTGCTCGATCGAACCGAAGATCGACTTGCCGTCGCTGTCCCACATGTCGATCTTCACGGTGTCGCCGGCCTTGAGGAAAGGCGTGGACGGCTTGCCCTGCTCGATGGTCTCGATCATGCGCACCTCGGCCAGGCAGCACGAACCGCGGGCGCGGTCCTTGTTGGAGATGGTGCCCGAGCCGACGATCGAACCGGCGCCGAGCCGGCGCGTCTGCGCCAGGTGGGCGATCAGGTCGGCGTGGCTGAAGGTCATCTCCTCGCCGGCGTTCGGCTCGCCGAACCATTCGCCGTTCAACCAGACGCGCAGCGGCAGGTGCAGGCGGTCGCCGTGCCAGTGGCCTTCGAGCTCGTCCGGCGTCACCGCCACCGGCGAGAAGGCACTGGCCGGCTTGGACAGCACGAAGCCGAAGCCCTTGGCCAGCTCGGTCGGGATCAGGTTGCGCAGGCTGACGTCGTTGACCAGCATCACCAGCCGCACGTGCTTGGCGGCGTCGGCGGCGCTGGTGCCGATGGCGACGTCGTCGGTGATCACCGCCACCTCGGCCTCGAGGTCGGTGCCCCAGGCCTCGTCGCGGATGGTGATCGGGTCGCGCGCGCCCAGGAGGTCGTCCGAACCGCCCTGGTACATCAGCGGATCGCTGTAGAACGACGGCGGCATCTCGGCGTTGCGCGCCTTGCGCACCAGCTCGACGTGGTTGAGGTAGGCCGAGCCGTCGACCCACTGGTAGGCGCGCGGCAGCGGCGCGGCGCATTCGGCCGGGTCGAAGGGCTTGGCGTCGTGGTCGCGGCGGCCGGCGTTCAGATCGTCGCTGACCTGGCGCAGGTGCAGCGCGGTATTGGCCCAGTCGTCGAGCGCGGCCTGCAGGGTGGCGGCGATCTCGGGCACTTCGACATAGCGGGCCAGATCGCGGCTGACCACCACCAGGCGGCCGTCGCGGCCGTGTTTGAGGCTGGCGAGTTTCATTGGGGTGTCCTGTGAGGCGTTAAGCGTCAGTGAAATGTAGGGTTGGTCGGCTTGGGGCCCGGTGAAACGTGAAAAGTGAAACGTGAGAACCCCATCCCCACCCCGGCCCTCCCCTTGAAGGGGAGGGAGTCGGCCGTGCCTGACTGGACGATCGCAGAACGTCGAGCCATCGCCGCACAGCCCCTTCCCCTTCAAGGGGAGGCTGAAGCGGCCGGCGTAGGCTGGGGGATGGGGTTACGTTTCACATTTCACGTTTCACCTTTCACGGCCTTCAAGCTTCGCTGCCATCGTGCATCCAGCGCGCATGCTGCGGCGCGCGCTTGGTTTCGGCCCACTCGTTGAGCATGGCCCATTTCACTTCGTCGAGCATCTTCGCCATCTTCGGCGTGCCGGTGTTCACGCACAGCTCCAGCCGGTGGCCGTTGGGATCGAAGAAGTAGATCGACTTGAAGATGGTGTGGTCGGTCGGCCCGATCACCTGGATGCCGTCGGCCTCCAGCCGCGCCTTGGCATCCAGCATCTGCTCCATCGAGCCCGCTTCCAGCGCCAGGTGCTGGGTCCAGGTCGGCGTGTTCTCGTCGCGGCCCATCGGCGGCCGCGTCGGCAGCTCGAAGAAGGCCAGCACGTTGCCGTTGCCGGCGTCGAGGAACACGTGCATGTACGGGTCCGGCTCGCCGGTCGAGGGCACCTTGTCCTCGGCGATGGCCAGGATGAAGCGCATGTCGAGGTACTTGCCGTACCACTCGACCGTCTGCTTGGCGTCCTTGCAACGGTAGGCGACGTGATGAATCCGTTTGATTTCGACCATGGGGTCCTCCTGTCTGCGACAGGTTACGAGTAAACCGGGTTCGAGGAACCCGTAGGAGCGGCTTTAGCCGCGAACGGCCGTCGCGGCCACGGCACCGATTCGCGGCTCAAGCCGCTCCTACGGGTGCCGTGCATCACTTGTCACGCCTTACGCCGCTTCCTTCTCGGCCGGGATCACGCCGCGGCGCACCTGATCGAGTTCGATCGATTCGAACAGCGCGCGGAAGTTGCCCTCGCCGAAGCCCTCGTCGCCCTTGCGCTGGATGATCTCGAAGAAGATCGGCCCGATGCAGGTCTCGGTGAAGATCTGCAGCAGGAGGCCGCCGCCGGGCGCGCCGTCGAGCAGGATGTTGTTCTTGTGCAGGCGGGCGACGTCCTCGCCGTGGCCCGGCAGGCGCTTGTCGAGCAGCTCGTAGTAGGTGTCCGGCGTCGACAGGAACTTCACACCGCGCAGCTTCAGCTTCTCGACCGTCTCGTAGATGTTGTCGGTGGTCAGCGCGATGTGCTGGATGCCCTCGCCCTTGTAGGCGCGCAGGTATTCCTCGATCTGGCTCTTGTCGTCGCTCGACTCGTTGATCGGGATGCGGATCTTGGCGCAGGGGCTGGTCAGCGCGCGGCTCTTGAGGCCGGTCAGCTTGCCCTCGATGTCGAAGTAGCGGATCTCGCGGAAGTTGAACAGCGTCTCGTAGAACGAGGCCCACTTGTCCATCGCGCCGCGGTGCACGTTGTGCGTCAGGTGGTCGATCACCTTGAGGCCGCAGTCGTTGCGCTTGAGCGCTTCCTCGGCGCCCTCGATCGGCACGAAGTCCATGTCGTAGATCGAGGCCTTGCTGTTGCCCTCGTAGCGGTCGACGAGATACAGCAGCGAATCGCCGATGCCCTTGATGGCGGGGATGTTGATCTCCATCGCGTTGGGCCGGCTCTCGACGCCCCAGGCGCCGAGCTCGAGCGCGCGCTCATAGGCCTTGGCGGCGTCCTTGACGCGGAAGGCCATGGCGCAGGCCGACGGGCCGTGCTGGGCGGCGAAGCGCGCGGCGAAGCTGTGCGGCTCGGCGTTGACGATGAAGTTGATGTCGCCCTGGCGGTACAGCGTGCAGTCCTTGGAGCGGTGGCGGGCGACGGCGGTGAAGCCCACCAGCTCGAACAGCTCGCCCAGCGCCTTGGTATCAGGTCCGGTGTACTCGACGAACTCGAAGCCGTCGGTGCCCATCGGGTTGATCGCGTCGGTCATTGCTCTCTCCATGATGATGTTAGGGGTGAGGGGTGAGGCGTGAGGGGTGAGGTGTAACCCCATCCCCACCCCCGGCCCTCCCCTTGAAGGGAGGGAGTCGTGTTGTGGCTTGTATGACGATCACTGCCAATCGGTTTGGCGCTTCCTGCCCTCCCCCTTCAAGGGGAGGCTGGGTGGGGGATGGGGTTACACCTCACCCCTCACTCCTCACGCCTCACAGCAATCCGTGCCCTTGCGCCCAGGCGTAGAAGCTCTCTTCGAGCTGGTCGAAGCTGTCGATCACGAACAGCTCCTCCTGCATGTGCCAGATGTCGTACGGCTTGTTGGCGATCACTTCGAGGTCGAACGGCAGCTTCTTCGGGCCGTCGGACAGGCTGTAGAGCACTTCCTTGGGCGAGGACAGGATGCCGGCGCCGTAGATGCGCAGACCGGCCGGATTGCGGATCAGGCCGTATTCGACGGTGAACCAGTAGATGCGCGGCAGCCAGTCGCGCGCGGCCGGGTCGATCTCGGGATTCTCGAAGGCGGCCACGCCGGCGCGGCCGAATTCCTCGAAGAAGGTGCAGAAGCGCGGATTGACCAGCAGCGGCGAATGGCCGAGCAGGTCGTGGAACATGTCCGGGCTCGGCGTGTATTCGATCTCGTCGGGCCGGCGGATGAAGTCGGTCGACGGGAAGATACGCTCGCTCAAGAGCTTGAAGAACTCGTAGTTCGGCACCAGGCCGTCGACCCGCATGATGGTCCAGCCGGTCTGCCGCTCGATGGTATCGCTGATGTCGGCCAGCCGCGGGATGTGGTCGGGCGGGAAACCGACGGCGTCGAGCCCGGCCAGGAACTCGTCGCAGGCCCGGCCCGGCAGCACCTTCTGCTGGTTGGCATACAGCTGCGCCCAGGTGTGGTGCTCGATGTCGGTATAGGCCGGGACCTCGACCTCGTGGATATTGCGGTAATCGGGGATGCAGTCCTGCATGCCGCGAGGGGCGACGGCGCTGTCCATCTCGAATGTCTCCATGTCGTGCCGGACCGCATTGGCAGCCCCGTCGGCAGTGCGATGCGGGGCGGCGATCCAGGCTGATTCTGATGCCGCAAGGATACGAATTAGTCCACGCAATGTGCTTGCAAATTCCGTGCGCGAGCAGCGCAGCATTGGCATAAAATGCCAAATATCCATCAAAGTGCGCACGAAAATGATCGAGCTGGACAAGACCGACCTCAAACTGCTCGCCGCGCTGCAGGCCAACGGCCGGCTGACCAACCTCGAGCTGGCCGAAATGATCAACCTGTCGCCCTCGCCCACGCTGCGCCGGCTCAAGCGGCTGGAGCAGGAAGGCGTGGTCGCCGGCTATGTCGCCCTGCTCGACCCGGCCCGCATCGGCCTCGGGCTCGAGGCCTTCGTGCGGGTGATGCTGGACAAGCGCGAACGCCAGTTCGCCGCCTTCGCCCAGGCGGTGCAGCAGTGGCCCGAGGTGGTCAGCTGCCATGCGATGGCGGGCGAGATGGACTATCTATTGCGCGTGGTGTTCGAAGATCTGGCGCACTTCTCGCGCTTCGTGATGGATACCTTGCTGCAGCATCCGGGGGTGGTCGACGTGAAGTCGAGCTTCGTGCTGGAGGCGATCAAGCAGACGACGGCGCTGCCGCTCGATCATCTGGCGCGCTCGCGCGGATGAACGGAACGGCCGAACCGGGATCGGAGCCGACATGAGCCATGCACCTGCGCTTTCCGCCAGCTTCGTCATCTATGCGAAAGATGTCGCAAGAGTGGCGGCGTTCTACGAACTCACGCTCGCCTTGCCGCTGCTGGAGACAGGGCCGGGATTCATCCTGCTGGGCAGCGGCGCCATCGAGCTCGCGGTGGTCCAGATTCCCGATGCGATCGCAACCGAGATCGACATCTCGACGCCGCCCTACCTTAGGGAAGAAACGCCGCTGAAGTTCTCGTTCCTGGTGCGCGATCTCGAGCAGGTTCAGCGCCTGGCCATGGCCGCGGGCGGCGGCACCCAGCCGCTCGGCGCGGCCTGGCATTGGCGCGGCCAGTTGCATCTCGACGGACACGATCCCGAGGGAAACATCGTTCAATTCCGGCAGATCGCCGGCTGACTTCCGAAGACTCATGAAAATCACCCTTCGCCCGGTCACCAAAGAAAATTTCGACGCAATCGCCTGCCTGAATCTGCTCGATCATCAACGCGACTATGTCGCGAGCAATTCCTATTCGATCGCGGAAGCCAGCTTCAACCCGTTCCTGACGACCCGCGCCGTTTACGCCGGTGAATTGCCCGTCGGCTTCATGATGTATCTCAATCCGGAACAGGATGACGAAGAAGCGGGCGCGTACGGCATCTGGCGATTCATGATCGATTCGGCGCACCAGGGCAAAGGCTATGGCCGCCAGGCGCTCGCTGCCTTGCTGGACGAGATTCGGGCGAACGCCGATGTGCGTAGTATTTACATCTCGTACATACCGGGAAATGAACTCGCCAAGCGCTTTTATGCGAGCTTTGGGTTTCGGGAGGTGGGGATCGATGAGGAGGGGGAGATGGTGGCGGTGCTGTCTTGCCAATCGAATGATTCGGTCTTTGCGAACTAGCTTAGCTAGCTAAAGCAGTGGGCACGCTTTATCGTGCCCACGCTGTTGCATCCGCGATAGCGGGAAGATCGATTCGGATCGTCAATACGAATCGGCCGTTTGCATCCTCTGTCGATCACGCTGGTGAGCCGAAGTGAAAACATCCAGCACGGCTCCGGACAGGATGGCCGCTGCGCTTAGCAAACCTGCGCGCAAATCCGGATCGAGCGGCTGGCCGCCTTCTTCGTGGCTGGCGGCATCATCCTGCGCTTCGCGATCGAAACAAAGCAGACGCGAAATGGCACTGAGTCCTTGCGCGGCTTGGTAGCAAGCCGTGGCATCCAGCCAGCTCAAGCGAGCTTCGTGCTGGAATTGCGTGTAGAGCGGTGCGGGGGATAGAGCGTAGACGAGTGTGATGCGGAACGGCGCGTTTCTTGAGCAGCCATGATGGCCTCCTAGCGGTTTCGTTCAAGTCGCACCCCGTGTTCAAGCGGGGTGGCCGGGTACTTGAACACCGCCGCTAGACGGCCCGCAGTTTTCCCCTTACGGGTCTTGTATGGCTGCGCGCTACCCGGCCATGAAAGAAATCATGGACGCAAAAAATCCCCGGTGTCGGATGCTTGGGGAGACCGCTAGCGGAAGGTGTGTTCAGCACCTAGACAGGAATCTATCCGTTTACCCAGGCAAGGTCAATTACCCGGGAAGCCTATAGGCTATAATTAAGCAAAAAATCCTTAAGGCACTCTCAGTGGGCTTCGCGCCGTACCGCCTAACTGACCCGCCTGGCAATTTTCGACACATTAAATATCCGGGTCAGCTACCATAAACCGACGCATTTCCTTTGGCTTAAAGACTTCTTGAATTTGGTTGCTATCCTCAAGCAATCCGATGGCATCCATCCATGTCAGAATTGGACAGTACCGATATTTATAAAAATCAACAACCATTTCACTTCCCCCGCTGCAGCATACCGACCCAAAGTCCAAGCCAGTGCTTCCAGCTCCAAACCAATAGTTGTAAGTTCTCCGTGAACAGCCTGTCGTTGCCGACCCATGTTTTCATCGATTACAACCCAACGGCCATAGCCAGCGACATCAGGAGAAGGGCGAGGATTATTTAAGGCCCAAGTACCTAAAGCAGAGATGATTTCAAACATCGACTTAAGAGCCGACTCAGGCTTATGCTGTTCTGTAGACGTAGTAGGGGCCAAGGCCAGTAGCCCATCGATTCTCGATGAGATATTTGATAGTACACGTTGAATCTCTTCGAAATTCGCTTGCTCACGAACAAGATCAAGCTGCCTGGATTGCAGAATGACAGTAATTATTACACCGATAAAGGCCAGAAAAGAAAAAAGGGGATTTAGAAGTCCACCAACATAGTCACCAAGCCCCCCCAATCGCCTGGATCACCAGAGAGCCTGAACCATTGACCAGGGCCAAAGTTACAAGCATAGAGGCCAAAGACAATTAATGCAGCCAACGCACCAACCCACATTAGCCGCATAAGACCCAGGCCTATATCATTTGTAATAGACATCTTCATTTGCATTTTCCTATTTCTCAGGCATTACGTTACAAACACAAATCACTCGCCGGATCCGACTATACCTAGTTTCAACTTCGGCATATGCTAGAAATTCACCCCCATATGAGCCTGAGACTATCGTCGACACTCCGAACAAGGCCGCATAAGCGGCCAAATTCTCGCTCACCTCTGATTTATCGCACAAATCAGCACCAGATTCATCTGGATCATCGTCACCAGTATGTCGCGCAACAATCCGATCGAATCCACGATACATTCACGCTAACCACCTATAGGAGTCTTCAATGATCAAGGTTACCGTCGCCGACCCCGAATCACCCGAAGCTCATCAACTCCTGACCGACCTATCCGAAACCCTCCAGCAAATCACCGGCAGCAGCGGCACCGCCTCGTTCGACGTCAGCGACGTCAAGGTCGACCAAGCCTGTTTCGTCATCGCTCGCTCGGCCGACGGCGCCGTGCTTGGCTGCGGCGCGCTCCGCCCGCACGAACCCGGCATCGCCGAACTCAAGCGCATGTTCGCCGTGCCGGGCTCCAAAGGCGTAGGCAGCGCAGTCCTCTCCTTCCTCGAACGCCAAGCAAGCGAGTTCGGCTATGCCCAGCTCTGGCTCGAAACCCGGCGAGTCAATCAACGCGCCGTGTCGTTCTACGAGCGTCATGGCTATCGCCCCATCGCCAATTATGGCCGCTATGTCGGCAGGCCCGAGGCCATCTGCCTTGGCAAACATCTGCCTTTGCATGAGGCCGACACCACGGAAATGCATATAGCGCAGGCAATGTGAAATCGAATGTGCAGTCGATGTAGAACAAGATCCACGATACCGGCATCAACCGCATTGCGAATCCATACGCCAGCGGCCACTTGCACGAAAATCCATACAAATCACCATCGATTTCGCACCGAATCTTGCTAGAATTCTGTGCAAATGGACAACACATGCACACTTCAGCTCCACGCCGCCGGCGCTTGGCACGATGTGGCGAGCATCAGCCTGCTCGGGGCTGAAGAAGCAGGCTGGAAGGCCAGCACCTATTCCGGTTATGCCGTCGACTGGGCCTTCGCGCATCCGGGCTCGACCGACGCCCATGCAATGTGCGCTCGCTGGCCGGTCGGTCTGGCGCCGTTGGAACAGGAACACTGGCCGGTCTTCCTCATCGACCTGCTTCCCCAGGGATTCGGCCGGCAGGAACTGCTGCGCCGCATCGATCTGGCGCCGACGGCGGGAACCGTTGCGGACTGGAAGCTGCTGCTGGTCGGCGCCGGCAATCCGATCGGCAATCTGCGCGTCAAGGAGGCCGCCGATTGGCTCGCGGCCCATGCCGGGCCGCTGCGTGGATTCACCGATGCCGAGGTCGCCAAGCGAGGCGACGAGTTCATGGAATACCTGGCCTCGCATGGGCTCTTCGTCGCAGGGTCGTCGGGAATTCAGGGCGAGTGGCCGAAGATTCTCCTGACGCGAGCCGATGACGGGCTGCTGTACCTCGACCACTCCCTGCCGGACGAGCGGGCCGTAGCGCACTACATCGTCAAGTTCGGCCGCGGTACCGACCCACAACTCGAGCGCATCCTGCAGCACGAGGCACCCTACATGGGCATCGCCGGCCGACTTGGCCTGGCGGTCCATGCGCCGCTGGTGCCGTACCGGCGAGCGCTCTTCATTCCGAGATTCGACCGCTTGGCCCAAGGCGGAGCGGTGACGCGGCTTGCCCAGGAGAGCATCGCCACTCTCACGGGCATGCCGGGATTCGAAGCGGTGCCGAGTCACGACCAGGTCTGCGAAGCATTGATTCGGCATTGCACGGATCCGCAGGCCGATCTGCTCGAGTACATCAAGCGGGACATCGCCAACCTCGCTTTCCTCAACAAGGACAACCATGCGCGCAATACGGCCGTGCAGCGCGACTTCGACGGCCGCATCGCGCTCACCCCGCTGTACGACTTCGCGCCGATGTACCTGCATCCGGATGGCATCGCGCGGCGCATCCGGTGGGAGGACAACGATGGGGCAAGCCGGACTGGCGTCGCGTCGTCGATCGCGTGTGCGAACTCGGCACGCAGGTCCGGAAGCCGCGCCGGAAGAATGCCCCTCCGCCGATCGCGCGCGCACCGCTCGTCGCCGGCATCAAGGCGATGGAACCCGCGCTGCGGCGGATTGCGGCGGAAGGGGAAGCGATGGGACTGGAGCCCGATGTCATCAACCACCTGCGCCCGCACATCCTGACCCAGGCCGATGAGCTGGCCGCGCTCGCCTGAACGACCATGGACAAACGCTTCAACACCCTGTCGATCCCGGAACAGCTGGCGCTGCGCAAGCAGGCCGTCGAGGATGTCCTCGCGCATCCGGAGTGGTCGCTTGCTCAGTCGGTGCGTCATCTCAAGAAGACGATGCGCCTGACGACCGCCGAAATGGCCAAGCTCTCCGGGGTGTCCTACCGGACCATGCAGGACATCGAGCAGGAGCGCAGCGAAGGCACCGTTCAGACCATGAACCGCGTCTTCGGCATGCTGGGCCTCAAGCTGGGCGTGACGCGCGCGGACTCGTCCGAGGAATGAAGTCCCGGCGCATCATTCGGGGCAATGCGTTGCCTCTCACAACCACCCCGCCCGTTTGAACCGCCACCAAAGCACCAAATCCAGCCCCAGCATCGTCGCCAGCGCCAGCGGATACCCCGCCACCGCTTTCAACTCCGGCATGTGCTCGAAATTCATCCCGTACACGCCCGCGATCATGGTCGGCACCGCGAATAAGGCCGCATAAGCCGCCAGCTTCTTGCTCACCGCCGATTCATCGAGCGAAATCAGCGCCAGGTTCACCTGGATCGCCGTCGCCAGCATGTCGCGCACCGATTCGACCGACTTCACGATGCGTTCGAGGTGGTCGTACACGTCGCGGTAGTACTCGCGCATATTGGCGCAGATGGCCGGCACCCGGCCGCCGTGCAGGTGGGCGATCGCTTCCAGCAGCGGCACCGCGGCGTGGCTCACCGTCACCAGCTTGCGCTTGAGGTCGTACAGGTCCTCGATGTTGGCGCGCGCCGAGCCGGCGTGGGCGAACAGCCGTTCCTCGATCGTTTCGAGCTCGCCCTCGAGCCGGTGCACAACGTCGAAATAGCGGTCCACCACCGCGTCCATCAGCGCGTAGAAGACGAAGCCGGAACCGTGCCGCAACAGCTGCGGCTCGCGCTCGCAACGCTCGCGCACGTTGAGGAAACCGCTGTTGGAATGGCTCCGCATCGACAGCACGAAGTTGGCGCCGACGAAGATGTCGACCTCGCCGACGTTGATCTCGCCCTGCGCGTCCATCTCCAGCATGTGCAGCACGCAGAACAGCGTCTGGCCGTATTCCTCGATCTTGGGCCGCTGGTGGCCGTGGCGCGCGTCCTCGACCGCCAGTTCGTGCAGGCCGAACGCCTCCTGCATGCGGTCGATCTCGGCCGGCTCGGGGTCGCGCAGCGCCACCCAGACGAAGCTGCCCGGCTGGTGCAGGTTCTCGCTGATGGCCTCGATCGGCAGATCGGCCAGCTTGCAGCCGTCGTGGTAGGCCGCGCAATTGATCAACATGGCGATGTCTCCGCTCGCTGCCGCCGCGGCATCGTGGCCGCTGCGGTCCTGGGTCTTATCCAAGCCCGGCACGGGCCGGAATGCAAGTTCCATGCACCGTCATGACAACGTCTTGGCATTGACCGAAAATGCCGCCCATCATTCCCGCCGCGCCCAACGCCATGCGCCATCTGCCCGCTCTCGCCGCCGTCCTGCTGCTCGCCGCCTGCGCCACCGCGCCGAAGCCCAGCGGCCCGGTCGAACTCAGGATCCTCGCCTTCAACGATTTCCACGGCCATCTCGAGACCCCGGCCGGCGGCGTGCCGGTGCCCGATCCGGCGCGGCCGGGCCAGCTGGTGACGGTGCCGGCCGGCGGCTCGCCCTATCTCGCGACCTGGCTCGATACGCTGCGCGCCGGCGCGCGCCACAGCATCACCGTCTCGGCCGGCGACCTGATCGGCGCCAGCCCCTTGCTGTCGGCGCTGTTCCACGACGAGCCGACCATCCGCGCGATGAATCAAATGGGGCTGGACCTGAACGCGGTCGGCAACCACGAGTTCGACGAGGGCCGCGCCGAGCTGTTGCGCATGCAGGCCGGCGGCTGCCATCCGGTCGACGGCTGCCGCTTCGATACGCGTTTCGAGGGCGCGCGCTTTCGCTTCCTGGCCGCCAACGTGGTCGACGCGGCCAGCGGCGAGACGCTGTTCCCGGCCTACGCGGTGCGCGAGTACGAGGGGATCAAGGTGGCCTTCATCGGCATGACGCTGAAGGGCACGCCGAGCATCGTCACGCCGGCCGGGGTGGCCGGCCTGCGCTTCGACGACGAGGTCGACACGGTGAACCGGCTGGTGCCGCGGCTGCGCGCCGAGGGCATCGAGGCCATCGTGGTGCTGCTGCACGAGGGCGGCAAGCAGCGCGGCCGCTACGACCAGTGCGAGGGTATCTCGGGGCCGATCGTCGATATCGTCAAACGGCTCGACCGCGCGGTCGACCTGGTGATCAGCGGCCATACCCACCAGGCCTACACCTGCCTGATCGACGGCCGGCCGGTCAGCAGCGCGCGCCAGTATGGCCAGGTGGTGAGCGAGATCGACCTGCGGCTCGACCGCGCCAGCCGCGACGTCGCCGCGGTGCGGCTGAACAATGTGGTGGTGCGCACCGACGTGGCGCCGAAGGCGGACCAGCTGGCGCTGATCGCGCAGGCCAAGGCGCAGGTCGCGCCGCTGGCCGAGCGGGTGGTCGGCCGCATCGCGGCGCCGATCACGCGCCAGCTCTCGCCCGGCGGCGACGCCGCGCTCGGCAGCCTGGTGGCCGACGCCCAGCTGCAGGCCACCCGCGGCGCCGGCGCGCAGATCGCCTTCGCCAACGGCGGCGGCCTGCGCGCCGACCTGGCCAGCCAGGATGGCGTATTGCGCTATGTGCAGTTGTTCACCGTGCAGCCGTTCGGCAACCGGCTGATCACGCTGACGCTGAGCGGCGCCCAGATCGTGGCGCTGCTGGAGTCGCAATGGCAGGGCGAGCGCTTCAATCCGCTGCAGGTCTCGGCCGGCTTCCGCTATGCCTGGCACGCCGGCCGGCCGCCGGGCCGCCGCATCGATCCGGCCGAGGTGACGCTCGACGGCGTGCCGCTGCGGCTCGACGGCCGCTACCGGGTGACGGTGAACGATTTCCTGGCCAGCGGCGGCGACGGCTTCACCGTGCTGCGCGAGGGCCGCGAGCCGGTGGCCGGCTTGCTCGACATCGAGGCGCTGGAGGCTCATGTGCAAGCGCAGGACACGCTGCGGCCGCCGGCGCTGGGGCGGATCGAGCGGCGCGAGGATTGAGGGAAAGTGGCTTCGTACCGCGCGGTCGTCCATAGAAGCCTGTAGGAACGGCTTCAGCCGCGAATGGTCGCGTCATCCGCCACCGCGACAAGCACCGCCATTCGCGGCTAAAGCCGCTCCTACGGAAACCACCACGGCTTTCGCCTCATGGCAATGCGGCACCAGGTCGGCGTAGGCCGAGCACGGATCGATGTAGGTCGGACTTCAGTCCGCCAGCGCCACCCATCAAGATCGCAGTCGGACCGAAGTCCGACCTACGACGACCTGTCACCGCCAGCGTCGATCCAAGCGACGGCGCAGAACCGCCGTCAGATCACATACTCCGGCCCCTGCTCCGCCTTCAGCGCCGTCATCGCCGCATGGGTCGACAGGTGCACCGCGCCCGACAGCTCGTCGAGGAAGCCGCTGCGCTTGAGCTGGTCCATCACCGGCCCCTTCACCACCGCCAGGTGCAGTTGCACGCCCTGCTCGGCCAGGCCGCGGTTGAGCTCGCGCAGGCCGGCCAGCGCCGAGACGTCGATCGAATTGACCGCCGACAGCACCAGAAGCAGCGAGCGCGCCTGGGGCCGGCGGCCGAGCAGGTGGACGATGGCGGCGCGGACGAAACGGATGTTGGCGAAATACAGGCTCTCGTCGACGCGCAGCACCAGAATCTGCGGGTCGGTCTCGGCTTCGTAGCGCAGGATGTTGCGGTAGTGCTCGGTGCCCGGCACCCGGCCCAGCTCGGCCAGGTGCGGCTGGCTGGTGCGCCAGACGAACAGCGCCAGCGACAGCCCCACGCCGAGCAGGATCGCATCGACCACGCCCAGCAGCAGCACGCCGGCGAAGGTGGCCAGGTAGACCGCCGCGTCGCGCCGGTCGTAGCGCCAGGCCAGCTTGAGCACCGACAGGTCGACCATCTGCGCCACCGCGGTGACGATGGTGGCGGCCAGCACCGCCAGCGGCAGGCTGGCGAACAGATCGGTGAAGGCGATCAGCAGCAGCGCCATCCACAGCGCCGACAGCACGCCGGCCAGTTGGCTGCGCGCGCCGGCCAGCTCGTTGGCGGCCGAGCGGCCGAAGCTGGCCGACACCGGGAAGCCGCCAGTCAGCCCGGCCGCGGCATTGGCGGCGCCGAGCGCCAGCAGCTCGCGGTCGGGATCGACCGATTCGCGCCGCTTGAGCGCCAGCGTCTGGGCGATCGAAAAGCTGTCGACGAAGCCGACCAGCGCGATCGCCGCCACCGTCGGCAGCGCGGCGCGAATGGTGGCCAGGTCGACCGCCGGCCAGGCCAGCGGCGGCAGGCCGGCCGGCAGCTTGCCGATCACCGCGACCGGCAGCGCGAGCCAGGCCACCGCGCCGCCGCCGGCGGCCACCACCACGATCGGGAAGGCCTTGGCCAGCAGATCGGCCTGCGCAGGCGCAAGGCCCGTGCGCACCAGCAGCGGCTTCGCCCAGCGCCGGCCGGCCAGCAGCAGGGCCAGGGCAGCGGCGGACAGCAGCACGGCCGGCGCCTGCGCCGACGGCAGCGCCGCCGCCAGCGAAGCCAGCAGCGCCGGCGCGGTGGCGCCATGGGCGGCCACGCCGAACAGGTGCGGCAGCTGGCTCAGCACGATCAGCACGGCCGAGCCGGAGACGAAGCCGCCGACCACCGACTGCGACAGGAAATTGGCGACGAAGCCGAAGCGCAGCGCCGCCAGCGCCAGCCGCAGCACGCCCGACAGCAGCGCCACCATGGCCGCCAGCGCCGCCCAGCCCGGCGTGCCGGGCAGCGCGAGGCCGGCCAATGCGGTGGCGGTCATCAGCGAAGGCAAGGCGGCCGGCCCGACCGAAAGCGTGGCGCTTGAACCGAGCCAGGCATAGACCAGCACCGGCACGATGCTGGCGTAGAGCCCGGCCTGCGGCGGCAGGCCGGCCAGCAGCGCATAGGCCAGGCCCTGCGGGATCAGCAGCACCAGCAGGGTGGCGCTGGCCACCAGGTCGTGCGGCAGGTCGGCGCGGCGGTAGTGTTTGAGCCAGGGGGAAGCATGGAAAGCGGCAGGCGCGAGGCGGCGGAGACGCGAATGATAGGCGCTGGGCGCAATATATGGACGGTAGCCGGCGCGGCGCAGGGGCCGGCTCGGCTATGCTGGCGGCCGGTTTTCGACTCGCCCCTTTGACTACCCGTCATGTGAATTGCAGCCACTCAATTCTTCCTGGCGCGGGAGAGGTGGTCCGCAGGACCGGATGGGCAGATATGGCAAAAGCAACATACATAGGCTGCTCTTCGTAGAACCAACCCTCACCCTCCCCGTTTCTGCCATGCAGAAACGGGTGCCTCTCCCGTGCACGGGAGAGGGGCTTAACGAGCGCTATTTCCCAGAAGATAAGTCCCCCAAATTCCGGTCCATAGAAACCTCGCCATGCCCCGCCAGCCCCAGGTCGAAGCATTCTTCGACCCCGCCACCTCCACCGTCAGCTACGTGGTCTACGACCGGCCGGGCGGCCATGCCGCCATCGTCGACCCGGTGCTCGACTACGAGCCGCGTGCCGCCCGCATCGGCCACGCGAGCGCCGAGCGGCTGATCGGCTTCGTCCGGCAGCACGGGCTCACGCTCGACTGGATCCTCGAAACCCACGCCCACGCCGATCACCTGTCGGCCGCCGCCCATATCCAGCGGCAACTCGGCGGCCGGATCGCGATCGGCGAGCGGATCCGCGAGGTGCAGGCCACCTTCGGACCGCTGTTCGGCCTCGGCGCCGACTTCGCCAGCGACGGCCGCCCGTTCGACCACCTGTTCGCCGACGGCGAGGCCTTCCGCATCGGTGCGCTCGAAGCGCAGGCGCTGTCCGTACCCGGCCATACGCCGGCCGATCTCGCCTACCGCATCGGCGACGCGGTCTTCGTCGGCGACACGCTGTTCATGCCCGACCTCGGCACCGCGCGCTGCGACTTCCCCGGCGGCGACGCCGCCACGCTGTACCGCTCGATCGGCCGGCTGCTGGCGCTGCCGCCCGAGACCCGGCTCTACCTGTGCCACGACTACCCGCCGGCCGGCCGCGCCGCCTGCTGGCAGACCACGGTGGCCGAACAGCGCCGCACCAACGTCCACGTCCGCGACGGCATCGACGAGGCCCGGTTCGTCGCACTGCGCCAGGCGCGCGACCGCGGGCTGGAGCTGCCGGCGCTGATGCTGCCGGCGGTCCAGGTCAATATCCGCGCCGGCCGATTGCCGCCGCTCGAGGCCGATGGCCGCCGCTACCTGCGCATTCCGCTCGGCGCCTTCTGAACGCCCTGCGGCATATCGCCGGCGACCGCCTGTGGAAAACCCTTATATCGCACTGCAACATGAATCGGCGCGATGCCCGCCGCGGCTTTTCCGCCAGACGGTCCGATCCGTCCTTCAGCCGCATGGCTGAATACCGCGAACGTAAATCACCCCGCCCCGGCCGTTCGGCCAGCCACTTGGCGAATTGCAATTCACGTTGCATAAATGTTGCAACTGCACAGAAAACGGCCGCCATTCGGCGCCAATAGGGGATTTCCAGGTTGCGGATTTATGACAGCAGCAGCCAGACTGCCTACTGCCTGAGTCCCGGACAGGCTTCCCTTCATAAAATCCAAGTGGAGACTCACATGCGCAATACCCTGATCGCTGCCGCCGTGCTGGGCGCCCTCGCCGCCCCGTCATGGCCGACGGCAACGTCACCCTCTACGGTCAAGTCAACGTCGTCGGCGCCTACGTCGACGACGGCACCACCAAGACCATCAAGGTCGACAACGCCTACACCTCGTCCCGCCTGGGCTTCCGCGGCGAGGAAGACCTCGGCGACGGCCTGAAGGCCTACTTCCAGATCGAACAGGGCATCCGCCCGGACGACGGCACCAGCGGCAACTTCGCCTCGCGCGAAGGCTGGGTCGGCCTGCAAGGCTCGTTCGGCAAGCTCGGCCTGGGCCGCGGCAAGACGCCGTACACCAACATGGCCGACTGGTTCGACGGCTACTCGGACAGCGGCAAGGGCCTGCCGATCTACGACAACAAGCTGGTCGGCGCCACCGCCGTGCTGGACAGCCGCTTCAACAACACCGTCCGCTACGACAGCCCCTCGATGAGCGGCTTCGGCGCCAGCGTCGCCTACAGCGCCGGCGAGAACAAGGACGATTCGGTCACCCGGCCAAGAAGTCCTCGGACGGCCTGTCGGCCCTGCTGAAGTACGGCAGCGGCCCGCTGAACCTGGGCCTGGCCTACGCCCAGCAGAAGAACAAGGCCGGCGTGAACGACGTCGACAACAGCGCCTGGATGATCGGCGGCACCTACGCCATCGACGCCCTGAGCTTCGGCCTGGCCTTCCAGGCCGCCGAGCAGGACGCGGCGGTCGACTCCAAGCGCAACAGCTGGCTCGGCGCGGTGGCCTACAAGTTCGGCGCCACCACCCTGCGCGGCGGCGTGATCGTGCACGACAAGATCGAGCGCGGCGGCAGCGACGTGGCCGATTCCGAATTCGTGCGCTACTCGGTGGGCATCAAGCAGGCGCTGAGCAAGCGCACCGCTGTGCTGGCCGAATTCACCGGCGACGACAACAAGGGTGCCACCAAGGATCTGAACGCCTTCAGCGTCGGCGTGCTGCACACCTTCTGATCGACGCGAACAGCGGTCGCATCAGTCAAACGGGCATGCTCAGGCATGCCCGTTTTTCGTATGGGGCCGATATGCAGTCTCCATGCACTGGATCGCCCCCCCCTCCGTCCTTTCGTTCGGAATGCCGCAACGCCCGGTTTTCCGTTCTGCGCCGGCCTCGGTTAAGCTCGGGGCTCGTTTCCGAGCCCGGTTCCCCATGCGCCGCACCCTCCCTGCCCTCCTGCTGCTGGCCCTCCTGGCCGGCTGCGCCAGCCAGGTCGCTCCGACCACGCCCTCCACCCCCAAGCCCGCCGACTGCAACTGCGGCGAGACGCCGGCCAAGCCGGCGCCGGTCACCGCGCGCTACCAGCCGGCCGACTGGTCCGCCCTGCCCGGCTGGCCCGGCGAGCAGTCGCTGGCGGGCTGGCCGGCCTGGCTCGCCTCGTGCAAGCGGCTGGCCAGCCGTCCGGCCTGGAAGGAAGCCTGCAGCGAAGCGCAGGCGCTCAACCCGCGCGACGACAGCGCGGTGCGCGGCTATTTCGAGCGGCGCTTCCAGCCCTGGCGCATCGAGGCCAGCGACGGCGCGCAGAGCGGCCTGATCACCGGCTACTACGAACCCCTGCTGCGCGGCAGCCGCGAGACCGGCCCCGGCCGCGTGCCGATCTACGCCGTGCCGGACGACCTCCTGACCATCGACCTCGGCGAGCTCTACCCCGAGCTGAAGAACCAGCGCGTGCGCGGCCGGCTCGACGGCCGCAAGGTGGTGCCCTACTGGAGCCGCGCCGACATCGACGCCGGCCGCGCGCCGACCGCCGGCCTGGCGCTGGCCTGGGCCGACGACGCGATCGAGGCCTTCTTCCTGCAGATCCAGGGCTCGGGCCGCATCCAGCTCGAGGACGGCAGCCTGCTGCGCGTCGGCTACGCCGACCAGAACGGCCACCCGTACAAGTCGATCGGCAAATGGCTGATCGACCAGGGCGAGCTGAAATCGGGCGAAGCCTCGATGCAGGGCATCCAGGCCTGGGCCCGCGCCCATCCCGAGCGGCTCAAGGAGCTGCTCGACGCCAATCCGAGCTTCGTGTTCTTCCGCGTGCTGCCGAGCGCGACCGGCGGCCCGATCGGCGCCCTCAACGTGCCGCTGACCGACGGCGCCAGCGTGGCGGTCGATCCGCGCTTCGTACCGCTGGGCAGCCCGCTCTACCTCGCCACCACCCGGCCCAACGACAGCCGCCCGCTGAACCGGCTGGTGCACGCCCAGGACACCGGCGGCGCCATCCGCGGCCCGATCCGCGCCGACTACTTCTGGGGCTTCGGCGCCGAGGCCGGCCAGCTGGCCGGCCGCATGAAGCAGCAGGGCCAGATCTGGCTGCTGTGGCCCAAGGGGCAGCCGCTGCCGGCGGGGCAGTAGCGGTAGCCGGATGGCTGGCGGCGATGCCATGAAGTTGACCGAGCCGCCGCCTCACCCGTGGGTCGGGCTTTACGCCCGGCGGCGCCATTGATAATGATCGCTGTCGGGCATAAAGCCCGAGCTACGGAGCAGCCTGCGCCATTCCCTTGTTGGAAAACCCAGCGCCCCCCGTCCGCGCCGCTGCCGGCAAATCGCGCCGCCATTGCCGTACACGTCAGCTTTCCCGCCCGCCGGGCCTGCGGCTACACTCGCAGGTCCCGTTGCACTGCAACAATCGCCCGCCGACGCCCATGGAACACCTCGATCTCGCCCCCTGCGCTGCCACCCAAGGTACGGTCCGCCTGCCCGGTTCCAAGAGCATCTCCAACCGCACCCTGCTGCTGGCCGCGTTGAGCGAGGGCGTCACCGAGGTGCGCGGCCTGCTCGACTCGGACGACACCCGCCGCATGCTCGAAGCGCTCGACGCGCTCGGCGTGCGGGTCGAACGGCTCGAAGACCCGCTCGACTACCGCGTGCACGGCGTCGGCGGCGCCTTCCCGGTCAAGTCGGCCGAGCTGTTCCTCGGCAACGCCGGCACCGCCTTCCGCCCGCTGACCGCCGCGCTGGCGCTGATGGACGGCCACTACACGCTGAGCGGCGTGCCGCGCATGCACGAGCGGCCGATCGGCGACCTGGTCGACGCGCTGCGCGAGCTCGGCGCCCAGATCGACTACCTCGGCAATCCCGGCTATCCGCCGCTGGCGATCAAGCCCTGGCAGAACCGCCACGACGAGACGCCCGGCCTGCGCACCCGCGTGCGCGGCGACGTCTCCAGCCAGTTCCTCACCGCCCTGCTGATGGCGCTGCCGCTGTCGGGCGAGGACGTGCGCATCGAGGTGGTCGGCGAGCTGATCTCCAAGCCCTATATCGAGATCACGCTGAACCTGCTGCGCCGCTTCGGCCTGCAGGTCGAACGCCACGGCTGGAGCGAATTCCGCCTGCCGGCGCGCCAGCGCTACCACGCGCCGGCCGTGGTCCACGTCGAGGGCGACGCCAGCTCGGCCTCCTACTTCCTCGCCGCCGGCGCGCTCGGCGGCGGCCCGGTGCGGGTCGAGGGCGTCGGCCGCGATTCGATCCAGGGCGACGTGAAGTTCGCCGAGACGCTGGCCCAGATGGGCGCGCTGATCGCCATGGGCGACGACTGGATCGAGGCCACCGGCCCGGTGGCGGCGCGCGGCGGCAAGCTGCGCGCGATCGACGCCGACCTCAACCACATCCCCGACGCCGCCATGACCATCGCCGTGCTGGCGCTGTTCGCCGACGGCCCGAGCACCATCCGCAACGTGGCGAGCTGGCGCGTCAAGGAAACCGACCGGCTGGCCGCGATGGCGACCGAGCTGCGCAAGGTCGGCGCCGAGGTCGAGGAAGGCGCCGACTACCTGCGCATTGTCCCGCCGGCCGCGCTGACGCCGAATGCCGTGATCGACACCTACGACGACCATCGCATGGCGATGTGCTTCTCGCTGGTGGCGGTCGGCGGCACGCCGGTGCGCATCAACGATCCGAAGTGCGTGGGCAAGACCTTCCCCGAGTATTTCGAGGTGCTCGGCACCATCGCCCGCTGATCCGCACGGCCGCCGGCCTCGCCCCGGCGGGCCGCGCTCCAGGCCGCGGCGCCTCGACCGGCCGTGCCGATTTGCCGGCCCAGCGGCCGGCCCCGTAAAATCAGGCCCATCGCCCTTCCGGCCAGCCCCTCCGCATCGAGGGGCTCGTCTTTTCAGGAATTCCCCATGTCGCTCTTGCCCCTGCTCACCCAACGCTTCGCCGCCGCGCTCGCCGCCGTCGGCGCCCCCGACGCCCAGCCGCTGGTCCAGGTCGCCGGCCGGCCCGAGTTCGGCGACTACCAGATGAACGGCGTGATGGGCGCCGCCAAGGCGCTCAAGCGCAATCCGCGCGAGCTGGCGCAGCAGGTGATCGGCGCGGTCGACCTGGCCGGCGTGGCGGCCTCGCTCGAGATCGCCGGCCCCGGCTTCATCAACATCCGGCTCGACGACGGCTTCCTGGCGCGCCGGGTCGAGACCGCGCTGGCCGACGGCCATCTCGGCGTCGAACGGCTGCCGAAGCAGCAAGTGATGGTCGAGTATTCCTCGGTCAACCTGGCCAAGGAGATGCACGTCGGCCACCTGCGCTCGACCATCATCGGCGACGCGCTGGCCCGCGTGCAGGCCTTCGTCGGCATGGACGTGACGCGGCAGAACCACGTCGGCGACTGGGGCACCCAGTTCGGCATGCTGGTGGCCTACCTGGTCGAGACCCAGCGCGAAGGCCACGCCGACCTCGAGCTGACCGACCTCGAAGGCTTCTACCGCAAGGCCAAGGGCCGCTTCGACGAGGACGCCGCCTTCGCCGACCGCGCGCGCGACTACGTGGTCAAGCTGCAAGGCGGCGACGCCGAGGTGAACGCGCTGTGGCGCCAGTTCGTCGAGACCTCGCTGTCGCACTGCGACGCGGTCTACCGCAAGCTCGGCGTGCTGCTGGACCACGGCGACGTGCGCGGCGAGAGCTTCTACAACGCCGACCTGCCGGTGATCGTCGACGAGCTGCGCGCGCAAGGCCTCCTGACCGAGGACCAGGGCGCCCAGGTGGTCTTCCTCGACGAGTTCAAGAACAAGGAAGGCGAGCCGGCCGCCTACATCATCCAGAAGAAGGACGGCGGCTACCTGTATGCCACCACCGACCTCGGCGCGATCCGCTTCCGCGTGCGCACGCTGGGGCTGGACCGCTGCCTCTACGTGGTCGACGCGCGCCAGGCGCTGCACTTCCAGCAGCTGTTCACGCTGGCGCGCAAGGCCGGCTTCGCGCCGGCCGGCGTGGCGCTCGAGCACATCGCCTTCGGCACCATGATGGGCGAGGACGGCAAGCCGTTCAAAACCCGCTCGGGCGATACCGTGAAGCTGATCGAACTGCTGGAGGAGGCCGAGGAACGCGCCTTCGCGCTGGTCAGCGAGAAGAACCCGACGCTCGACGAGGCGACCCGGCGCGAGATCGCTAACGCGGTCGGCATCGGCGCGGTGAAGTACGCCGACCTGTCGAAGAACCGCACCAGCGACTACATCTTCAACTGGGACACCATGCTGGCCTTCGAGGGCAATACGGCGCCCTATCTGCAGTACGCCTACACGCGGGTGAAGAGCATCTTCCGCAAGGTCGGCGAGTGGGACCGCAGCGCGCCGGTGACGATCGCCGAGCCGGCCGAGCATGCGCTGGCGCTGGAACTGGCCCGCCTGGCCGACGTGGTGCACCAGCTCGCGCGCGACAGCCAGCCGCACTTCCTGTGCGCCTACCTGTACGGCGTCGCCACTGCCTTCTCGCGCTTCTACGAGGCCTGCCCGGTGATCCAGGACGGCCAGGCCGACGCCTCGCGCCTGCAGCTGTGCGACCTGACCGCGCGCACCATGGCGACCGGGCTCGACCTGCTCGGCATCAAGGTGCTGGAGGCGATGTAGGCGCGGCCCGACGCCGTATCGGTGCACAGAACACGCAGGAGCGGCTTCGGCCGCGATTGGCCGAGCTCGGCGATTCGCGGCTGAAGCCGCTCCTACGGGCGCGCTGCGGTCTACCGTAGGTCGGGCTTGATGCCCGACAGCGCGCCGGATTCAGGTCGCTGTCGGGCATCAAGCCCGACCTACGAAACCCGGGCCCGCTGCGATGTGGTGCCCCTCGTCTTCCGGCGAGGGCCTTTTTTCCGACCGACTTGCTACTGCATTCAAGGTGCTTGACCCAGCCAGGCCGCCGCCCCGCGACCTCCCTGTAGGAGCGGCTTCAGCCGCGAATGATCGAAGCTCCACGATTCGCGGCCGAAGCCGCGCCTACAGAACCTTCCGCTCACGATACGGCTGAACCGGCCAACAAAAAGCCCTCGTCGGAAGACGAGGGCTTTTGCCTACTAGTTACTGCCGCGATCGAATCGCTGCGCCGATCAAACCCGCTCGACGCACAGCGCCACGCCCATGCCGCCGCCGATGCACAGCGTGGCCAGGCCGCGCTTGGCATCGCGGCGGGCCAGTTCGTGCAGCAGGGTGACCAGCACGCGGCAGCCCGAGGCGCCGATCGGGTGACCCAGCGCGATCGCGCCGCCGTTGACGTTGACCTTGTTCCAGTCCCACTTCAGCTCGCGCGCCACGCCCAGCGCCTGGGCGGCGAATGCTTCGTTGGCTTCGATCAGGTCGACCTGGTCCAGCGTCCAGCCGGCACGCGCCAGCGCGCGCTGGGTGGCCGGCACCGGGCCCATGCCCATGATGCTCGGCTCGACGCCGGCCGAGGCGTAGCCGGCGATGCGGGCCAGCGGCTTGAGGCCGAGCTCGGCGGCCTTGGCCGCGCTCATCAGCAGCACCGCGGCGGCGCCGTCGTTGATGCCCGAGGCGTTGCCGGCGGTCACGCTGCCTTCCTTGTTGAAGGCCGGGCGCAGCTTGGCCAGGCCGTCCATGGTGGCGCCGAGCTTGATGAACTCGTCGTTGGCGAAGGCGATCGGATCGCCCTTCTTCTGCGGGATGTGCACCGGCACGATCTCGTCGGCGAAGCGGCCGGCCTTCTGGGCGGCCTCGGCCTTGTTCTGCGAGGCCAGCGCCAGCTCGTCCTGCTCCTGCCGGCTGATGCCGTACTTGGCGGCGATGTTCTCGGCGGTGATGCCCATGTGGTACTGGTTGTACACGTCGGTCAGGCCGTCGTAGACCATGCTGTCGACCAGGGTGCCGTTGCCCATGCGGATGCCGTCGCGGCTGTTCTGCAGCAGGTGCGGCGCCAGCGACATGTTCTCCTGGCCGCCGGCGATCACGATCTCGTTGTCGCCGGCCAGGATCGACTGCACCGCCAGGTGGGTGGCCTTGAGGCCCGAGCCGCACACCTGGTTGATCGTCAGCGCCGGCACGTGGACCGGGATGCCGGCCTTGATCAGCGCCTGGCGGGCCGGGTTCTGGCCCAGGCCGGCGGTCAGCACGTTGCCGAGGATGACTTCGCTGACCTGGTCGGCGGCGACGCCGGACTTCTCGAGCAGCGCCTTGATCACGGTGGCGCCGAGATCGGGCGCCCCCACCTTGGCCAGGCTGCCGCCGAAGGAACCGATGGCGGTACGTTGCGCGGCGACGATGACGACTTCGGACATGACTTTATCTCCTGCTTGGGGCGTCCTTGATAAGGACGGTTGGTATCGGGGCCGGCCGGCCCTCGTTGAATCCTGAAATTATGCGCGCGGCGGCTTCCTAGCGGGCTTTGACGTAGCTGCCCGGCGCCGGTTCGATCGCCTTGTGCTTGCGGTTGCCGGCCGCCTTGGGCGCCGCGATGCGCTTGCCCGAGCGCGGCGCGAGCCACTGGTCCCAGTCTTGCCACCAGCTGCCGGGACGGCTCTCGGCGCCGGCCAGCCACTCGTCGGCCGATTCAGGTTGCGCCTCGCCGACCCAGTAGTTGCGCTTGTTGGCGGTCACCGGATTGATCGAGCCAGCGATATGGCCCGAGGCGCCGAGCACGAAGCGCACCTGCGCGTTCTTCAGCAGCTGGGTGCCGCGGTAGGCCGAGGTCCACGGCACGATATGGTCCTCGCGCGCGGCAAAGATATAGATCGGCCAGTCGTACTCCGCCACGTCGACCGGCACGCCGCAGACCTTCATCGCGCCCGGCTTGGCCAGGTTGTTCTCCAGGTACATCTGGCGCAGGAAGAAGGTGTGCATCGGCAGCGGCAGGTTGGCCGAGTCGTTGTTCCAGTACAGGAGATCGAACGGCGGCGGGGTCTTGCCCTTGAGGTAGTTGTTGACCACGTAGTTCCAGATCAGGTCGTTGGCGCGCAGCATCGAGAACGCGCGCGCCAGCTCCTTGCCGCTGATCACGCCGCCCTCGGCCAGCTTGGCCTCGCGTGCGCGCACCAGTTCGGCGTCGACGAACTGCTTGATCTCGCCTGGTTCGGTATGGTCGATCAGCGAAGTCATGAAGGTCACGCTCTCGAACCAGTCGAGTTCGCGCGCCTTCATCACCGCCAGCGCGGTCGACAGGATCACGCCGCCGATGCAGAAGCCGAGCACGTTGACCTTGTCCTGCTTGCCGATCTCGCGCACCACCTCGGCCGCCTTGATCACGCCGTGCTCGACGTAGTCGTCCCAGCCGAGCTTGCCCAGTTCGGGCGTGATGCTGCGCCAGGAGATCATGAACACCGTGTAGCCCTGGGCCACGAAGTGGCGAACCATCGAGTTCTCGGGCTGCAGGTCCATCAGGTAGTACTTGTTCACCGCCGGCGGCACGATCAAGAGCGGCCGCTCGTAGACCTGCTCGGTGGTCGGGGTGTACTGGATCAGTTGGAACAGCTCGCTCTGGAACACCACCGTGCCGGGCGTCACCGCCAGGTTCTCGCCGACCGCGAATTTCGATTCGTCGGTCATCGAGATATGGCCCTTCTCCATGTCGGCCGCCAGCTTCTTCATGCCCTCGGCCAGGCTCTCGCCCTTGCTGTCGATCGCCAGCTTGATCACCTCGGGGTTCAGCATGGCGAAGTTGGCCGGCGACATCGCGTCGATGAACTGCTGGGTATAGAAGCCGACCTTCTCGCGCGTCGGCTCGTCCATCGGCACGCCGTCGACCAGCTCGGTCAGCCACTTGGAGGTCAGCAGGTAGTGCTGCTTCACGTAATCGAAGAACGGGTATTCGGCCCACTCGGGCGCGACGAAGCGGCGATCGGGCTTGGCCGCGGCCTGCTGGCCGCCGCCCAGGAGGCCCATCCACAGGTCCATCTGCTGCTTGTAATAGGCGCCTTGCACGCCCATCAGCTGGTGCGCGTTGCCCACCAGGCCCTGCATCAGCTGCTCGAACGCGCCGTAGGCGCCGGCCGGCGCCGCGGCAGAACTTCCGCCCACCAGGTTTTCGAACAACTTACGGTTGGCCTCGGTAAGCGACTTCAGGAAATCCTCGGAACGCGTCGCGTCGAATGGGCGCGCGCTGGAATGCTGGCTCAATGCTGTCTCCGTCTCGTTCTTGGTCGGTCGGTTGCTTTGCTGCATCGCAGCAAAATCAAGCGCGTCAGCATTTTAGGCACGGGTATGCGCCCCACACAAGCGCCGCTCGATGCAACGCAACATGGCTTGGAAAGGCCGGTTGGGCCAAGGGTTTTGGGTAATATTTGCGAAACATCGGCGTATACGGCTGAGCTTGCTTGTACTCACGGATTGCACCCAAATCATCGGGCCGTGGTGCGGCATGCTCAGGCAGTACTTGATCAAGCCGGACTTAATCACTGATTTGCTTGGATTTTCACCTAACGCTTATGTATTATCGCAATATTCCCTTAGCACCTCCCACCGGAGACGCCTCATGAGGTTCCGCCTCTCCGCGCTGCTCGGCCTGTTCACCTCGATCGCGCTGGTGGCCCTGCCGATGCAGGCCGAAGCCGCCAAATCCGGCAAGAAGGCCACGGCCAGCCAGTCCACCAAGGCGCAGAAGCGCGCCCGCACGGTCCGCGTCGCCAAGGTCGTCAAGATCAAGCGCAGCAAGCTCGTCCAGCAGAAGATCAAGCGCAGCCAGCAGCTGGCCTACGCCAAGCGCGGCGTCTCGCGCGGCGCGCACGTCACGCGCGTGTCCGCCCTGTCCTCGACGCTCGACCAGCCGGCGCTCTACTCGAGCGCCGCGGTGGTGGTGAACGCCCTGTCCGGCGAGCGCATCTACGAGAAGAACGCCCGTTCGATCGCGCCGATCGCCTCGATCACCAAGCTGATGACGGCCATCGTGGTGCTCGACATGCACCTGCCGCTCGACGAGCCGATCACGGTGACCGAGGAAGACGTCGACACGCTGAAGAATTCGAGCTCGCGTCTCCTGGTCGGCACCACGCTGAGCCGCGGCGAGATGATGCACCTGGCGCTGATGTCGTCCGAGAACCGTGCGGCCCACGCGCTGGGCCGCACCGCGCCGGGCGGGCTGGCCAACTTCGTCGCGCGCATGAACCGCACCGCCCAGGCGCTCGGCATGCAGCGTTCGAACTTCGCCGACCCGACCGGGCTCAACAGCGCCAACGTGTCGACCGCCGACGATCTGATCCGGCTGGTGCAATCGGCCCACCATTACCCGGAAATCCGTTCGTTCTCGACCAGCGAGTCGTACACCTTCGTTTCCAGCGTCAACGGCCGCGAGTACCAGTTCCGCAATACCAATCCGCTGGTGAAGAACCAGGATTGGGAGATCGGCGTCTCCAAGACCGGCTACATCAACGAAGCCGGCAAATGCCTGGTGATGCAGGCCACCATCAACGACACGCCGGTCGTCATCGTGCTGCTCGACTCGGCCGGCCGGATGACCCGCATCGGCGACGCCAACCGCATCAAGCGCTGGCTCGAATCGAGCCCGGGCGCGATGTTGCGCGCCGGCTGAAGTCCGCGACAGCCCCATGCAACGCCCACCCTTCGCGGTGGGCGTTCTGCTTTCCGGGCCGGCTTCCGGATTCTTTTTACGTGCCAGTGCAAACAAATACTTGCGTATCAAAATGAGAATCCATATCATTCTTTACGGATTCTCATTGCCCTTTGCCCGCCATGTACGTTTGCATCTGCAACGCCGTCACCGACAAGCAAATCCGCCATGCCGTACATGACGGCTGCGACAGCATGCGCGAGCTGCGCATGGAGCTCGGCGTCGCCGGCTGCTGCGGCAAGTGCGCGCCCGATGCGCGTGCGCTGCTGCTGCAAAGCAAGGCCGAACGGGGCAGCCTGAAGACTGGAGCCTGCATTACGCTGATGCCCGCCTGAACCGCGCCCTGCCGCGATTTCGCTTGCCGTCCCCGACCACTCTGGCTACGCTAGGTTGGTTAAGGGCGGCTTTAGTCGCTTCTAGTCTTTGGCATCGAATACCGGCAAGCAAGGAGGCGAATCATGAAGGGCGACAAGAAGGTCATCAGCTATCTCAACGCCGCGCTCAAGAACGAGCTCAGCGCGATCAACCAGTACTTCCTGCATGCGCGCATGTTCAAGAACTGGGGCTTCAAGGAACTCAACGAGCACGAGTACCACGAGTCGATCGACGAGATGAAGCATGCCGACCGGCTGATCGAGCGCATCCTGTTCCTCGAAGGCCTGCCCAACCTGCAGGAGCTCGGCAAGATCTACATCGGCGAGAACGTGAAGGAAGCGTTCGAGTGCGACCTGAAGCTCGAGATGGAAGCCGTGCCGCTGCTCAAGGAAGCGATCGCCTACGCCGAGAAGGTGCACGATTACATCAGCCGCGAACTGCTCGAGGACATCCTCGAAAGCGAAGAGGAACACATCGACTGGCTCGAGACCAATCTCGGCCTGATCGAGCAGATCGGCTACCAGAACTACCTGCAGGCGCAGCTGTGCGGCAATACCTGAACCCGTAACAGCCCCGCCTCGCACGCAATACAGCCGCCGGCTCCCACCGGCGGCTGTTTGCATTCAAGGACCGGCGATCAGACGAAGGCGATGACGTGGTCGATCTCGAGCCGGATGCCGATGGCCTCGCCGATCGCATGGTCGTGATGGCTCGGCACCAGGCTCAGCACCGTCGCGCCCGAGGGCAGCGCCAGCGTGTAGAGGAACTGGGCGCCGCGGAAGGCCTTCTTGACCACCCGCGCACGCAGGCCGCTGGCATCGTCGTGCAGGATGTCGTCGGGCCGCAGCAGCACCTGCATCGCCCGGCCCGGCGCATGTTCCCGCGCGCCATGGCAACTGCGTCGGCCCAGTTCGAATTCGAGCTCGCCCGGCGCCACCACGCGTGCATCGAGAAAGGCGCCCTCGCCGACGAAATCGGCGACGAAGCGGCTGGCCGGCTCGTGGTAGAGCGCATAGGCGCGGTCCCACTGGCACAGCCGGCCGCCTTGCATCACGCCGATGCGGTCGGCCAGCGCGAAGGCCTCGTGCTGGTCGTGGGTGACCAGCAGCGCGGTGGTGCCGCGCGCCTTGAGGATGTCGCGCACCTCGTGCGACAGCCGCTCGCGCAATTCCACGTCGAGATTCGAGAACGGCTCGTCGAGCAGCAGCAGCCGCGGCGACGGCGCCAGCGCGCGCGCCAGCGCCACGCGCTGCTGCTGGCCGCCCGACAAGGCATGGGTGTAGTCGTCGGCATGGCCGGCCAGGCCGACCACGTCGAGCAGCTCGGCGACGCGGCGCTCGCGCTCGGCGCGCGGCAGCTTGCCCAGGCCGAAGGCGACGTTGCCGCGCACCGTCAGGTGCGGGAACAGCGCGTAGTCCTGGAACACCATGCCGATGCCGCGCCGCTGCGGCGGCCACTGCGCCTCCGCGCTGGCGACCAGGTCGGCGCCGAGGCGGATGCGGCCGGCGCGGATCGGCTCGAAGCCGGCGATCGCGCGCAGCGCCGTGGTCTTGCCGCAGCCGGACGGGCCGAGCAGGCAGCCGATCTCGCCGGCGGCAAGGCCGAAGGACAGCGACTCGAGCACCGTGCGCTCGCCATAGGCGACGCCGACCTGGTCGAGCGCCAGCAGAATCTCGCTCACGAACGTTTCTCCGTTTCCCGTGCCAGCAGGATCACCGGGACCAGGCCGGCCAGCACGATGGCCAGCGAGGGCAGCGCAGCCATTTCCCACTGCCCCTCGCTGGTCATCTCGAATACCCGTACCGCCAGCGTGTCCCAGCCGAACGGCCGGGTCATCAGCGTGATCGGCATTTCCTTCATCACATCGACGAACACCATCAGCGCCGCGGTGAACAGGCCGCCGCGCAGCATCGGCAGGTGGATGCGGCGCAGGATCGCACGACGGCCCAGGCCCATCGAGGCAGCCGCTTCCTCCTGGCTCGCGGTGATGCGCTGCATGGCCGACTGGGTGGGCTCGAAGGCCACCGCCAGGAAGCGCGCCGAGTAGGCCAGCAGCATCACCGCCAGCGTGCCCTGCAGGATCTGCGTCGGCTGGCCCAGGCCGAGCGCGCGCACTGCATCCATCAGCCGGTTGTCGAGCCAGGCGATCGGGATGAACACGCCGACCGCCAGCACCGTGCCCGGCACCGCGTAGCCCAGCGTGGCCAGCCGCGCCGCCAGCCGGCTGGCCAGGTCGCCGCGCCGACGCACCGCGTAGGCCAGGCCGACGGCCAGCAATACCAGGCCCAGCGCCGCGCTGGCCGACAGCAGCAACGAGCGGCCGACGAAGCCGAGGTAGCGCAGATCGAGCTGCTCGGCCGCCACGCTGCGCGCCCATAGCAGCAACTGCAGCAGCGGCACGAAGAATGCCAGCGCCAGCACCAGCAGGCAGGCGACGACCGCCAGCGCGCTGCGCCAGCCGGCCAGCCGATCGGGCCGCGCCTGGCCGCCGCGGCCGGCGGCGGTATAGCGCTTGTCGCCGCGCACGCGCTGCTCGAACAGCGCCAGCGCCAGCACCGCCAGCACCAGCAGCGAAGCGAGCTGCGAAGCGGCCTTGAGGTTGAACAGCGCGAACCAGGCCTTGTAGATGGCGGTGGTGAATGTGTCGTAGTTGAAGGTGGCCACCGTGCCGAAATCGGCCAGGCATTCCATCAGCGCCAGCGTCAGGCCGCCGACCAGCCAGGGCCGCGCCATCGGCAGCGCCACCCGCCAGAATCCCTGCCGCCGGCTCAGGCCGAGCGACTGCGCCGCCTCGAGCGCGCGATGGCCCTGGGTCAGGAAGGCGTTGCGCGCCAGCAGGTAGACGTAGGGATAGAGCGCGAAGGTCAGCGTCAGGATCACGCCGCCGCGCGCGCGGATGTCGGGGAACCAGCGCGAATCGCCGAACCAGTCGCGCAGCAGCGTCTGCAGCGGGCCGGTGAAGTCGTACAGGCCGATCTGCACGAAGGCCAGCACATAGGCCGGCATGGCCAGCGGCAGCGCCAGCATCCAGGCGAAATGGCGGCGGCCGGGGAAGTCGTAGACGGCGGTCAGCCAGGCCAGCGACACGCCGAGCACCAGCGTGCCGACCGCCACGCCGGCGATCAGCCAGGCGGTGTTGGCCAAGAGGCGCGGCAGCACGTACTCGCCGAGGTGGGCCCAGATGTCGGTCTGCGGCTCGAGCAGGCTCAGCAGCACCACCGCCAGCGGCACCAGCGTGATGGCCGCGATCGCCCAGGCCAGCGCCGGCTCGCCCAGGTGCAGGCGGCCGCGCCGCCAGGCCGGCGGCGATTTCGGGGTGGTCAGCGAAGAGGCGATGTCGGAGGGCATATGAACGGCAAGGCCGACGAACGCGCGCAGCGCTCGTCGGCTTGGATGAGTTCGACCTGTCAGTAGCTCAAGGATGTGATCCGCATGCGGTTGAAAGCACCACTCTGGGGCGAAGCGAGGCTCCCCCTGGACCACCCCACAAAGTCTTCGACTTTGCGGGGATCCCAGCGGCGGCGAGGGCGGGGGAGTCGGAGTGAATCAAGGGAGCGCCAGCGATCGAGCGCTTACTTCCCTTGAGCGCCCGGCTCCGCCGATCGATCCCCGCAAATGCACGGACAACAGGCACTCAACGGTAGCCGGCGCGATCCATCAACTTGACCGCGGCGGCCTGCAGTTCACCGGCCTTGGCCACGTTGATGTAGTCGTGCTTGAAATCGCCCCAGGCGGCGACCTTCGGGTCGGGCTGGACGCGCGGGTTGACCGGGTATTCCATGTTCTGGTCGGCGTACAGGCGCTGCGCCTTCTCGCTTGACAGCCATTCGAGCAGCTTGACCGCTCCCTTCTCGTTCTTGGCATGGCGCGTCACGCCGGCGCCCGAGATGTTGACGTGCACGCCGCTGGTCTGCTGGTTGGGCCAGAACACGCCGATCGGCAGCTTCGGGTCCTTGTCGACCAGCCGACCGAAGTAATAGGTGTTGGCGATGCCGACGTCGCACTGCCCGGCCGCCATGGCCTTGAGCATCATGGTGTCGTCGGAGAACGGATCGGCCGCCAGGTTGGCGACCCAGCCGCGCACGACCTGCTCGGTCTTGGCCTCGCCCAGACGCACGATCATGGTGCCGACCAGCGACTGGTTGTAGACCTTCTTCGAGGTGCGCAGGCACAGCCGGTTCTTCCACTTCGGGCTGGCCAGGTCCTCGTAGGTCGACAATTCGCCCGGCTTGACCCGGTTCTTGTTGAAGAACACGGTGCGGGCACGCACCGACAGGCCGTACCAGGCGCCGGCCGGATCGCGCAGGTGCGGCGGCACGTTGGCGTCGAGCAGCGCCGACTTGATCGGCTTGAGCAGGCCCTGCTGCTCGGCCTGCCACAGGTTGCCGGCGTCGACCGTCAGCAGGATGTCGGCCGGCGTATTGGCGCCCTCGGCCTTGAGCCGCTCCATCAGCGGGCCTTCCTGGCCGGTGACGAAGCGCACCTGCACCCCGGTATCGCGCGTGAAGGCGTCGAACAGCGGCTTGATCAGGGCTTCGATACGGGCCGAATAGACGGTCACTTCCTCGGCCAGGGCCGGCAGCGCGGCGGCCAGCACGGTGGCGAGCAGAAGGGGGCGGAACTTCATCGGGACGACTCCGGCAGTGGCGAAACGAAGCCTTGATTGTCGCATGAATGAGAATCCCTATCAAAGACGCCGGCGTCGCGGCGCAACCGGCCGCGCCGGACCGGCGACGGATCGACTACAATCCGCGCCCATTCCCCCGCTTCACCGGAACACCCGCCATGTGGTTCAAGAATCTCCAGCCCTATCGCATCACCGACCTCGCCAAGATCGACCTCGCCACGCTCGACGCCGAGCTGAAGAAGCGCAGCTTCGTGCCGGCCGGCTCGCTCGACCGGCTGACGGCCGGCTGGATCGCGCCGGCGGCGCACGCGCCCGACATCTTCGCCTACGCCAATTCGGGCGCCGTGCTGATCGCCCTCAAGACCGAGGAAAAGCTGCTGCCCTCGAGCGTGGTCAAGGAAGCCGCCGAGGAGCGCATCGCCGACATCGAGTCCAAGGAATTGCGCAAGGTCGGCAAGAAGGAAGCCAAGGAGATCCGCGAGCGCATCGCCGAGGAATTGCTGCCGCGCGCCTTCTCGCGCTCGCGCGTGCTGCGCGCGCTGATCGATCCCGAGGCCGGCTGGATCTGGGTCGACAGCGCCACGCCGGCCAAGGCCGAGCTGCTGGTGCAGTTCCTGCGCGAGACGCTGGGTTCGCTGCCGACCAAGCTGGCGCAGACCCAGCTCGATCCGGTCACCGCCATGAGCACCTGGCTCGACCACAATGCGCCGAGCAATTTCACCATCGACGCCGACTGCGTGCTGAAGGCGCCCGGCGAAGGCGGCGCCCAGGTCACCTGCCGCCGCCACGACCTGAATTCCGACGAGGTGAAGCTGCACCTCAAGAGCGGCAAGATGGTGGTGCAGCTGGCGCTGTCGTGGGACGACCGCATCGCCTTCGTGCTGACCGAGAAGCTGCAGATCAAGCGCCTGCAATTCCTCGACCTGCTGCAGGACCAGCTGAAGGAATCGGACGCCGAGGACGCCGCCGCGCTGTTCGACACCAGCCTGACGCTGCTGGTGCTCGAAGGCCGTGGCCTGCTGGCCGCGGTGATCGAGGCGCTCGGCGGAGAAATGGGCGAAGTCGGCGCCCCGGTCGCAGCCCCCGCGCCGGCCCCGCAGGCCAAGCCCGAAGCGAGCGAAGGCAAGGTCGACGTACCCTGGTGAGCGCAAGGCCGCGATCCTGACGGACGCGGCCTTTTTGCCGGCACTTGAATTACGTTTACGTTAGCGTCACATATGAACTGCCGACTATGCTTGAGGTCGGCATCGCAACCACCGCGACGGGCATTCCGGCCCAGCGCATCCGAACCCCAGGCAGGAGACAGGCAATGGCATTCCCCACCCAGGTCAAGATCGTCGAAGTCGGCCCGCGCGACGGCCTGCAGAACGAGAAGACGCCGGTCGGCACCGAGGTCAAGCTGGCCTTCATCGACCAGCTCGCCGACGCCGGCCTGCAGGTGATCGAGGCCACGGCTTTCGTCTCGCCCAAGTGGGTGCCGCAGATGGCCGACCATGCCGAGGTGATGCGCGGGCTGCGGCGCCGCGCCGGCGTGCGCTACCCGGTGCTGGTGCCGAACATGAAGGGCTACGAGGCCGCGCGCGCGGCCGGCGCCGACGAGATCGCGGTGTTCGCCGCCGCCTCCGAGGCGTTCTCGCAGAAGAACATCAATTGCTCGATCGCCGAGAGCCTCGAGCGCTTCGAGCCGGTGCTGGCCGCCGCCCGCGCCGACGGCGTGGCCGTGCGCGGCTACGTTTCCTGCGTGCTGGGCTGCCCCTACCAGGGCGAGGTGCCGCTGGCCGACGTGGTGCGGGTCGCCAAGGCGCTGTACGAGATGGGCTGCTACGAGGTTTCGCTCGGCGACACCATCGGCGTCGGCACGCCGGCCAAGGCGCGCGCGATGATCGAGGCGGTGGCGCAGGCGGTGCCGGTCGAGCGGCTGGCGGCGCACTTCCACGACACCTGGGGCCAGGCGCTGGCGAATCTCTACGCGGTGCTGGAGATGGGTGTGGCGACGGTCGACAGCTCGGCGGCCGGACTGGGCGGCTGCCCGTATGCCAAGGGCGCCAGCGGCAATGTCGCGACGGAAGACGTGGTGTATCTGCTGAACGGTCTCGGCATCGAGACCGGGGTGGATCTGGAAAAACTGGCCGCAGCCGGGCGTTACATCAACGCCCAGCTGGGCCGGGCGCCGGCGTCGAAGGCGGCGACGGCGCTGGCGGCCAAGCTAGCCTAAGCGAGCCCTTTCCTCGCGCAGCGCTTCGTCGACGGTCAACAGGCGAAGCGCCACTTCGCGCCGCGGTGCTTCGTGCTGCGGCTGCGCTTGCTCTGCCGGTTCCTGCCAGGCGATGTCCTGCTCGCCCGAGGCCATGTCAAAGACGGTGATCATCCCACTACCCTCCTGTGCCCGAGGCACACACTGATCAATCGGCCTTGACTCGAATATCGGTACATTCGGATAAAACTTCAATAGCCGGCCGCTCCGGCACGACAAAAAGTCGGACCGGCGCGACAGGAGGTCAGGCCGGGAAGCGCTGGCGCAGCCGGTAGTCCGGGCCGGCCGGCCCCGGCATCGACTCGATCAGCTCGAAGCCGTCGGCGCTCCAGTCGAGCGACGGCGCCGGCGGCAGCTGCAAGGGGCGGCCGGCCTGGCGCAGCAGCGTGAGGTGCGGCCGGAACGGCCGGCGGTCGTAGGCGATGCCGGCGCGGTCGAGCCGGCTGCGGATCTCGGCCACCAGCGCCGCCAGCCCGGCCGGCGTGCCGTGCGGACCGATCCAGCCGATGCCCGGCGCCCAGTGGCCGAAGCGCGTCAGGCGCAGCCGCAGATCGGGCATGGCGATCGACTCGAGCGCATGGCAGATGTCCGGCACGCGCTCGAGCGGCGTATCGCCGAGGAAGCACAGCGTCAGATGCAGCGTGGCCGGCTTCAGCCGGCGGCCGCCGCAGGCCGCGTGCAGCGTCTGCGAGGCATCGGCCAGTCGCGCGCGCAGCGCCTCGTCGGGCCAGAGCGCCAGGAAGAGTCGCAGTCCGTCCATCGCCCGCCCTCCTGTGGATAAGTCCATTGATCGATCGGACACCGCGCCGGCATCCACAGATCCCATCATCCGCAAACCGCCCAGATTCAACGCCGATAAAGGGTCATGCCGACCGGCGAGGCGACGGACGGCATGACAACAGATTTGCAATCAGCATAAATCGCGCTATAACTGGCATCAGTTCGAACCGAACACGCTCTCCCTCGAAGGCGGCTCCGCGCCGCCTGACTTACAGGCCGACGCCACCCCTTTGCGTCGGCCTCATTTTTTGTGCCGGGCGGCTGCAAGCACTTATAATCGCGGGCTTTTTTCCCCGATCGCCTGGCCGCCATGACCGAACCCCGCCGCAATCCCGTCGCCATCATCGAATCGCTCGACTTCGAGGGCCACGGCGTCGCCCACGTCGACGGCAAGACCGTGTTCATCGACGGCGCCCTGCCCTTCGAGCGCGTCGAATATTCGAGCTACCGCAAGAAGCCCGGCTTCGAGAACGCCCAGGCGGTCGCGATCCTGCGCGAAAGCTTCATGCGCGTGCGGCCCAAGTGCCAGCACTTCGGCGTGTGCGGCGGCTGCTCGATGCAGCACGTCGACGCCAGCGCCCAGGTGGCGGCCAAGCAACGCGTGCTCGAGGACAACCTGAACCGCATCGGCAACGTGCGCGCCCAGACGCTGCTGGCGCCGATCTACGGCCCGACCTGGGGCTACCGCCACCGCGCCCGGCTGTCGGCGCGCTACGTGGCCAAGAAGGGCACGGTGCTGGTCGGTTTCCACGAGAAGCGCTCGAGCTTCATCGCCGACATGCAGTCGTGCGAGATCCTGCCGAAGAAGATTTCCGACCTCCTGCTGCCGCTGCGCGAGCTGGTGATGAACCTGTCGATCCGCGAGCGCATGCCGCAGGTCGAGCTGGCGGTCGGCGACGCGGTCGACGTGCTGGTGCTGCGCGTGATGGAACCCCTGACGCCGGCCGACGAGGAGCTGGTGCGCGCCTTCGCCGACCGTCACGCGGTGCAGTTCTGGCTGCAGCCCAAGGGCCGGAGACCGCCTACCCCTTCCACCCGCTCGACGCGCCGGCGCTGACCTACAGCCTGCCGGAATTCGACGTGGTGATGCCGTACAAGCCGACCGAATTCACCCAGGTGAACCCGCACATCAACCGCGTGCTGGTCGGCCGGGCGCTGCGGCTGCTCGATCCGCAGCCGGGCGAGCGGGTGGCCGACCTGTTCTGCGGCCTCGGCAACTTCACGCTGCCGATCGCCCGCCTGGGCGCCAGCGTGCTCGGCATCGAGGGCAGCAAGCAGCTGGTCGAGCGCGCGCGCGAAGGCGCGCTGAAGAACGGCCTGGCCGAGCGTACCGAATTCCAGGTCGCCAACCTGTTCGAGATGACCGAGGAGATCATGGCCGGCCTCGGCCACTTCGACCGCATGCTGATCGACCCGCCGCGCGACGGCGCGATGGAGGTGTGCAAGTCGATCTCGGCCGAGCACGGCCCCAGGCGCATCGTCTACGTCAGCTGCAACCCGGCCACGCTGGCGCGCGACGCCAACGTGCTGGTGCACGTGAAGGGCTACACGCTGAAGGCGGCCGGGGTGGTGAACATGTTCCCGCATACCGGCCACGTCGAATCGATGGCCTGGTTCGAGAAGGAATGACGGTGCGGCCGGCATGGCCGCACCGCCATGCCGGACCGGAAATGAAAAACGCTCGCTTTCCAGCGAGCGTTTTTTCGTTCGGGCGGCCCTGCGGCCGGGACGGTTCAGCCGCCGCGATGGCCGCGTTCGACCGTGACGCCGACGCGGCCGACCTCGTGCAGGATGCCGAGCTTGGTCACCGAGACGCGGATCCACGGCGCGCCGAAGGCGCCCATCAGGTCCTGCGCGATATGCTCGGCCAGCCGCTCCAGCAGCAGGAAGTGCTGCTCGGCCAGCACCCCGCGCAGGCGGTCGACCACTTCGGCGTAGTTGATGGTGTCGGCCAGGTCGTCGGTCTGGCAGGCGCGGGCGCTGGGAATGCCCAGCTCAAGGTCGATCTCGACCACTTGCGGCGCGACGCGCTCCCAGTCGTACACGCCGATCAGCGTGCGGGCCTTCACGCCATGTAGGTAGATGATGTCCATGCGGGCGGGGGATTTCGATGCGCCCCGGTGCTCCAGCGCTTGCTTGCTAGAGCCGGGAGCCGCATACGGCTTAGAATTCGAGGCTGTCCATTGTAGTGGAAATCGCCGCATGCCGTCCTACACCCTGCCGCTGGCCCTCACGATCGCCGCCTACCTGGTCGGATCGCTGTCCTTCGCCGTGATCGTGAGCCGTGCCCTGAAGATGGCCGATCCGCGCTCCTACGGCTCGGGCAATCCCGGCGCCACCAACGTGCTGCGCTCCGGCAAGAAGAAGGCCGCCGTGATGACCCTGCTCGGCGACACGCTCAAGGGCGTGCTGATCGTGGCGCTGGCGCGGCTGGCCGGGCTCGACGACGTCTGGCTGGCGGCGGTGGCGCTGGCGGTGGTGGTCGGCCATATGTGGCCGCTGTTCTTCGGCTTCAAGGGCGGCAAGGGCGTGGCGACCGCCGCCGGCGTGCTGTTCGTGCTCGACTGGCGGCTCGGCCTCGCCGTGCTGGCGGCCTGGCTGCTGGTGGCGGCTGCCACCCGCATCTCCTCGCTGGCGGCGATCCTGGCGGCGGTCGCCGCGCCGATCGCCTGCCACCTGCTCAATCCCGACCGGCCGGCGCTGTTCGGCGCGGTACTGGCGATCGCGGCGCTGCTGATCCAGCGCCACAAGCGCAATCTGGTGAACCTGCTCAGCGGGCGCGAAGGCAAGATCGGAGAGCGGGCGGGGAAACAGCCGCAGGAATGAATCCCAGCACAAAGCCCGGCCGAAGCCGGGCTTTGTCGCATTCGCCGTCCGGCGGCTCCCGCCCGGCTCAATCGCCTTCGGCCAGCGACAGTCCGATGCCGAGGTAATTGCCGCGGTGGTTGTAGTCGATCAGGCTCTCGCCGTAGCCGCTGAACCACTGCAGATGCGCACGCAGCTTGCCGTTCTCGGGCAGCAGCGGGAAGGCCCAGTCGGCCCGCAGCGAGCCGTGCGAACGCTCGCCGCCGCGCAGCGAATGGCGCACGGCCAGCGACAGCCACTGCCGGTCGAAGCGCCGCACCAGCGCCAGTTCGCCGCGGCCGACGTAGTCGGAGATGTCCGGGTTGTCGTCCGAATGCCCCTCGCTGGCGCGCCACCACGGCCGCAGCATCAGCGTCCAGTCGCCCTTCTCCAGCCCCACGCCCATGGTCAGCCGGTTCCAGCTGCGCGACAGCGGCAGCGAGCGGCCGTTGGACTGGTGGTTGAAACCGAACGACAGCAGCCGGCCCTGCCAGCCCAGCAGGTCGTAGTCGGTGCGGAACACCAGCATGCCCTCGGGCTCGTAGTTGGTCTCGCGGAACGGCCGCGAGGTCTGGCCGTCGTAGAGCTGCCAGCGCGAGTTCTGGGTGTAGGCCAGCCACAGGTCGCCGTTGCCGTCGAACAGGCCGTCGATCACCTTGGTCTTGAGGCTGATCTGGAACTTGGCGTCGGTGCGCTGCAGCGACAGGCCGTCGCTGACCGTGCGGTCCGGCGCCGGGCTGCCCGGGTGGCCGTTGGGCCGCGTGGTGTAGAACAGCGGCAGCAGGTAGTTGGAGCGGTAGGCGTGCATCGAGAAGGTGTCGCTGCGGTCGGCCGTGCCCATCTCCCAGCTGCGGTCGAGCCAGCCCGGCTTGATGGTCACCGCGTCGGGCCGCGCCGCCACCACCTGGACCGGCGGCGGCGGTTCGGCCACCACCGCCGGCTCGCCGGCGCGGGCCACCGCCTGGGTCGCCAGCGCGTCGTAGCAGGCGAGCCGCGCCGCGGCGGCCTCGATGGCGCGGCATTGCGCCAGGTCCGGCGGCCCGGCCGCCATCGCGCCGGCGCTCAGCAGCGCCAGCACACCCATTTTCTTGTCCAAATTCTTGCCCTCCAACGCATGCGGCCGGCTTGGAGCCGGCCGCGTACCGCGCAGTTCATGCCGCGGCGGAAAATCGACGCGCCGCTAACCGCGGTCGCGATCCTTGTTGAGCTTGCCCGACAGCTTGTCGAGCACGCCGGGCACCAGCCGCTCGGCGAAGCCGAACACGAAGCACCACACCGCCAGCTTGACCAGCTCGCGCTCGCCGGCCGGCTGCGGCCAGCCGAGCTCGAGGCCGGCCGTGCCGAGGCCGACGATCGAGAACTGCGGCAACAGCGCGCTGTTGAGGCCACCGTCGAGCAGGTGGCCGAGCAGGCCGCTGGCCAGGAGGCCATAGCCGATCCAGGCGAACACGCCGCCGAACAGCATGGCCTGCACCAGCGTGTCCTGGCCGACGTCGAGCGCGCACAGGTTGCCGAAGGCGGTGCCGCGGCTGCTCTCGCCGGGCCGGGTGGCGCTGCCCGACTGGATGCGGCGGGCGATGCTGACGTAGGCGCCGGTGACGCCGAGCCAGCCGGCCAGCGCCAGCACGCCGACGCCGCCCCAGCCCAGCAGCACCGTGACCCATCCCAGCAGCAGCGCGGCCACGCTGACCGCCAGCCAGGTCTCGACCAGGCGGCGGCGCAGGCGCCAGCCCTCCTGCTCGAGCAGCAGGTTCTTGCGGAACACCCACTGCCGTTCCGATTGCAGATTGAGCGCCCAGGCGCGCAGGCGTTCCGCGTAATCGTCCTCGTCCGGCAGCGGCCGCGGCGACGGCGGCCTGGCGAAGATCTCGCCGAGCACCGCCGCGCGCTGCTCGAGCTGGTACAGCGGCATCAGCTGCAGCACCCACAGTTCGAGCGTGAACAGCTGGCGCCAGTCGAGCTCGTCGCACTGCTCGGCCAGCGCGCGCGCCTCCTGGTAGCGCGGCTGGGCGGCGACCTCGGGCGGCAGCGCGCGGAAGTCGGCCACCACCTGGTCGACGTAGGGGCCGCCCACGGCGCGCACCTGGGCGAGCGGGCGGTAGGGACGCACGGCTGACATGTCTGCTCCTCGTCTGTTCTGGTCTTTTGCCGGGCCGGGCAGGCGCCGGGTGCGCAAGCATCGCGGCTGCCGCCGGCGTTTGCAAGCCGGCCGGCACGGCGGCGACAATCCGGGCTTCCCCTTTTGCCGGAGCACCGCCATGAGCCCTTCCCTGCCCTTGCTGCTGGCCGCCGCCCTCGCCCTGCCCGCCCGCGCGACGGTGGAAGAGGAGCGCCTGCCGCGCGCCGCGGCCGCCATGCCGGCGGTGATCGACGCCTTCGCCGGCCTGGTCGGCGACTTCGGCCACGACTGGTCGAAGGCGCGCGACGCCCGCGAGGCGCAGGCGCTGGCGCGCGAATACGGCCGCCGGCTATGGCTCGGCGCCAAGGCCGGCATCCGCCAGCGCGGCGACTTCGACGACCGGCCGCTGTACTGGGCCGGCTGGCGCTGACCCGCACGCTGCGCGAGCAGCCGCCCGGCTTCCCGATCTTCGCCGCCGACCGCGCCGCCGCGCTCGATGCGCTCGAGCAGGCCAGCCGCGGCATGGACGAGGTCGATTTCGGCGCCGACCGCAAGACCCTGCGCATCCTGGTCACCGGCTTCGACCCTTTCCTGCTCGACCGCAACCTCGACCAGAGCAATCCCTCGGGCGTGAACGCGCTGCTGCTCGACGGCGAGGAGATCGAGTTCGACGGCCGCCGCGCCCGCATCGAGACAGCGATGTTCCCGGTGCGCTACGCCGACTTCGACGCCGGCATGGTCGAGCGCCTGCTCTCGCCCTGGATGCGCGGCAAGAACGGCAAGCCGCAGGTCGACCTGGTGGCCACCGTCAGCATGGGCCGCACCGGGTTCGACCTCGAACGCTTCCCCGGCCGGCGCCGCTCGACCGAAGCGCGCGTGCCGGACAATCTGAACGTGCCGTCCGGCGCCAGCCGCGACGACCCGCGGCCGCCGCTGCTCGACGGCCGACCGATCGACGGGCCCGAATTCGTCGAATTCTCGCTGCCGGCGGCCGCCATGCTGGCGGTGCAGGCGCCCTACCGGGTCAACGACAACCGCCAGGTAACGGTCGTGCCCGATACCCAGCTCAGCGCCGACAGCCTGGCCGCGCTGCGCGGCAAGATCGCGGTCGAGGGCAGCGGCGGCGGCTACCTCAGCAACGAGATCTCCTACCGCAGCGTGCGCCTGCGCGATGCGCTCGGCGTCGCCAGGCTGCCGGTCGGCCATATCCATACGCCGGCGATCAAGGCGTTCGAGCCGGACAAGACCGCCAGGATCGTGGACCAGCTGCGCGCGCTGCTCGGCGCAGCCGCGGCGACGCTGCCGCAGCGCTGACCCGCTTATCCACACCCGGCGGCAGGCGCCGCCGCCCGCCATGGCCGAGCCGGATCGCGGCCGAGCTCCCGACCGCCCATCGTCTGGCCGACCTTGGGCAGCCCGGAAATATGACCACAGCATTCATGCAATGCTAATATTCGCCGCCCGCGACGGCCCAGCCGGTGCCCGCCGCGGCCGAGGCCCGTGCGGACGGGCCCGACAACAAGGGATAAGAAAACATGCGGCAACACCTGCTCACCGCGCTGCTGGTCGCGGCGCTGGCCGGCTGCGGCGGCGGTGGCGGAGACAGCGGCGGCTCGACGCCCGGCTCCGGCACCACCCCGACGCCCACCCCGCGGCCCAGCCCCACTCCGACGCCAACCCCGACACCGACCCCGACGCCCACGCCGACCCCGACGCCGGCCGACCCGATCGCCGCCGCGCTGATCAGCGGCGATCCGGCCGGCCTCAGCGACCCGGCCGCCATCGCGATCCGCGCGCAGAGCCACGCCCAGAGCCTCGAAACCAGCCAGCAGACGCGGCTGGGCAAGCTCGCCAGCGGCGTGGTGCTCGATTACCAGCCGACACGCAACAGCCAGTGGATCTCGCCCGCCAACGCCGAGACCGCCCAGCCCTTCATCGTCGGCGACAAGGGCCGCCAGCTGGCCAGCATCAGCATCGCCGAGGGCGGCCGCGCGGCCGGCTACGGCGTCAACGTGATCGATCAGTTCCGCAGCGGCAGCAACACCGCCCACATGCCGGCCTTCAAGCGCCTGGTGGGCTGGCTGGCGCTCGGCGACCGGCTCGACGAGGCGCTGCCCTCGCCGCTGGCGGTAGCCTGGGCCGGCTTCGACAAGGCGCGCGCCGCCGAGGGCATGGCCCGCGCCGGCATCGCGGTGAACAGCCTGGGCTGCGACCCGGTGGCCAGCCTCGATTGCGGCATGGGCGCGCAACTGGTGGTGGTGAACAGCGAAGTGGCGATGTCGGCCCAGCTGGGCGGCACCATCCGCAGCTATCTGCGCGCCGGCAAGCCGGTGCTCTACCTGCACACCAATACGTGGGGCGACAGCGACTCGGGCCGCGCCATGCTGGGCGCCATGGGCCTGGAGCTCGGCCCCTACGCCGGCAACTACTTCGACCAGGATGCCGTCGGCGCCGGCCGCGGCGCAGCCGCCAACCTGGCCGCCGGCTCGCAGCTCGGCGCGGTGCTGCCGCTGCTGAACCGGATCGCCAAGGGCACGCTGCGCAGCGACTACGACTGGAGCCGCTGCACCAGCAACGTCGGCTCGACCAACTGCGACGCGGTGCCCGGCCTGCAGGCCGAGCTGATCAAGCCGGTCGAGGCGCTGCGCCAGCAGTTCGACAGCTACAACCGCGCCGGCCGCGACCTGTTCGCCAGCCCCGATACCACGCTGCTGCGCCTCTTGGCGCTGTGGGCCGACGTCACCCGCCGCAAGCTGCACTACCCGCTCGACAAGACCACCGCGCCGGTCGCCTTCCAGCAGGCCGCCGCGGCCGATGCCTGGGTCGGCTACGTGCGCAAGATCGGCGGCAGCCAGCCCGACCTCGGCAGCTTCCAGGGCACCGGCGCCCAGTCGCTGACGACCAGCACGGCGGACGAAAGCCTGACCGTCACGCTGCCGGCCGCCAGCGGCTTCACCGCGCTGGGCCGCTTCGCCGTACCGGGCAAGCCGCTGCGCGTCGAGCTGACTTCGGGCAGCGCCAGCGTCGCGCTGCGCTTCAATACCCAGCGCGGCGGCTCGACCCGGCTGTGGAACCCGTCGCAGTACGACCGGCCGCGCTACCTGGCCAGCCCGGCCGTGACGCTGACCAAGGGCAGCGCGATCGACCTGGTCACGCCCTACGGCGGCACGCTGCAGCTGGAGTACAGCGGCGCCAACGCCGGCGACAAGGTGACGCTGAAGATCCGCGGCGTGGCGCGCCATCCCTTCCTCGACCTGACCAACGGCGGCGACAAGGCGGCCTTCGTGCAGGCGCTGAACGCCGGCGGCTTCGACTGGGCCGAGATTAAGACCGCCGGGGCCGAGATCCACAGCCGCGTCGACCTGATGAAGAAGGTGCTCAAGGACGACTACGACAACGACCTGGACCGCTACTTCGCCGAGCTCAAGGAGCTGTTCTTCGAGGACGCCTACCAGTTCGCCGGCTTCCCGGTGGCCGGCAAGAGCCTCGGCGCCGGCGTGCAGGCGGTCTGCGCCAGCGAGCAGTGGAACTGCACCGACGCCGCGATCCACCGCGCGCCGGGCGTGCAGCACATCAACGTCGACCGCTACGCCGCCTGCGGCGCCGGCTGCTCGGGCAATCCCTACGACCAGACCTGGGGCCTGTCGCCGCGCGGCTGGGGCGAGAGCCACGAGCTGGGCCACAACCTGCAGGCCTTCCGCGTCTATGACGACCGCAGCGGCGAGGTGTCGAACAATATGTTCCCGCTGCACAAGAACTGGCGGATCTTCCGCAGCGAAGGCGTCAAGCTGTCGGACGACCGGGTGCGCTACCAGTCGGCCTTCAACCTGATCAAGCAGGGCCGCGCCAAGGCCGACCCGATCGGCGGCGTCTACGACACGCTGTGGGCCGACGGCGGCTACGCGGTGCAGAACGGCGAGCGCATGGCCTTCTACACCCAGTGGGCGCACTACTGGCAGGAGCGCACCGGCAAGCCCGAGCAGGCCTGGGACATCGTCACCCTGCTCTACCTGCACAAGCGGCTGTTCGACAACGGCGACTGGGCGACCTACAAGGCGCGGCTCGGCTACGGCAGCTACGCCGAGAAGCCGTCGATGAGCAGCAACGACGCGCTGCTGGTGGCGCTGTCGTGGATCACCAAGCGCGACCAGCGGGCGATGTTCGACCTGTGGGGCGTGCGCTACGGCGCGGCGGCCGCGAACCAGGTTGCGGCCTTCGGCTTCGCGGCGCAGCCGGCGGTGTTCTATGCCAATACCGGCACCAATGATTACAGCAGCGTGCGCAAGGTGGACATGACGGTGGCCAGTCCGGCCTGGCCGTTCTGAGGGCCGGGTTGCGCTTCACGCCTCCGCGTGGAGTGAGAAGGTAGTGCGGGCGCCCGGCAAAGCCGGGCGCTTGCCATTGTGTGAGTACTCGGCCACCGACCCTCCCCTGTTTCATCCCACCGCCCCGCCCTCGCCGCCCCGGGGTCCCGCCAAGTCGGGGACTTTGCGGGGTGGGCCAGAGGGAGCCTCGCTGACGCGCGTCAGCATGAGGCGGGACGTGCAGCATCTACTCGGCCATCGGCCCGATTGCCCACCAGTGAACAATTGCGGCCTGAGCCCCTTCCTTGAATGATGCGGGCGCCGATAAGCCGCTCTCCCGCGCGCGGGAGAGCGGTTGGGGTGAGGGCCGGCGGATCAAACCATTGCCCTCACCGGCCCTGCAGCCGTCAAGCCTGCCGTTCGATAAGCTCTGCACGCCGCAGCCACCCTCAATCAGGCTCGCAGGAATCTCTACAATCAAAGCGACGCAACCGCCGGAATCTTGCCGCTCCCAGCCCGGTCGTACCTCGAAAGCGCCCGGAAGACCCGCCATGGAACACACGCTCAAGATCGCCACCTACAACATCCACAAGGGCATGTCGGCCTTCAACCGCCGCCACGTGCTGCCCGCGCTCAAGCAGGCGCTGGGCGGGCTCACCGCCGACCTGGTATTCCTGCAGGAGGTGCAGGGCGAGCACCGCCACCGCGCCGGCCGCCATGCCGACTGGCCGTCCCAGCCGCAGCACGCCTTCCTCGCCGGCGACCACCACCACGTCTACGGCCGCAACGCCGACTACCGCAGCGGCCACCACGGCAATGCGCTGCTGAGCCGCTATCCGATCGAGCACTGGCACAACCACGACCTGAGCCTCAACCCGTTCGAGCGGCGCGGCCTCCTGCACGGCCGGATCGCGCTACCCGAGCGCGACACACCGCTGCATGCGCTGTGCGTGCACCTGAACCTGCGCGCCGCCGACCGGCGCCAGCAACTGGCCGCGCTGGCCGACTATGCCAAGGCGCACATCCCGGCCGAAGCCGCGCTGATCGTGGCCGGCGACTTCAACGACTGGCGCCAGGAGGCCTGCGGCTACCTGCAGGACACGCTCGGTCTGCGCGAGGCCTTCCACACCGCCCACGGCCGGCTCGCCGCCAGCTTCCCGGCGCGCATGCCGATCCTGACCCTGGACCGCATCTACCTGCGCGGCTTCTCGGTCCAGCAGGCGCAGGTGCACGTCGGGCCGGGCTGGCAGGGCCTGTCCGACCACGCGCCGCTGTCCGCCATCGTCAGGGCCCACTGATGCAGGACAAGCGCGGCAAACTGCTCGACGCCCCGTTCGACTACCTGGCCTGCAAGAACGGCAGCGTGCAGCTGCGCCAGCACGGCCGGGTGGTGAAGACGCTGTCCGGCCGCGAGGCCGCGCGCTTCCTGGCGCGCGCCGCCGGGCTCGACGCGGCGGCGCTGCAATTGCTGCTGGCGCGCGAGACCGGCCAATTCAAGTTCGGCAACGAGAAAGCGCATGCGCTGGCGCGACGGTAACGCGCTGACCCTGCTGCGCAACGGCGCCGAATACTTCCCGGCGCTGCTGGCCGCCATCGACGCGGCGCGGGCCGAGATCCTGCTCGAAAGCTATCTGTACGAGGCCGATGCGACCGGCCGGCTGGTATCGGCGCGGCTGATGCGAGCGGCGCGGCGCGGGGTGAAAGTCTCGCTGCTGCTCGACGGCTTCGGCGCGCGCGACCTGCCGGCCCACCTGGTCCGCGCCTTCGAGCGCGCCGGCGTGCGGCTGCTGCTGTTCCGGCCCGAGACGCGCAGCTTCTTGCCCAGCCTGCGGCGCCAGCGACTGCGCCGCATGCATCGCAAGCTGGCGGTGATCGACGGCGAGATCGGTTTCGCCGGCGGCATCAACGTGATCGACGACCTCAACGACCCCGGCGCCCAGGTGCCGCGCTACGACTACGCGGTGCGCGTGCTCGGCCCGCTGGTGGCCGACCTGCGCGACGCCATGGCGATCCAGTGGCGCCATACCTGCTGGACCCAGTTGAAGCAGGACTGGTCGCACCTGCCCAAGCATTTCCCGGCGCCGGCGCGGCAGGGCGAGATGGCGGCGCGGCTGGCGCGGCGCGACAACCTGCGCCATCGCCGCGACATCGAGCACAGCTACCTGGCCGCGATCGCGCAGGCGCGCCACGAGATCGTGCTGGCCAACGCCTACTTCCTGCCCGGCCTGACGCTGCGGCGCGCGCTGCTGGCGGCGGCCCGGCGCGGCGTGCGGGTGGTGATCGTGCTGCAGGGGCAGATCGACCAGCCGCTGCTGCACTACGCCACCCGCGTGCTGTACCGGCCGCTGCTGACCGCCGGGGTCGAGATCCACGAATACGTGGCCGGCTTCATGCACGCCAAGGTGGCGGTGGTGGACAGCCATTGGCTGACCGTCGGCTCGTCCAATATCGACCCGTTCAGCCTGCTCACCGCGCGCGAGGCCAACGTCGAGGCGCGCAACCTGCAGCTGGCGGCCGAGCTGCGCGCCGATCTGCAAAGCCGGATCGACAGCCATTCGATCGCGGTGACCCACACCACGCTGAACACCGGCCCGTGGTGGCGCCGCGCCCTGCCCTGGCTGGCCTACCAGCTGGTGCGCGGCCTGCTCGGCCTGACCGGCTACGGCCGGCAGGAGTACCGCGAGTAATCCTCGATGCCTTGGCTCGGCCTTCGGCTCACGGCCATGGATTGGCCGTAACAGCCTTGTACAGCCCATGCCTATTCATTTGTCACATTACAGACACAGTCAATTACCCATTTGGCCTAATTGATTCGCATATATTCGTAAACGTCAGTAGCCTCCGGCCTCCCCACGCATTTACATCTATTTACATCGTGGGCGATGGATTCGAATCACCACTCGGAGTGCTACACCATGACTTTGCCCCGTGCCCTGCGGCTCACCCCTCTCGCCGCGGCCGTCGCCGTCTTCGGCCAGGTCGCGCTCGCGGCCGACGCCGATCCGTCCGCTGAACGCATCACGGTCACCGGCTCCAACATCAAGCGCATCGCCAAGGAAGGCCCGGCGCCGGTCCAGGTGATCTCGCGCCAGGACATCGACAAGAGCGGCGTCGCCACGGTGGCCGACCTGCTGCGCAACCTGCCGGCCAACGCGACCGGCAACTACAACGAGACCTTCACCAACAGCTTCTCGCCCGGCTCGTCGGCCATCTCGCTGCGCGGCCTGGGCTCCAAGTCGACGCTGACCCTGCTCAACGGCCGCCGCCTGGCCAACTACGGCTTCGCGCAGAACCTGCAGGAGACCTCGGTCGACCTCAACAGCATCCCGCAGGAAGCGGTCGAGCGGATCGAGATCCTCAAGGACGGCGCCTCGGCCATCTACGGCGCCGACGCGATCGCCGGCGTGGTGAACATCATCCTGCGCAAGGACTACACCGGCCTGCAACTGACCGCCAAGGCCGGCGGCACCACCGAAGGCGGCGCCGAAGAATACGGTGCCTCGATCGCCGGCGGCTTCGGCTCGCTGACCGAGAACCGCTTCAACGCGATGGGCGTGCTGCAGGTGTTCAAGCGCGAGAAGCTGATGTACAGCGACCGCAACGACATCTACAACGACGGCGATGCGCGCGAGCTGGTACCGGGCTCGACCGTGAACTGGTCGTCGTTCAGCGAGTACCCGACCTACCGCAAGCTGTCGAGCGCCGACACCATCTTCGCCGGCTCGACCCGCCCGGCCGCCAACTGCCCGGCCGACCGCATCATCGTGCTGCCCGGCGGCTCCGCGCCGGTCTGCTACACCGACCTGACGCCCTACGGCGTGCTGATCCCCTCGACCGAACGCGTCGGCTTCACCGGCCGCGCGGTGTTCGCACTGAGCGAAGACACCCAGCTGTTCGCCGAGGCGCTGTTCAACCGCAACACCACCGACACCCCCGGCGCACCGCCGACCTGGGGCGCCTCGACCACCTTCTCCAGCAGCGGCGCCAGGCCGTTCCCGCTGACGCTGCCGGTCGGCCACCCGAACAACCCGTACAACCGTCCGGTCGGCCTGAGCTACCGCTTCACCGATATCGGCACCAGCGACTCGACCGTCAAGGCTGACCTGTACCGCCTGCTGGTCGGCGTCAAGGGCAGCTTCCACGACTGGGACTGGGAAGTCGCCGCGCTCGACTCCAAGGGCAAGACCGAGCGGACCCAGGTCAACCTGCTGTCGGTCAGCGGCCTGACCCAGGTGCTGAACGACCGCAGCTACGACTTCCTCGACCACAGCAAGAACACCGCCGCGGTGCTGAACCGCATCCGCGCCAACACCGTGCGCACCGCCGACACCACCTTCCGCCAGGTCGACGCCAAGGTCGCCGGCACGCTGACCGAGCTGCCGGCCGGCCCGCTGCAGCTCGCCGCCGGCGTCGAATTCCGCAAGGAGTCGCTCGACGACGTGTCGTCCGACAACCTGACCAAGTTCGACGTGCTGGGCCTGGGCTACACCACCAACAAGGCCGACCGCGACGCCAACTCGGTCTACGGCGAGCTGAACATCCCGGTGTTCAAGGACGCCGAAGTCCAGCTGGCCGTGCGCCGCGACGACTACGACGACTTCGGCAGCGCCACCACGCCCAAGGTCGCCTTCCGCTTCCAGCCGCTCCGCCAACTGCTGCTGCGCGGCAGCTATACCGAGGGCTTCCGCGCGCCGACCTTCGCCGAGAACGGCACCGGCGTGTCCTACTCGTTCCAGACCATCACCGACAAGCGCCGCTGCGACCTGACCCGCGTCGACCCGAACGACACGAGCAAGGGTTTCAAGATCGACCCGGTCACCGGCCGCCCGTACACCGCGGCGAACTATTGCCAGGGCGCCTCGATCAGCACCCAGATCGAGCCGAACCGCAACGTCAAGCCGGAGAAGTCGCGCAGCTACGCGCTCGGCTTCGTGTTCGAGCCGAACAGCAGCTTCAGCGCCGCGGTCGATTGGTACGACATCCAGCAACGCGACCTGATCATCCGCCCGGCCGGCAACGACGTGGTCAAGAAGGAGCTCGAAGGCAACGCCGACAAGGTGCTGCGCGACGTACCGACCGCCAACGACCAGATCCGCGGCATGCCCGGCCCGATCATCTTCGTCAAGCGCGTGTATGCCCAGCTCGACCAGAAGACCACGGTCAAGGGCATCGACCTGGACCTGAAGGGCCGCACCTCGGCCACCGCCTACGGCCGCTTCAGCGTCAGCTCGAACATCGGCTACACCATCTCGCGCAAGTCGCAGGACGAGCCGGGCGCCGAGCTGGAGTCGACCAACGGCGTCGACGGCAACCCGCGCATGCGCGCGCGCACCAGCTTCGGCTGGAGCCGCGGCGACGTGGACCTGACGCTGAGCCACAACTTCATCGACAACTGGCGCTATACCGAGCCGACGCTGGACACGGTCGAGCACGTGCCGTCGTGGAACACCTACGACCTGCAGGCCAACTACACGCTGTTCAAGAAGACCCGGCTCACCCTCGGCGCCAACAACGTCTTCGACAAGCAGGCGCCGCTGAACGCCAACGAAGGCACGATCCTGTACAACTACACGCTGTACGATCTGCGCGGCCGCTACGTCTACGGCTCGATCTCGCATCAGTTCTGATCGGCCGGGAAGCCGGACGGAGAGCGGCCCGCGCCGGTTTCCGTCCGGCTCGAATGCAAACAGGCTCCTGGAAACAGGAGCCTGTTTTTTTTGGTGCCGATCCCTTTAAGTCCCTTCTTTCGCGCCAACCGGGGCCAGCGTGACGGCCGCCATGGCCGCAGTCGCTACTCGCCGCCGCTCAAGCCGTATTTCTTCACCTTGTCGTACAGCGTCTTGCGCGGCAGGCCGAGCGCCTCGCTGGCGGCGCTGACCTGGCCGCCGGCGCGGTCGAGCGCGTCGACGATCAGGCTCTTCTCGAAACGCTCGAGCAGCGCCGGCAGGTTCAGCGGCGTCTGGCCGGCGGCCGGCTCCAGCAGGCCCAGCACGAAGCGGTCGGCCACGTTGCGCAGCTCGCGCACGTTGCCGGGCCAGGGCTGGGCCATCAGCTCGCGCAGGCGGCCGGCCTCGAGCAGCGGCGCCGGCCGGTTGTAGCGCAGCGCGGCCTGCAGCACGAAATGCTCGAACAGGAGCGGGATGTCCTCGCGCCGCTCGCGCAGAGGCGGCAGCACGATGCTGACCACGTTGAGCCGGTAGTAGAGGTCGGCGCGGAATTTCTGCCGGTCGGCCAGCTGGCGCAGATCGTCCTTGGTCGCCGCCACCACCCGGCAGTCGACCGGCACGCTGGCGTTGCCGCCGAGCCGCTCGATGGTGCGCTCCTGCAGCACGCGCAGCAGCTTCACCTGCAGCGCCAGCGGCATGCTTTCGAGCTCGTCGAGGAACAGCGTGCCGCCGTCGGCATGCTCGACCTTGCCGATGCGCCGCTTGGTGGCGCCGCTGAAGGCGCCGGCCTCGTGGCCGAAGATCTCGCTCTCGAACAGGCTCTCGGGCAGCGCGCCGCAGTTGAGCGCGACGAAGGGCCGCGCGGCTCGGCCGCTGCACTGGTGCAGGCAGCGCGCCACCAGCTCCTTGCCGCTGCCGGTCTCGCCCAGCACCAGCACGTCGGCGCCGGTATCGGCCACGTTGGCGATGGTGCGGCGCACCTGTTCGATCGCCTCGCTGCGGCCCAGCAGCAGGGCCTGGATGCCGTCGCGCCGCTCCAGCTCGCGCCGCAGCTGGCGGTTCTCCAGCACCAGCCGGCGCTTGTCCAGCGCGCGGCGCACCACCTCGACCAGTTGCTCGGACGAGAACGGCTTCTCGATGAAATCGTAGGCGCCGTCGCGCATCGCCTGCACCGCCATGGCGACGTCGCCGTGGCCGGTCACCAGCACCACCGGCAGCTCCGGGTCGAGCGCCGCGGCCCGGGCCAGCAGCTGCAGGCCGTCCATGCCCGGCATCCGCACGTCGCTGACCAGCACGCCGGCGAAGTCGCGGCCGAGCAGGCCAAGCGCCGCCTCGGCGCGGTCGAAGGCGGCGACCTCGAGGCCGGCCAGTTCCAGCGTCTGCGCGCTGGCGTGGCGGATCAGCGGTTCGTCGTCGATGAACAGGACTTGCATGGCGGCCTCGGGATGCGATGGATCAGCCTGCCGGCGCGGCGGGCAGCTCGATGGTGAAGCAGGCGCCGCCTTCGGCGCGGTTGGCGGCGCTCAGGCGGCCCTGGCAATCGCGCAGGATCGACAGCGAGATGGCGAGGCCGAGCCCCAGTCCTTCGCCGTCCTTGGTGGTGAAGAAGGGCTCGAACAGGCGGCCGAGCGCTTCGGCGGCGATGCCCGGGCCATTGTCGCAGACCTCGATGCGGACCCGCTCGCCCAGCGTGTCGACCCGCACCTCGATGCGCGGCGCGGCGATCTCGGCCACCGCGTCGAGCGCATTGCGCAGCAGGTTGATCAGCACCTGCTCGAGCCGCACCTGGTCGCCGAGCACCGCCACGCCCGGATCGGCCAGCGTCAGCTGCAGCGCCACCCGGCGGCGGGCGAAGCGGTCCTCCAGCAGCAGTCGGGCATTGGCCAGCGCCTGCGCGACCGGCACCGCCACGGCCGGCCGGTCGGCGCTGCGCTTACGGGCGAAGGCGCGCAGCTGGCCGGTGATCCGGCCCATGCGCTCGACCAGGCCGGCGATCATGCCGAGGTTGCCGCGCGCCTGTTCGGGGCGGCCGCGGTCGAGCAGGGTCACCGCGTTGTCGGCCAGCGTGCGCATGGCGGCCAGCGGCTGGTTCAGCTCGTGGGTGACGCCGGCCGCCATCTGGCCCAGCACCGCCAGCTTGGCGGCTTGCACCAGCTCGTCCTGGGCCGCGCGCAGCTCGGTCTCGGTGCGCTTGCGCTCGGCCACCTCGCGTTCGAGCGCGCGGTTGCTGTCGATCAGGTCGCGGGTGCGTTCGGCCACCTTGCGTTCCAGCTCGTCGTGGGCGCGCCGCAGCGCCTCGCCGGCCGCCAGGTTGTCGCGGATGCGGCGGCGGCGCTGGCGCCAGTACAGCAACAGCAGCCACAGCGCGATCAGGCCGAAGCCGGTGGCGACCAGGGCGTTGCGCACGGTCTGGCGCAGCGGCGCCAGGTCGGACAGCAGCAGCACGCGCCAGCCGTGGTCGTCGAGCGCGACCGTCTGCGCCAGCCAAGCGCTGCGGCCGCGGCCTTCGGGCAGCGCCACCACGCGCGCATCGGCATCGAGCGCGGACAGCTCGACCAGTCCCAGCGGACTGAAGCTGCGGCGGTCGTACTGGCTGGTCTGGCGGATGTAGTCGAGCGCCGGCGCGGCGACCGGCGCCAGGCTGCGCAGCTTCCAGGCCGGCACCGCCGAGAGGAAGGCGATGCCGGCGCGGTCGGCCACCAGCACGCGGTCGCCGGCGCGCTGCCAGCTGGTCTCGAGCGCATCGAGGCTGACCTTGGCCACCACCACGCCGGCCACGCCGCGCGCATCGAACACCGGCTGCGACAGGAAGTAGCCGGGCTGGCGGGTGGTGGCGCCGACGCCGTAGAAGCGGCCCGGCCGGCCGGCGCGCGCATCCTGGTAGTAGGGCCGGAAGGCGTAGTTGTTGCCGACATAGCTCTGCGGCGTATTCCAGTTGCTGGCGGCGATCGCCTCGCCGTGCGCATCGAGCAGGTAGAGCGCCGACGAGCGGGCGGAGCGGTTGACGGTCTCGAGGTAGCGGTTGACGCGCTCGCGCCGCGCGGCGTCCTGCGGCCGGGCCAGCAGGCCGGCCACGTCGTCGTTGATCGACAGCACGTAGGGCAGGTAGGCGTACTTGTCGACGGCGTTGCGCAGGCTGCCGACATAGACCTCGAGCCGGTGGCCGCCGGCCTGGCGGATGCGCGCCAGCTCGCTCTGCTCGGCCAGCCGCCCGGCCAGCCACAGCACGGCCGCGCCGGCCAGCAGCGCGGCCAGCCACCAGGGCATCCTGCGGGCCAGGCGGCGCGGTTCGGGCATGCGGAGGCGTCCGGTCGGAGTCGGGAGAAGCGGCGCCGCGATCGGGGCGCCGCGAAGATCAGGCGTCGAACAGCTCCTCGGCCGTCGCCACCGCGGTGCCGAGCTTGCCGACCACGATGCCGGCGGCGCGGTTCGACCATTCCATCGCCTGCGCCAGCGGCAGGCCGGCGCCGAGCATGGCCGCCAGCGTGGCGATCACGGTGTCGCCGGCACCGGAGACGTCGTAGACCTCGCGCGCCACGGTCGGCACGTGATGGGCGCCGCCGGCCTCGTACAGGCTCATGCCCTCCTCCGAGCGCGTCACCAGCAGCGCGTCGAGCGCCAGGTCGGCGCGCAACGCCTGGGCACGCGCCTCGAGGTCGGCGTCGTCGCGCCACTTGCCGGTCACCTGGCGCAATTCGGAACGGTTCGGCGTCAGCAGCGTGGCGCCGCGGTAGCGGCTGTAGTCGTCGCCCTTGGGGTCGATCAGCACCGGCTTGCCGGCCGCCCGGGCCGCTTCGATCATGGTGGTGACGTGGGTCAGGCCGCCCTTGCCGTAGTCCGACAGGATCACCACGTCGTGCTCGGCCAGCGCGGCCAGGTAGGCGTCGAGCGTGGCGGCCAGCACTTCGTGGCTCGGGCTGTATTCGAAGTCGAGCCGGATCAGCTGCTGCTGGCGCGCCACCACCCGCACCTTGACGGTGGTGGTGATGCTGGCGTCGCGGAACAGCGAGGCGGCCACGCCATGCTCGACCACCAGACGCTCGAGCGCCGCGCCCGGCTCGTCGGCGCCGACCACCGACAAGAGCGTGGCGCGGCCGCCGATCGCGGCGATGTTGCGCGCCACGTTGGCGGCGCCGCCGGCGCGCTCCTCGGTGCGCCGGACCAGCGCGACCGGCACCGGCGCCTCGGGCGAGATGCGCTCGACGTCGCCGAACCAGTAGCGGTCCAGCATCACGTCGCCGGCGACCAGGACGCGGGTTCGGGCCAGGGACTGGCGGAGGGAATCGTGCTTCATTGCGGGGTCTTTCTAACGATCGGCGGGGCCGGTACCGACCGGCCGCCGCGGCATTCGGTTCCTGCCGGCGCCGGCCGGCAGGACGGGTGGGATCACCGGCCTATGGCGTCGTAGACGAAGCCCAGCTCGCGCATCAGCTTCGGGTCGTACAGATTGCGGCCGTCGACGATCAGCGGCTGCTTGAGCGCCTGCTTGATCGCCTCGAAATCGGGGCTGCGGAATTCCTTCCACTCGGTCGCGATCAGCAGCGCGTCGGCGCCGGCCAGCGCCGCCATCGGGCTGTCCGCGCAACGGATGCGGCCGCCGAGCAGGCGGCCGGCCTCGTGCGCCGCCACCGGGTCGTAGGCGGTGACGGTGGCGCCGCGCGCCAGGAGGCCCTCGATCACGGTCAGGCTCGGCGCCTCGCGCATGTCGTCGGTATTGGGCTTGAAGGCCAGGCCCCACAGCGCGAAATGGCGGCCGCTCAGATCGCCGCCGAGGTGCTTCACGACCTTGGCGACCAGCCGCTGCTTCTGCGCCGCGTTGGCGGCCTCGACCGCGCCGAGCACCTGCAATTCGACGCCGTGCTCGCTGCCGGTGCGGCGCAGCGCCTGCACGTCCTTGGGGAAGCAGGAACCGCCGTAGCCCAGGCCCGGGTAGAGGAAGTGGTAGCCGATGCGCGGGTCCGAGCCCATGCCGCGGCGCACCAGCTCGATGTCGGCGCCGAGCACTTCGGCCAGGTTGGCCAGCTCGTTCATGAAGGAGATGCGGGTGGCCAGCATCGCGTTGGCGGCGTACTTGGTCAGCTCGGCCGAGCGCACGTCCATCACCAGGAGGCGGTCGTGGTTGCGCTGGAACGGCTGGTACAGCGCGCGCAGCAGCTCGGTGGCGCGCTCGTCGTCGCTGCCGACCACGATGCGGTCCGGCCGCATGAAGTCCTCGACCGCGGCGCCTTCCTTGAGGAATTCGGGGTTGGACACCACCGAGAACGGCACCTCGGCGCCGCGCGCCGCCAGTTCCTCGGCGATCGCCGCGCGCACGCGGTCGGCGGTGCCGACCGGCACGGTCGACTTGTCGATCACCACCTTGTATTCGGTCATGCGGCGGCCGATGTTGCGCGCCGCCGCCACCACGTACTGCAGGTCGGCCGAGCCGTCCTCGCCGGGCGGCGTGCCGACCGCGATCACCTGCAGCGTGCCGAAGGCCACGGCCTCGTCGATGTCGGTGGTGAAGCGCAGGCGGCCGGCAGCGGCGTTGCGGCGCACCATCTCCTGCAGGCCCGGCTCGTAGATCGGGATGCCGCCCTCGCGCAGCGTGGCGATCTTGGCCGGATCCAGGTCGAGGCAGAGCACGTCGTTGCCGACCTCGGCCAGGCAGGTGCCGGTGACGAGGCCGACGTAGCCGGTGCCGACGATGGTGAGCTTCATGGGATGTTCCTGTTGCGTTGGTCAGGCGGCGGCCAGGCTGGCGCGGATCGATTCCAGCACCGCGAGCGGATCGGCGCTCTGGGTGATCGGCCGGCCGATCACCAGGTAGTCGGCGCCGGCCGCCAGCGCGGCCTCGGGCGTCATGATCCGGCTCTGGTCGCCGGCCGCGCTGCCGGCCGGCCGGATGCCCGGCGTGACCAGCTTGAAATCCTGCCCGCACAGCTTCTTCAGCACCGAGGCCTCCTGCGCCGAGCAGACCACGCCGTCGAGGTCGCAATCGAGCGTCAGCCGCGCCAAGAGCGGCACCAGCACCGCCGGCTCGGGCAGGCCGAGCTCGGCCAGCGCCTCGCCGTCCATGCTGGTCAGCACCGTCACCGCGATCAGCAGCGGCCGGTGCTGCTGCGCGTCGAGCGCCTCGCGCGCCGCGCTCATCATCTTGCGGCCGCCGAGCGCGTGCACGTTGACCATCCATACGCCGAGCGCGGCGGCCGACTTCACCGCCTGCGCCACGGTATTGGGGATGTCGTGGAATTTGAGGTCGAGGAACACATCGAAGCCGCGCTTCACCAGTTGCTCGACCAGTTGCGGCCCTGCCGCGGTGAACAGCTCCTTGCCGACCTTGAGGCGGCACAGCCCGGGCGTCACCCGGTCGGCGAAGGCCAGGGCCGGGGCGGCTTCGTGGTAGTCGAGGGCGACGAGAATCTTCGGATCGGGATGCGGGCTCATGGTCGGGTTCTCAGCGCGGGTCGGTCGGAGGGTGGAAGGCGGCCGGTGCTGCGAGGCCGGCCGCTGCGGCGGGCGTCGGCACTCAGGCCTTGGCCTGGCCGCGCGCCGGCAGGAAGCTTTCCCACTCGTTGCAGGCCGGGCAATGCCAGAAATACTGGCGCGCCTTGAAACCGCAGGCGGCGCAGTGGTACATGCTGAGCCCGCGCGTGGCTTCCTGGGTCAGGCGCAGCATGGTGTCGGTCTCGGCCCGCCGCTCGGGCGGCGCGTCGGCGGCCTGGGCGGCCAGCAGCTTGACCAGGCCGGCCTGGGTCGGATTGCGGCGCAGCTCCTCGCGCAGCCAGCCGTAGGCCGCTTCGGCGCCCTCGGTCGCGGCGATGCGTTCGTACACCACGTCGAGCATGTCGAGCTCGGGATAGGTCGACAGGAAGCCGCGCAACAGCGCGGTGCCCTCCTCGGCCCGGCCCTGGCGGTCGTAGGCGTCGAGCAGCTTGCGCGCGGCGAACGGCAGGAAGCGGTGATCCTGCGACTCGATCCGCAACCAGGCCTCGATCGCGGCCTCGTACTGGCCTTCGCCGGCGGCGAGGTCGCCCAGGATCAGGTTGGCGCGCACGCACTTGCGGTGCTCGGCCAGCGCCTGCTGCAGGTACTGGCGCGCCTCGGCCGGCTGCGAGCGGGTGATCGCGGCGGTGGCCAGCTCGCAATAGAACTCGGCGATCTCGTGCTGGTAGGTATGGCTGGTGTCGCGCAGCTGCTGGGCCGCTTCGATCGCCTTGTGCCATTCCTTTTCCTGCTGGTAGATGCCGAGCAGGTGGCGGCGCGCGGCGCGGCTCAGGTCGGTCTCGCCGAGCTGGCCGAACAGCTCCTCGGCGCGGTCGAACAGGCCGGCCTTCATGAAGTCGAGCGCCAGCTCGTACTGTGCGTTGTGCTTCTCGTGCTGCTTGAGCTCGGGCCGGCCCAGCAGCTTCTGGTGCATGCGGATCGCGCGCTCGATCTCGCCCTTGCGGCGGAACAGGTGGCCGAGCGCGAACTGTAGCTCGATCGATTCGCTATGGTTGCGGGCCAGGTCGACGAACACCTCGACCGCCTTGTCGGTCCGGTCGTTGAGCAGGTGGTTCAGGCCCTCGAAATACTGGCGCGGCAACAACCGCGAATCGGCGAGCACGTGCTTGATGTCGACGCGCGCGGCCAGCCAGCCGAGGCCGAACACGGCCGGAAACAGGATCAGCCACCAGGCTTCGAATTCCACTTGGGTCCCTTCTGTCGGAGGCGATCGGGGTCAGAGTACCGCGTCGAGCGGCGCGGCCGGCTCGACCCGGTCGGGCAGCACTTCGTCGAGCGGCGCGCTGCCGTCCTTGCGCCGCTGCCGCCGCAATTCCTGCAGCTCGCGCCGCATGCGCGTGTAGGGCAGCACCATGGCCAGCGCGCCGGCCGCCACGCCGAGGGCGAAGGCAGCGAGCACCACCACGATCAGCGGCATTTCCCAGCGCGATGCCCACAGGCCGTGCAGCGTCACCGGATCGGTGTTCTTGATGGCGAAGGCGAACAGCAGCAGGAACAGCACGATCCTGACGAACCAGGCGAGATAGCGCACGGCGGCATCCTCGGAGATGAACGGTGCGCATTTTACCCGAGGGGCCGGCAAAGCAATAAATCAGCGCTGCTGATATTCAATCGGCACAGCCGATGGAATTGGCGGAACCTACCGATCGGCCCGGTGCGCCGAGGCGATCCGCAAAAGATCCGCAAAAGAAAACGCGACGCCCGAAGACGTCGCGTTCCCTATCGGCGGTGGTGCGCTGCGGCCGGCCTTACATCTCGCGGCCGTCCACGCGCTCCCGCAACTCCTTGCCTGCCTTGAAGTGGGGCACGTACTTCTCCGGCACCGCAACCTTGGTGCCGGACTTGGGATTGCGCCCCGTCCGCGGCGGACGGTAGTTCAAGTCGAAGCTGCCGAAACCCCGAATCTCGATCCGCTGGCCACTGGCGAGACTGGTCGCCATCGCGTCGAGGATCGTCTTCACGGCCAACTCGGCGTCCTTCGCCACGAGCTGCGGGTACCGCTCCGCAAGCTTGGCGATCAGCTCGGACTTGGTCATGGGGCTTCCTGAAGACATCATGGCTTACTCGGACTGGTTGCCCGACAGCTTGGCCTTCAGCAGCGCACCCAGGCTGGTCGTACCGGCATTGCCGGCCGATTCGGCGCTGAGCTTGGTCATGGCGCTCGACTCGTCCGACATGTCCTTGGCCTTGATCGACAGGTTGATCGAACGGTTCTTGCGATCGATGTTGATGATCATGGCCTCGACCTGGTCGCCTTCCTTCAGCACCGAACCGATGTTCTCGACGCGGTCGCGCGAGACTTCGGTGGCACGCAGGTAGCCTTCGACTTCTTCGGTCAGCGCGATCACGGCGCCCTTGGCGTCGAGCGACTTGACGGTGCCCTTGACCACGGAACCCTTGTCGTTGGTCGACACGAAGTTGTTGAACGGATCGCCTTCGAGCTGCTTGATGCCCATCGAGATGCGCTCGCGCTCGACGTCGATCGACAGCACCAGGGCCTCGACTTCGTCGCCCTTCTTGTAGTTGCGCACGGCTTCTTCGCCCGGCAGGTTCCACGACAGGTCCGACAGGTGGACCAGGCCGTCGATGCCGCCCGGCAGGCCGATGAACACGCCGAAGTCGGTGATCGACTTGATGGCGCCGCGGATCTTGTCGCCCTTCTTGAAGGTCGCCTGGAAATCGTCCCACGGGTTGGCCATGCACTGCTTCATGCCGAGGCTGATGCGGCGGCGGTCTTCGTCGATCTCGAGGATCATCACTTCGACTTCGTCGCCGAGCTGGACGACCTTGGTCGGGTGGATGTTCTTGTTGGTCCAGTCCATTTCCGACACGTGCACCAGGCCTTCGATGCCTTGCTCGATCTCGACGAACGCGCCGTAGTCGGTGATGTTGGTGACCTTGCCGAACAGGCGGGTGCCTTGCGGGTAGCGGCGGCCCAGGCCCACCCACGGATCTTCGCCGAGCTGCTTGAGGCCGAGCGAGACGCGGTTCTTCTCTTGATCGAACTTGAGCACCTTGGCGGTGACTTCGTCACCGACGGTGAGCACTTCGCTCGGGTGCTTGACGCGGCGCCAGGCCAGGTCGGTGATGTGCAGCAGGCCATCGATGCCGCCGAGGTCGACGAACGCACCGTAGTCGGTGATGTTCTTGACGATACCCTTGACCACGGCACCTTCTTGCAGCGTGGACAGCAGCTTTTCGCGCTCTTCGCCCATGGTCTCTTCGAGCACGGCGCGGCGCGACACGACGACGTTGTTGCGCTTGCGGTCGAGCTTGATGACCTTGAACTCGATGTTCTTGCCTTCGAACGGCGTGGTGTCCTTGATCGGACGGATGTCGACCAGCGAACCCGGCAGGAAGGCGCGGATGCCGTTGATCATCACCGTCAGGCCGCCCTTGACCTTGCCCGAGATCAGGCCGGTCTTGATGGTGCCCTTTTCCAGCGCGTCTTCGAGGTCGATCCAGGCGGCGAGGCGCTTGGCCTTTTCGCGCGACAGCTTGGTTTCGCCGAAACCGTTCTCGATGCTGTCGATGGCGACCTGGACGAAGTCGCCGACCTTGACGTCGATCACGCCCTGGTCGTTCTTGAATTCGTTGATGTCGATCAGCGACTCGGACTTCAGGCCGGCGTTGATGACGACAAACTTGTCTTCGACCGCGACGACCTCGGCGGTGATCACTTCACCGGTGCGCATTTCCTGGCGCGAGAGGCTCTCTTCGAAGAGGGCGGCGAAACTTTCCATCATGGGGGAAACAGCGGTAGTCATGTCGGATATTCCAGATATTCACCCACGATGCTGCCTGTGGGGGTTCGTTGAAAAATGCCCTGGCCGCGTTGCGCGGCCAGGACGCTGGGCCTGCCTCCCGATCTGGCGACGGGAGACCGGCTCGCCCGATCAGCGCGGCAGCAGTTGCCGCCACCAGTCGAGCACGGTCCGGACCGCTTGCTCGACCGTCAATTCGGTCGTGTCGAGCAGCTGGGCATCCGGTAGTTGCTGGAGCGGAGCCACGCTGCGCGCACGGTCGCGCGCGTCGCGTTGCTCGATGTCCTGCAAAATCTGCTGGATTTTAACGGCTTCCCCTTTTGCAATCAACTGCTTATAGCGTCGATCGGCGCGCACCTGGGCGCTGGCGGTCAGAAACACCTTGAGCGACGCGGTCGGGAAAACCACCGAGCCCATGTCGCGGCCATCGGCCACCAGGCCGGGCGGGCGGCCGAAATCGCGCTGGCGCTGCAGCAGCGCGGCGCGCACCGAGGGCAGCACGGCGACGCGCGAGGCGCCCTCGCCGACCGCTTCGGCACGGATGTCCTCGGTCGCATCGTCGCCGTCGAGCAGGATCGCGCCTTCGAGAAAGGCCGCGTCGAGCGTGGCCGCCACCGCCGCCACCGCCGCCTCGTCGTCGAGCGATACGCCGCGCCGCGTCGCCGCCAGCGCGGTGAGCCGGTAGATCGCGCCGGAATCGAGGTAGTGCCAGCCGAGCTTGGCCGCCACGCGGGCGGCGACGGTCCCCTTGCCCGAAGCGGAAGGGCCGTCGATGGCGATCACGGGAATATGGGGATGCGTATCCATCGAAAGGCTCCGGGGCGACGGCGACCTGTGCCTGACGAGGTCGCGGGTTGATTCGAAACGGGCGCGATTCTGCCGCGCAGGGGCGCGCTTGTCGACCTGCCGCCGCCCGCCCCCTGGCGACGACACCGCCGCATAACTCGATGGGCCGGCTCATCGCCGCCGGGTTCCGGCCATTCGGCGGCACGCGCGGCGAATGAAAAAGGCAGCCTGCAGGCTGCCTTCCCCACGACTGGCCCGGCGGCCTATTCGCGCCGCCAGGTCGTCCCCTGCGGACCATCTTCGAGCACCACGCCATGGTCGGCCAGCTCCTTGCGGATGCGGTCCGATTCGGCGAAGTCGCGCGCCTTGCGCGCCTCGGTACGCGCCACGATCAGCGCCTCGATGCGCTCGGCCGAATACTCGCCCTCGCCGCCGGCGCTGGGACCGGCCTGCAGGTACTCGACCGGATCGCGCTGCAGCAGGCCGAGGATGCCGGCCAGGCCCTTGAGCTGGCCGGCCAGCTCGGCCGAGCCGCTGCGGTTCACCTCGGCCGCCAGTTCGAACAGCACGGCGACCGCCTCGGGCGTGTTGAAGTCGTCGTCCATCGCCGCCTTGAAACGGCGGCCGTGCGGGCTGTCCCAGTCGACCGCCGCCCGGCCGGCCGGCGGCGTGTGGCGCAGCGCGGTATAGAGCCGGTCGAGCGCGTGCTTGGCATCGCGCAGCAGCTCTTCCGAATAGTTGAGCGGGCTGCGGTAGTGGGCGCGCACGATCAGGAAGCGCACCGCCTCGCCGTCGAACTGGCGCAGCACGTCGCGGATGGTGAAGAAGTTGCCCAGCGACTTGGACATCTTCTCGCCGGCGAACTGCAGGAAGCCGTTGTGCAGCCAATAGTTGACGTAGGTGTGGTCGTGGCAGCCCTCGCTCTGGGCGATCTCGTTCTCGTGGTGCGGGAACTGCAAATCCTCGCCGCCGCCGTGGATGTCGAAGTGGCTGCCCAGGTGGTGCTCGGACATGACCGAGCACTCGATGTGCCAGCCCGGCCGGCCCGGCCCCCAGGGCGAATCCCAGTGCGGCTCGCCGGGCTTGGCGGCCTTCCACAGCACGAAGTCGAGCGGATCGCGCTTGTGCGGATCGACCTCGACGCGCTGGCCGGCCTGCAGGTCGTCGAGCGACTTGCCCGACAGCTTGCCGTAGCCGGGAAACTCGCGCACCGCGTAGTAGACGTCGCCGTTGGCGGCGGCATAGGCGCGGCCCTTGGCGATCAGCCGCTCGGTCATCTCGATCATGCCGGCCACGTGCTCGGTCGCGCGCGGCTCGTGGGTCGGCGGCAGCAGGTTGAGCGCGGCGAGATCGAGGTGCATGTCGGCGACGGTCTGCTCGACCAATTGTTCGGGCGTGATCCCGCGCTCGAGGGCGCGCTTGATGATCTTGTCCTCGATGTCGGTGATGTTGCGCACGTAGTTGACCGCGTAGCCCGAGGCATGCAGCCAGCGGTAGACGATGTCGAACGCACCCAGCATGCGCGCATGGCCGATGTGACAGAGGTCGTACACCGTCATGCCGCAAACGTACATGCGCACCCGGCCGGGTTCGATGGGCGTAAAGACCTGCTTTTCGCGGGCCAGCGTGTTGTAGACGGTGAGCATCAAGCGACTCCGTGGGGGAAAACATTTCGGGACCGGCGATTCTAGCAAAACCGCCTTGCCGCAAGCCGGCGGCGTAACGGTCGAGCGTGCGTCGCGGCAACGCTCAAACAAATGTCATATTCGGAATTTCTAATTTATACTGCGGGCAGAGCCGAGCTCGGCCGTATCCCGGCGGCAGACCGAACGTCACGGGCCATGGAGATCCGCACGATGAAACCGAGGCAGCAGCCCGCGACCGCCGAAGGCATGCGCGCATGAAGCGGCCCGTTTTCGTCCCTCGCCCGGCGGCGGCCCGGCACGGCCGGCCGGCGAGCCGCCATGGAAAGGCCGCGCGATCGCGCGGCCTTCATTGCCCCGGATTCCGGGGCCGGCGTGCGGCATCGGCGCCGCGTACGGATGCTCAGCCGAGCAGCACGTCGCGCGATACGCCCTGGCGCCGCAACAGCCGGCGCAGGCTTTCCAGCGCTTCGATCTGGATCTGGCGAACCCGTTCGCGCGTGAGCTGCAGGTGCGCGGCCAAGTCCTCGAGCGTACAGATGTCGTAGCCGTTGAGACCGTAGCGGCGCTCGATCACCATGCGCTGCTTGTCGTTGAGCTGCTTGAGCCAGTCGCGCACGTAGCGCTGGATCTCGGCGTTCTGCAGGATCATCTCCGGGCCGTCGTGCTGCTCGTCGGGGATCGACTCGCCGATCGACAGCATCGGGTCGATGTCGAGCGGAGCGTCGAGCGAGGCCATGCGCTCGTTGAGGTTCATGACCCGGCGCACTTCCTCGACCGGCTTGTCGACCTGGTAGGCGATCTCCTCCATGGTCGGCTCGCGGCCCATCTGCGCCTCGAGATGGCGCTGGGCGCGCAGGTAGACGTTCAGTTCCTTGATCACGTGCACCGGCAGGCGGATCGTGCGCGACTGGTTCATGATCGCGCGCTCGATGCTCTGGCGGATCCACCAGGTGGCATAGGTCGAGAAGCGGAAACCGCGCTCGGGATCGAACTTCTCCAGCGCGTGCATCAGGCCGATGTTGCCTTCCTCGATCAGGTCGAGCAGGGCCATGCCACGGTTGATGTAATGCTTGGCGATGTTCACCACCAGCCGCAGATTGTGCTCGATCATCTTCTGCCGGGCCGCGAAATCGCCCTGCACCACGCGCCGCGCCAGGCTGCGCTCTTCGTCCGGCGTCAGCAGCGGGTTATGGCCGATGTCGTTGAGGTAGATCTGCGTGACGTCGCCGGTCGATTCGAGCGGGTAGTGGCCTGCCTCGGCTTCCGGCTGCGCCTCTGACTCGCCTTCGCCTTCGGCCTCGGAGGACTCCTCGTCCTCGTCCAGCAGCTCCTCGTCCAGCATATCCTCTTCGATCGTGTCCATGGATTGGTTCATGATCAGCCCGCCGTTAGATATTTGGATGGATCGACCGGCTTGCCAAAGCGCCGGATTTCGAAGTGCAGCTTGACCTGCTCTGCGTCGCTATTCCCCATTTCGGCAATTTTGTCTCCCTTCTTCACGTTGTCCCCTTCTTTGACCAACAACTGACTGTTATGCGCATATGCCGAGAGATAGGTCTTGTTGTGCTTGATGATGACCAGCTTGCCATAGCCGCGTAAGCCGCCGCCCGCGTACACCACGCGGCCGGCACCTGCGGCCAGCACCGGTTGGCCGGTCTTGCCACCGATGTCGATGCCCTTGCCCATGTCGGAGAACGGGGTGATCACCTTGCCGACCGCCGGCCAGCCCCAGGCGATCTCTTCCTCGGCCGTGGTCGCGGCCGCGGGCTTGGGATCGGCCGCGGGCTTGGAGTCGACCGGCTTGGCTTCGGGCTTGGTGTCCGTCTTCGCTTCGGATTTGCCTTCGGCCTTGGCCTCGGGCCTGGATTCGGTCCTGGCCTGCGCGGCCGGCTGCAGCGGGCCTTCGGCCTGGCGCGCCACGGTGGCGGCATCGCTGCTGTAGGAGAGTTTGAGTGCCTTGGGATAGCCGACGGTCGCCACTGCGGCCGGCGAGGCGGCGCTCGTTGCGGTGGTCGGCGCGGCCTCGGGCTTGGCCGGGCCCGCGGCCGGCGCATCGCCTTCGGGCCTGAGCGGCTTGACGACCACGCCCGAGGGTTCGGCCGAGGCCACGGCCTCGGCGGCAACGGCGGCGCTGCCCGGCTCGGTGAGCTGCAGCACCTGGCCGATCTTGATCAGGTTCGGGTCGGGCAGCTGATTCCAGGCCGCGACCTCGCGGTAGTCGAGGCCGTTGTCGAGCGCGATGCTGTAAAGGGTGTCGCCGGCCTTGACGGTATAGGACTTGCCGCGCGCATCGGCCGGCATGGACTTGGCGACGCCGGACGGCGTCGCGGGCTTGGCGGCCGGGACGGCGCCAGGGCGCGTGCGGTCGACCACGGGAGCGGGGGAACGGGCCGGCCCGGTCGCGCAGGCGACCAACATCAGGGTGGACAAAAGACCGGCGGTACGGCGGACGTTCAACTCGTTACTCCCTCGATTTGGAATGGTCTGTAGCGAGTGGCACGGAAAAGTACCGCACCACGATGACAGTTTTGCTGATGTTAGGCAAGGCCCGGCAGCATGGGCACGAAACGCACTTTTTCGAGTTTCGACTCGACGTAGGAATCTTCAGTACGTTCGATTATTCGCAACTCTTGTTCGGTGTTTCCGATCGGGAACACCATGCGTCCGCCGACCGCCAATTGCTGCAGCAAGGCGTCCGGCACGTAGGTCGGCGCGGCGGCCATCACGATGGCGTCGAACGGCGCCGCCTCGGCGATGCCGATGAAGCCGTCGCCGTGGCGCAGCCGGGTGTTGGTGAGACGCAACTCGCGCAGCCGGGTACGGGCGCGGTCGAGCAGCTGAGCGATGCGTTCGACCGAATAGACGGTCTTGAACAGTTGCGCCAGCACCACGGTCTGGTAGCCGCAGCCGGTGCCGACCTCGAGCACCTTGTCGCGGCGGGCGGCGCCGACCGCCAGCTCGACCATGCGGGCGACGATATAAGGCTGCGAGATGGTCTGGCCGAGGCCGATCGGCAGCGAGACGTCGTCGTAGGCACGGTGCGACAGCGCCTCGTCGATGAAGATGTGGCGCGGCGTATTGCCCATCACGCCGAGCACCTCCTCGTTGCGGATGCCCTGCTGGCGCAGGCGCTCGACCATGCGCGTGCGGGTGCGCGCCGAAGTCATGCCGATGCCGGCGAAGTCGTGCTTCATGCTTGCAACCAGGAGGAGATGAAATCGAGCTGCTTGTAGGCCGTCAGGTCGATCTGCAGCGGCGTCACCGAGACGTAGCCCTCGGAGACCGCCCAGAAATCGGTGTCCTCGGCCGCATCCTGCGCCTGGCCGACCGGGCCGACCCACCAGATGGTCTCGCCGCGCGGATTCTGCGCGCGGATCACCGGTTCGGCCTTGTGGCGCCGGCCCAGCCGGGTCGTGCGCCAGCCGCGCAATTCCTCGTAGGGCAGATCGGGCACGTTGACGTTGAGCAGCACCGCGCCGCGGAACGGCTCGCGGCGGTGGCGCTCGGCCAGTTCGGCGGCGACCCGCGCGGCGGTGTCGAAATGGCGGCCGCCGCGGCGGGCCAGCGAGACCGCGATGGCGGGCAGGCCGAGCAGGTAGGCCTCGGTCGCGGCGGCGACCGTACCGGAATAGATGGTGTCGTCGCCCATGTTGGCGCCGTCGTTGATGCCCGACAGGACCAGGTCGGGCCGGCCTTCGAGCAGCCCGGTGACGGCCAGGTGCACGCAGTCGGTCGGCGTGCCGTTGACGTAGTGGTAGCCGCTCGGCGCGCGCCGCAGGCTCAGCGGCCGGTCGAGCGTGAGCGAATTGGACGCGCCGCTGCGATCGCGCTCCGGGGCGACCACGGTGACCTCGCCCAGCGCGGCCATCGCCTCGGCCAGCGCAGCCAGGCCCGGGGCGAAATAGCCGTCGTCGTTGCTCAACAGGAACTTCATGCGTCTCCCTTGCGCGGCTTGCCAGCCCGGCATCCGCGATGCCGCCGGCCCCCGTGGGCCACCTCGGCATCGATAGCCGAGCAGCGCTGCGCCGCGTCAGAGGCGGCATTTTAGCGTTGCGCCAGCGGCGGCGGAAAGCTGCCGCTTCCGGCCACGCCGGCGAGGCCGTCGCCCCGCTCCGCAATTAGTAAGGCTTCCGGGCCGGAATCGGGACGCGGATAATCGCGCCATCGCACGGCCGCCGCTCCCGGCGGCCATCCATCCGCATTCGAGGTCGAACCATGAACACCCCCTGCCCGGCCGGCTGCTGGCCGCCACCGCCGTCGCGCTCGCCACGCTGCTGTCCGGCTGCGCGAGCGACCGCTCCGCCAATGCCTACCTGCCGTCCGAAGCGCTCAACGAGGCGCGCGTACGCAACGGCGAGGTCGAATCGGTACGGCCGGTGAAGATCCGCTCCGACAGCGACCTGGGCAAGATCATCGGCGCCATCGTCGGCGGCGTCGCCGCCAGCGACAACATCGGCCGCGGCGGCGGCTCGGCCGTGGCCGGCGTGCTCGGCGCCACCGTCGGCGGCGCGGTCGGCAATGCGCTGGGCAAGGAGGTCAACGCCAAGGACGGCGTCGAGATCGTGTTGCAGATGGACAACGACGAGACCATCGCCATCGTGCAGGAGGCCGACGTCGAGTTCGTGCCGGGCCAGAAGGTGCGCGTGATCACCCGCGGCCGCGTCAGCCGCGTGGTGCCGATCCCGCAGCCGGAGAAACCGGCCAGGATCGAGCAGGCGGACGAGCACCTCTACGACAAGTGAGCGCCCGGACCCGATGAGCCGGGCCCGGCGGACGGCCGGGCCATCCGGACGAAATGGATGAAAAAAGGGGCCGGTCGATCCGGCCCCGAATCTTTCCTGCTCGAGGAAGGGGAGAGAAGGAAAGCGGGGTTCAGCCCTGGGCCGGCGCGGCGTCCGGCCGGTGGTGTTCGCGGAAGCGCTCGCGCCGTTGCTCGAAGCGGGCCAGCTTCTGCTTGAAGCGCTCGCTGACCAGGCGCTTCTGCTCGACGGTCAGGCTTTCGTAGACGGCCAGCCACTTGTCGCGCACGGCTTCGTGCTGCTTGCGGCCCTGCTCGCGGATCGCCTCGGATTCGCGGCTCAGGCGGGCCAGGTCGACCACGTCCTTCTTCTTTTCGGCGTCGACCAGCGTCTTCATGCGTTCGCGGTTCTGCCGCATCGATTCGCGGGCGGCGCGGCCGGCCGCTTCGGCATCCTGCCACTGGCCCAGCTGCGCGGCGCTGAGCTTGAGCTCGGCCTTGAGCTTGGCCAGACCGGCCAGCCAGCCGGCCTGGCGATCGCCGTGCGGACCATGGCGGAAATGACGCGGCGGCTTGTCGGCGGCCGACGGCGCGGTCTCGGCGTAGGCGGCGACGGTGACGACGGCCAGCGAAGCGGCCAGCAGATGGGTCAAGGTCTTCTTCATGCTTCGGTCTCCGGTTGGATCGCCGCGGGGCGGCGCACGGTTGCCACTGTAGGCGCCAGAGGTAAAAGAACGATTGCCCCTGGCCGGCACGATGTAATGGTGTGTAAAGCCGGTCGCGCGCCGACACGGTTTTTTACAGCCGCACCGCCCTGCCCGGCCTGGGCCGGACCTTTCGACCGCGACCTGGCGACGATCTGCCGCGGCCGGCCTCAAGTTCGGCGCGAACGTTCCGATAAGTGGACTGTGCAGGCGCCATTGCGCGCCGGCCAGGAAACCGAGGAGCCGCCGCCATGCTGGCAAAGATCAAGACCGACGACCGCGCAAGCGCGATACAGGACCGGGTGCAGCAGCACTATGGCCGGGTCGTGCGCGCAGGCGACGAGGCGAGCCGGATTTCGATCGACCAGCCGGGCAGCCGCGCCGCCAACGATGCCTCGGCCCAGCAGTCGTGGCAGCAGGCGCTGACCGCGGCGATGGACCGCTCGACCGCGCTGATGAGCGCCCAGGCCCAGTTGCAGGCGCGCGAAGCCGAGCTGGCCCGCCGCGAGCAGCAGCTGACCCAGCGCGAGCAGGCCAGCCGCTCGGGCAAGGATGCGCTGCTGATCTCGCTGTTGTTTCCGCGCAGCTGAAAATCCGGACGACTTGGTCCGACTGGAATCCAGAAACAGACAAGGCCGGCGCAATGCCGGCCTTGTCGTTTCCAGGTCGATTCCGAACGGCGTCATGCTCAGCGCCGGCTGAACAGCCAGCCTGCCAGCACCATCAGCAAGGCCAGCGGCACCAGCACCGGCGACAGCGCGAACAGCACCGCCCCGATCGCGAAGGCGCCGGCGAGGCCGAGCAGCAGCGCGACGATCAGCACGACCGCCAGCGCCACCGTCAGGCCGACCAGCGCGGCCAGCACGCCGACCGCGATCGCCAGCAGCACCGCCCCCACCGCCGCGACGCCGCCGACCTGGCCGCCGTCGACCACCACCTCGATGCCGCTGTGGCCGAGCCAGCTCAGCGTCAGCGCGACCACGGCGGTCAGCAGCAGGCCCACCGCCAGCAGGCGGATGCCCCTGCCGTGGCGCGTACGGCGCGGCTGGGCGGGCTTGGCGAAATCGAGGGCGGGTTCGGCGTGCGTCATGATTGTTATCCTGGCTGAAGTGAACGGTCCGCCCGGGTCCCGGCCGGGCGGCGCGTTCGCCGTCGATCTCGAACGCCAGGCCAGCTTAGGCCGCGTCGCCGCGTCGTACGAGGCCGCGCCGATGCAACGCGGCGCGCGCCGGCTGGAATGCGGCGGACGGCGACGAAACGCAAGCGATGCAGGCCGGATGCCGTGGCGGCGAGGAAGCTGCGATAATCCGCGCCTTCATATTCCCGTAACCAATCCTTCATGTTCGACATCTTCAGCGGGCTCGATTTCTGGGTCGTCGTCAGCCTGTGCCTCGCGCTCGGATTCGTGCTGGCCTTCGAGTTCATCAACGGCTTCCACGACACGGCCAACGCGGTCGCGACGGTCATCTACACCAAGTCGATGCCGCCCAATACCGCGGTCGCGCTGTCCGGCCTGTTCAACTTCCTCGGCGTGCTGCTCGGCGGCGTGGGGGTGGCCTACGCGATCGTCCACCTGTTGCCGGTCGAGCTGCTGATCGCGGTCGACACCGGCCACGGCCTGGCGATGGTGTTCTCGCTGCTGGCCGCCGCCATCGTGTGGAACCTCGGCACCTGGTATTTCGGCATCCCGGCCTCGAGCTCGCACACGCTGATCGGCTCGATCCTCGGCGTCGGCCTCACCAATGCCGTGATCACCGGCATCCCGCTGGCCGACGGCATCAACTGGAAGAAGGCGGTCGACATCGGCCTGTCGCTGGTGGTGTCGCCGGTCACCGGCTTCCTGCTGGCCGGCCTGATGCTGTGGCTGCTCAGGCGCTACCTGCCGCTGTCCAAGATGCACAAGACGCCCGAGCTGCGGCGCGAGGTCGACGGCAAGAAGCATCCGCCGTTCTGGAACCGGCTGGCGCTGGTGCTGTCGGCCATGGGCGTGAGCTTCGTGCACGGCTCCAACGACGGCCAGAAGGGCATCGGCCTGATCATGCTGGTGCTGATCGGCATCGTGCCCGGCAAGTTCGTGCTCGACCTCGACAGCACCACCTACCAGATCGAGCGCACCCGCGACGCGGTGGTGCACCTGAGCCAGTTCTACCAGCGCAACAGCGCCAGCCTCGGCGCCTACCTGGCGCTGGGCCGCGGCAACGGCAGCGAGATGCCGGCCCGCTTCAAGTGCGAGCCGACCCAGACCTCGCCGACCATCCTGAGCCTGCTGTCGGTGCTCAACGGCGTGAAGGACTACCGCGACCTGGCGCCCGAGACCCGCGCCCAGGTGCGCCGCAACCTGCTGTGCCTGGACGACACCGCGCGCAAGGTCGGCAAGCTGCCGCAGCTCGACGGCCGCGAGAAGGCGGACCTCGAGAAGCTGCGCAAGGACCTGACCGCCACCACCGAGTACGCGCCGCTGTGGGTGATCGTGGCGGTGGCGCTGGCGCTCGGCATCGGCACCATGGTCGGCTGGAAGCGGGTGGTCGAGACGGTCGGCGAGAAGATCGGCCGCCAGGGCATGACCTACGCCCAGGGCATGTGCGCCCAGATCGTGGCCGCCAGCGCGATCGGCATGGCCAACCTGTTCAGCCTGCCGGTGTCGACCACCCACGTGCTGTCGTCCGGCGTGGCCGGCACCATGGTCGCCAACGGCAGCGGCCTGCGCGGCAGCACCATCCGCAACATCCTCTTGGCCTGGGTGCTGACGCTGCCGGCCACGATGGGGCTGTCGGCGCTGCTGTTCTGGCTGGCGACGACGCTGTTCGTCTGATCGCAGCCGCTGCTGAATGTCAGCCGCTGCTGAATGTAATAAGGCCACGCCGATGCGTGGCCTTATTCATGGGCACCGTGCGTCCGATATGCGGACCATGGGCGAAATGGTCCCGAACGAGCGCCTCGCGGCGGCGAGGACGGGGGCGTAGGCATCGATCAGGGCGCCGCTGCATGAGTCCGAACCGCCGGTGAACACCCGGCATTGCCGGGTGCTCGCACAAACCGACGGGGAACATCGGCCCGCCGTCAGAACTCGTAGGCGACCGAGAAACGGCTCTCGGTATCGAGCCGCCGCGTCAAGCTGTCGACCGGCTCGCTATAGGTCCAGTCGACCCGGAACTTGACCGAGAAATGCTCCGACAACTTGCTCTTGAGCCCGACGCCGAGCTCGGCCAGGTCCTCGTGGCGGCTGTATTCGAGCTGCAGGGTCTGGAAGAAGTCGATGCTGTCGCCGATCGGATAGTCGAACCGGTTGCGCACCACCAGCAGCGGCGCGTTGCTGCGCGTGTCGTCGCTGTGGACGGTGCGGCGGTAGCCCGGCCCGACTTCGAGCGTCAGCTTGCCGCGCTCGAACACCGCGTCGCGCAGGCCGGCGCCGACGATCAGCGAATTGCGGTGCTTGAGGTAGCTGAAACGGTTGTACTTGAGCTCGGGGTCGACGAAGCCGTAGTAGCGGTCGTCGCCGTCGCGCCAGCGCTCGTACTTGGGCGACACCAGGTAGCGCTCGTTGACCAGCTCGACCGCGCCCTCGTCCGAGGCGGCCCGCTCGCGCCGCGCCTCGATCAGCATCGACGAGCGGTCGTGATCGGTGCGCTTGGCCACGTCGAGGTCGACCCGCCAGGCATCGCTGCGGCTGTTGCCGCGCGAGAAATCGGCGCTGGCCTCGGCCTCGCCTTCCCAGCCGGCGTGGGCCGCGAGCGTGGCGGACAGCAAGAGGACGGGCAGGCAGGTACGGATCGGGACGGGCATGGTACGACGGGCGGGAAGACCGGGGAAACGGCGCGGCGAACCGCGCGGGCGAGCCGAAGCATGCCGAAAATCGCCGCGAGCGTCGATGCCGGATACCGGCAGCGCGCGGCGGTCGTGCCGGAAGGCGGCCGGCGGGCCGCGGCGTTTCGCCGCCGCCCACCGGCGGAGCCGGCCTCAGGCGGCGTAGTAGTCGAATACCAGCACCTTGGCCAGCACCGGCTGCAGGCTGGCGACGAAGCGCTGGTGGGCCGGGTGCACGCGGTAGCGCTCGCAGGCGTCCGCATCGGCGAAGGTGAGCAGGAAGGCGTGGCTGAAGCCGCGGTCGAGCTGCTCGGGGCTGACGTTGACGCCGGCCTCGAAGGCCTGCACCTCGTCGATCTCGGCCGGCAGCGCGCGGAACGCCGTACAGGCCGCCTCGACCTCGGCCGGGCCGGCCTCGGGCTTGAAGGCGAACAGCACCAGGTGGCGCAGGGACGGGACCGCCATCATTCGCTCACATCGTAGAAGACGCCGTCGTCGCCGCGGTCGAACGCCGCGCCGACCGGCGACCCGAGCAGCGGCACGATGGCGGCGTCGTAATTGGCGATCACGTTGACGTCGAGCAGGCTGAAGTTCTTCGGATTGTCGATGTAGCGGTCGTCCTCGCCGCCGGTGAAGAAGCGCCAGCCGCTGTCCTCGTCGTCCTCCGGTTCGTCGCGGTACATGTAGCCGATGGTCTGCCCCTCCACCGCGATCAGGTCGGTGACCACACACAGGCCGAGGCCGGTGGCGATGGGGCGGATGTCCTTCGGGTCGATCTTGTAGCGTTTCTGCATGGTGCGGCTCCTGGCGAGATGGCCGCCAGCATACCGCCCATGCGCCGGTTTTGCCCGTATTCGGCTAGCCGACGGGCTCGCCGTCAGACCCGCCGCCAGCCGTCCCAGGCGGTCAGCGCCGCCGCCGTCATCAGCAACAGACCGACCCCCTGCGCCAGCCGGCGGTTGGCTTCCGGCTTGGCCGCCAGCCAGCCGCGCGCCCGCGCCGCCAGGAGCGCCAGGCCGCCGTAGACCGAGACCTGGGTGGCCGCGGTGATCAGCCCGAGCACGCCGGCCTGGCTCCACAGCGCCTGGCCGGGCCGCACGAACTGCGGAAAGATCGCCAGCATGAAGACGTAGGCCTTGGGATTGAGCAGGCTGGTCAGCACCGCGCGGCGGAAACTCTCGACCATGGTGCGGCCGCCGCCGGTGATCTCCGGCGCGAGCACCATGCCGCTGTGCATCAGCGCCCAGCCGATCCAGATCATGTAGCCGGCGCCGATCAGCAGCATCAGGTTGAAGGCCGCCGGCAGCCATTGCAGCAGTGCGCCGATGCCGGCTGCCGTCATCAGCATGTGGCAGACGCCGCCGGCGACGATGCCGGCCACCGCGGCGAAGCCGGCACGGCGGCCGCCGACCAGCGCGCTGCCCATCACGAACGCCATGTCCATGCCCGGCAGCACGATCACGCCGAACACCACCACGAAATACAGCCACAGATTGGCCGCCTCACTCATTGCCGTCTCCCCGTCCAGGTCGCCGCCGCGGGCACCCTGCCCCGGCCGTCGCTGAGCGGCACTCTAGGCGGCAATCAGGACGGATTCCGCCCGGATTGAAACTAGAATGGCCGGCATGACCCGACCCACCACCCGCGTGCTCGCGCTGCTCGAGCTGCTGCAGAACCACGGCCTGATGAGCGGCCCGGAATTGGCGCGCCGGCTCGAGGTCGATCCGCGCACGCTGCGGCGCTACATGGTCGCGCTGGAGGAGCTCGGCATCCCGATCACCGCCGAGCGCGGCCGCGACGGCGGCTACCGGCTGATGCAAGGCTTCAAGCTGCCGCCGATGATGTTCACCGACGACGAGGCGCTGGCCCTGGCGCTGGGCCTGCTGGCCGCGCGCGGACTGGGCCTGGCCGACGCCGCGCCGGCGACCGAGAGCGCCCGCGCCAAGCTCGAGCGGGTGATGCCGGAGCGGCTGCGCCGCCAGGTGCGCGCGCTCGATGCCACGGTGACGCTCGAGCAATCGAACGCCCAGCCGCCCGGCGACAACGTCGCGCTGGCGGTATTGAGCCAGGCGGCGCAGGCGCAGCAACGCGTGCGGCTGCATTACCGCGCGGCCAGCGCCGCCGAGACCGCGCGCGAGGTCGACCCTTACGCGCTAGCCCATCGCGACGGCCGCTGGTATCTGGTCGGCCACTGCCATCTGCGCGGCGGCCTGCGCTCGTTCCGGCTCGACCGGATCGGCGCGGTGCAGCCGCTGCCGGCCAGCTTCCTGCGCCCGACCGGCTTCGACGCGCTCGGCCACCTGGCCGATTCGATCGCCACGCTGCCGCGTGCGCATGCGACGCGGGTACGGCTGCACACCGATCTGGCCGGCGCGCGTCGCGCGGTGTTTTCCTCGCTCGGGGTGCTCGAGGCGGTCGACGGCGGCGTGCTGCTGCACAGCCAGACCGACGACCTGGGCTGGATGGCGCTCCAATTGGCCGCGCTGCCGTTCGGTTTCGAGATCGAGGCGCCGGCCGAGCTGGGCGAGGCGCTGGCGGCGCATGCAAGGGGATTGCTGGCCGGGCCGGCGGCGATGGGTAGACCGGCTGTGAAAGGTGAAATGGTCGTGAAAGGTGAAACGTGAAAGGTGAAAGGTGAAACGTGACCCCATCCCCCTCCCAGCCTCCCCCTTGAAGGGGGAGGAGCAGGACTGCGCCAGTTCTACCGGCCGCGATCGTGCAACCGACTTCGAGGCGCTCCCTTCCCTTCAAGGGGAGGACTGGGGTGGGGATGGGGTTTCACATTTCACATTTCACATTTCACATTTCACATTTCACATTTCACATTTCACATTTCACATTTCACATTTCACATTTCACATTTCACATTTCACATTTCACATTTCACAGCCCCTCAGGCATTGCCCCCGTCATCGCCAGCGTGCACAGCACCTGCGATCCGCCGCTGTTGAGCGGCACCAGCACGCCGTTCAGGTCGACCAGCACGTGCGGCGCGTCGTCCTCCCCCGGCGGGGTGGTGGGGTTGTAGAGATACCAGCCGTCGGCCTGGCGGGCGACGGTGATCGGCGCGGCCTGGATGCCGGCCTGCAGTGCGGCGAAGAAGTCGGTGTACATGCGGATTTCCGGAGACGACGGACGCAGCCGGCAGGCGGCGTCCACTCATCGCTCCAGATGGGTGCGCCGATGGCCGCAATCAAGAGCGCGGCCGCCGCGAACTACTCTTCGAGCAGCGCGCGCTTGAGGTGCTCGGGCACGTCGTACAGCACTAGCGTGTCCGAATGCTTGTCGTAGATCACCGCGCCCGAGCGCAGGCTGCTGCGGTCGAACTCGACCTTCCACTTCGGCGCGCTGGCCTTGAAGCGCACCAGCGGCTTGATCGCGCGGCGGTCGGGCACGAAGCCGCCGGCCAGCTCCAGCGCTTCGTCGCCGAAGGCGCCGCGCAGCCGTTCCGGCGCATCGGGCCAGAGCTGCTCCGCCGCGGCGTCGAGGCTCAGCGGCTCGCCCTCGCCGCCGAGCGCGTCGAGATAGCCGTGCGCACGTTCCATCAACTGGTCGCGCGCTTCCGGCTCGAGCTTCTGCGCCTCGGCGAACCGGCCCAGGCCCTGCACCAGCTTCTGGGTCTCCTTCAGCGCGATCACCACGTCGTTGCAGCCGAGGAAGAGCTTGAAGTACTGCGCCACGTCGGCGCGGCCCTTGAGGAAGCTGATGTAGCGTTCGGCGCCGCGCTGCCAGGCGGTCAGGTCGATGCGGCCGGCCACCCGCAGGCTGGCGAGGTCGAGGTGCGGCTGGTCGACGATCTCCAGCCCGGCGGTGATCGCGCTGCCGACCGTCTCGGTGACCAGCGCCACCAGGAGGCAATCGCTGGCGCCGTTGTGCACCCGCGCGATCAGCACGTAGCCGCCGCTGGCGAGCTGCTCCTGCTCGGCGCGCACCTGCAGGTGCTGCATCATCAGCTGCGCCAGCGTGGCGAAATCGATGCGCTGCTCGATCACGTGCTGGCGCACGAAGCGCGCCATCGGGAAGTTGTCCTCGTCATCCTCGAAACGGCCGTAGCCCTTGCCCAGCCGCTCGGCATAGTGCTGGCAGAGCTGGTCGACCAGGCGCTGCGCCGACGGCGTCAGCGGCATCGGGCCGGCATGCAGCTCGATGGCGGCCGGACCGTGCTGGTCCTTGATCAGCTTGTGGACGACGAGATCGGCGATGGTGTGCTGGAACGGGGTCATGCGCGGCTGGAAACGGGGAAGTGCGGGCCACGATTGTCCCACGCCGGGTGGCGCCATGGCGTCGCGGCGCGGCAAACCGGCTAGAATTTTCCCTCCCCGCCCCGGAGCCCTCCCATGTTCAAGGCATTGCTGGCCGGCCTGGCCGCCCTTTCGCTCTCCACCGCCGCCCACGCGATCGACCTCGCCGACCTCAGCAACAAGGACGCCGGCGCCGGCCTCAAGGAAGCGCTGAGCCGCGCCGCCTCGGCCGCGGTCGGCCAGCTCGGCCGCACCGATGGCTACCTCGGCGACGAACGGGTCAAGATCCCGCTGCCCGGTAATCTGCAGAAGGCCGAGAGGCTGCTGCGCAACTTCGGCATGGGCGACCGCGCCGACGAGCTGGTGACCGCGATGAACCGCTCGGCCGAGCGCGCGGTGCAGGAGGCGCGGCCGATCCTGGCCGACGCGGTGCGCAAGATGAGCTGGCAGGACGCCAAGGGCATCCTGGCCGGCGGTGAGACGGCCGCCACCGAGTATTTCCAGCGCACCACGCGCGACAGCATCGCCGCCAGGTTCCTGCCGATCGTGCAGAGCGCGACCGCCAAGGTGAAGCTGGCCGAGACCTACAACCGCTACGCCGGCCAGGCCGCCCAGTTCGGCCTGATCAAGGCCGGCGACGCCAACCTCGACCAGTACGTCACCCAGAAGGCGCTCGACGGCCTCTACCTGATGATCGCCGACCAGGAACGCGCGATCCGCCAGGATCCGATCGGCCAGGGCAGCAAATTGCTGCAGAAGGTGCTCAGCGCCCGCTGAACCGCGACCTGGCACAAGCCGGCGGATGATGCGATGCAACATCCGCCGGGAACGATCGTTCCGGCCGCGCGTCCCATGTCCGGCGGCCTGCGCCGCCGCGCCGCCTGTTTCGACACCCCATCCCTCAACACCCGGAGCCTCCGAGCCGATATGCGTCGTGCCGACTGGATTGCCTTGCCCCACTGCGGCCTTGCCGCCGCCCTGCTCGGCGCCGCGCCGGCCTGGGCCGCGCCGCCGGCCGACGCCGGCTCGCCGCTGCAGCTGTCGGCCGGCGTGCGCGCAGTGCACGACGACAACCTGACCCGCACGCCCGAAGCCCAATCGGACCGCTACCTCCAGTCCAGCGCCCTGCTCGGCTACGCGCCGCGCTTCAGCGGCCAGCAGCTGAAGCTGGCGGCACAGCTGAGCCACTACGACTACGATCGCCGCAGCGACCTGGACGGCAGCGCCTACGACCTGTCGGCCGGCTGGAGCGGCCGGCTCGGCGAACGCTTCGGCGGCGAACTCGGCCGGCGCCAGCGGCGCGACCGCGTCGACCTGTCGGACGCGCCGGCCAAGGACTGGCTGCGCCAGCGCAACGATCGCGCCGGCCTGCGCTACGGCATCGACGGCGCCTTCAGCGCGGGCCTGGCCGCCGAGCGCGTCGCGCAACGCCACAGCCTGGCCGAACGGCAGCCGCTCGACTACGACGACCGTTCGGCCAAGGCCGACCTGCGCTACCGTTCGGGCCGCGGTTCGGCGGCCAAGGTCACGCTCGCCCAGGGCCGGCGCGATTACCGGATCGGCCCGGCCAGGAGCGGCCCCGGCACGCCGGGACCCGCCCCGCTCGATTACGACTATCGCGAACTCGGCGCCGAAGTCGACTGGCAGGCCGGCGCACGCACCCGCCTCGAAGCCGGGCTGACCCGTTTCCGCCGCGAAGACGCGGCCGGGACCGACGACGGCACCGACGCCAATGCCTCGGCGCACTGGGCGCCGACGGCAAAGCTCGCCTTCGACCTCGGCTACGCGCTGACCCATCCGGCCAGCCGCAACGACTTCAGCGACCCGGCCGAGGAAACCGTGCTGACGGCGGCCGCCAGCTGGCAGTGGCGCGCCAAGGTCGCGCTGCGCGCCAGCGTGCACGCCAACCACCGCGATTACCGCGAACAACCGGCGGGTACCCGGGCGGATCGCCTGCTCGGCGGCAAGCTGGGCATGCTCTACCAGCCGCTGCGGACGGTCGAGGTCGACGCCGAGATCGGGCACGAGCGGCGCGATTCGAACTTCGATCTCTACGATTACGAAGGCGAGATCGTCAGCCTCGGCCTGCGCTACCGCTACTGAGCCGCGCGCGCCCTGCCTACGCCGGCGCGCCCGCCGGTTCATCGCCCGCCCCGGTTCTGCGGAATCCTGATTCCGTCGGCCCTCCCCTCGAACGGGATCACCGCCTGCGCCATGGCCAGCATGTCCTCGACGTGAGCCAGGGTGTAGAAGATCCGCGCCGCCCGGTCATACTCGCCGGCCCGCTCGGGCTTCACGATCAGGATGGGGATGGCGGCCTTGGCGTGGACATTCAGTTCGATCGCGAGCCGTTCGGCGTGATCGGCCTGGATGATGGCCAGGTCGGGCTTGCCGCCGCCGTCGCCGCGCAGGAGCGCGCCGGCATGGGCCGCCGCGTAGGCGGTATAGCCGCGCGCGGCGAAATGATCGGCGATCATGCGCGCGCACCGCGGATCCCCCTGCATCAGCACGCCGACCGTGCAGCGCTCGCGCGGTGCCGGCCGGGTCGTGAGATAGAGATGGGCGACCGTATAGGTGGGCAGGCCCGGATCGGCCTCGGCCAGCGGCATCAGCGCCCAGTTGCCTTTCAGCGGTTCCTGCAGCACCAGCTCGGTGTCGCAGAGCGGCTTCGAGGGCAGCGTGGCCCGTACCGCGGAAACGCAGTATTCGCCGCCGGGCAGGCGCATCGTAGCGCGGACCACGTGGCGGTAGTCGGCTGCCGGCTTGAGCAGATCGGTGTAGTCCACGCCCAGCGCCTGCCCGACGCAGGTCAGGTAGTGCAGGCTGTCGGTGCCTTCGTGCAGGATCTGCCAGCCGGTCTTGTAGGAGATGCCGAGCAGCGTGCTCAGGTAATGCGCGGCACGCAGCCTCGGCGGCCTGCCCGGGCATGCTCGAGGGCGACGCGCAGATTGTGCGCAATCACCCGGTGGATGGGATTGTCCGTGCCCAGACCGCGCTTGCCAGCCATTTTTCCTCCAACTCATGAGTATGGAAGCGGTCTGCGCGATCGGGCGATTCGGCTGCGAAGACGGTGGATTGCCGTCCCATTCCAGCCGGATCCGATTCTCGATTATTCGAAACCCAATTCAATATCGCAAACAGCTTCTTATGCTATTTGAAAAGTTCATCAAGAATATAAACTATATATCACGTGTTTCATTCCATGCAAGCGGATCATCGCCGCTGCACTATTCTTCGTACCGGCAATCGATCGAGGCATCGTTGACGGGCAATTTATTACCTTTTTCGTAATGAATCTCCATGAATACGGCCTGGCGTTTTGGCTATGATTTCAATCACCACATACCCGGCTGCCGTATGGCGATTGCCCGCATCGTCCCCTGCGTGCAATCGAATTATCGGTGACCGGGTATGCGGTCCCTGGCCGGTGGCTGACAAAGCCAAGGGGCACAGCGGCGTGAAACGTGAAGGGGGCCGTTCACACGAGCACCAGGGTTGCAATTCATTCCCGGCGTATTTCCAATCAGATAGACAATTGCAAACTCGCTTTCGAATCCGGGAGCAGGAATATCCCGTTCGGCATTGCGGCAAACCGACGGCGGCATTCGAAGCGAAGGTAGATCCAGGTATCCATACGGCCTCGACGACAAGAAGGCCGATGCTATCCGGCCAGGTGCAGCAGACTTGGCCGGCCTGACGAGGATGGCCAAGATTAGCCATATATTCGTAGCCAGTTCATCTATGTCATTCGATTGAATGGAGGCATCGGCAGAGGCTCGGCTCTGCCGGTCCTTCAATACAGGATCATTCCATGCGAAAACAGGCGGCAAAGCCGATTGAAATCGCAGTGCCGGAGTGTGGATTGCGCGGTCCCGGTCAGCGGCCCCCTCGTCCGTCCGATTCCAGTCGTCGTCGGCCAGGATACTCGCCCGATTCCGGACGAATCGCGGATCTCGTCCCATGAGCGCGCCGAATCCCGGCCGACGGCAGGCCGATCCGGATCTCACCTATGCTTTCGGCGATTTCATGCTGCAGTCCAGGGAGCGCCAGATATGCAATGGGGGCCGTACGGTCCATCTCGGCTCACGCACCTTCGACCTGCTGGTAGCCCTGGTCGAGCGCGGCAATCGCCTGGTCACCACCACGGTCCTGCTCGAGCAGGTCTGGCCGGGCTTGGTGGTGGGCGAAAACAATGTCCAGGCTCATATCTGCATCCTGCGCAAGCTGCTCGGCTCCGCCGCCATCGAGACCGTGCCCGGCCATGGCTATCGCTTCGTCCTGCCCGTCACTGTCCGGCCGGATGCCGCGATCGATGCACCCGGCGGTCCGGCCGCGCCGGGCCGGTGCTTCCCGCTGCTGGGCCGGGAAGACGATATCGCCCAAGTCCGGCAACGGGTGTCGAAGCATCGGCTGGTCACCGTGACCGGTGCCGGCGGCATCGGCAAGACCCGGTTGGCGCAGGCGGTGGCGCAGGCCGTTGCGACCGATTTCGCCGCGGGCGTGGACTGGGTCGACCTGTCGACGCTGACCGACCCCGAGCAGCTTCCCTGCCGGACGGCGGCGGCGCTCGGCATCCGGTGGACCGGCCGGCACGCGCCCGAAAGCGAGCTGCTGCGGGCATTGAAGGATCAAGCCCGGCTGATCGTGCTCGACGGCGCCGAACACCTGCAGCAGCACACGGCGGCGCTGGTCGGCCTGCTCGGCGCGGCGAATCCGCGGCTGCACTTCCTGGTCACCAGCCAGGCGCGGCTGCAACGGGTCGACGAGCAGGTCTTCCGGCTGGCACCGCTGCCGGTCCCCGGCCCGTACGTCACCTCGGACGAGGCGATGGAGCACGGCGTGGTCGCGCTGTTCGTCTCGCGCATCCGCGCACTCGGCTGCCCGTTCACGCTGCATGCGGGCAATCTCGCCGCCGTGCTGGAAATCTGCCGCCGTCTCGACGGCCTGCCGCTGGCACTCGAGCTCGCCGCGGCGCGCGTGCCGGCGCTCGGCCTGGCCGGGCTGGCCCGCCGCCTGGACGAGCGCTTCCAGCTGCTCACCGACGGCAACCGTGGCGCTCCGCCGCGCCAGCAGACGCTGACCGCCGCCCTGGCGTGGAGCTATGGCCTGCTCGATGCCGATGCCCAGCGCATCTTCCTGCGCCTGGGCAGCTGGCCCGGCGCCTTCGGGCTCGACGACGCGATCGCGCTGCTCTGCGACGACGCACTCGACGAATGCCGCTTGATCGACATCCTGGCCGAGCTGGTCGAACGCGCGCTGATCGTCCTCGATGAAGACGATCCGCCCAGCTACAGGCTGCTCGAATCGCCGCGGCTGTTCGCGCAACGCGAGCTCGGGCGCCATGGCGAAGCGGTAGCGCCGCGCTCGGCCGACCCGTATGCGGCGGCCGGCATGCCACCGGATGCAGCGCCGTTTCTCCACGTCCGCCCGGCATTGCCCAGACCGCCATGCCGGCCGCAGCCGCGGCAAGGTGGCGAGCAAAAATAGAAATACGTCGCGGTGGTCCAGTAGCCCCACTTCCCGCTCCCCGGTAAAGTAAGGCGAGGCCACCGGGGGTCGGGCCTGCCGTGCTCGCCACGGTGCCATCGGTCCTCGCGCCGGTACTCCTTAGCTCCGTATTCCTGGTCGAATCCCTTGAGTCCATCCGAACAACCGCCGCACCCTCGCCAGGCCGCCGCCGACGTCAGCTACGTCTTCGGCGGTTTCGAGCTTCAGGTCGGGGAGCGCCGGCTCCATGCCGGGATGGCGCCGGTCCATCTCGGTTCGCGCTCGTTCGACCTGTTGCTCGCGCTGGTCGAGCGCGGCAACCGGCTGGTCACCATGGCGACCCTGCTCGAGCAGGTCTGGCCGGGCCTGGTGGTCGGCGAGAACAACGTACAGGCCCATGTCTCGGCGCTGCGCAAGGTGCTCGGCCCTGCCGCCATCGAGACCGTCACCGGCCATGGCTACCGTTTCACGCTGCCGATCGAGACACGGCGCGGCGCAGTCGCAACCCCGCCGGCCGCACCGCCCGCCCCCGCCGCGCCGCCAGCGGCCGCGGCCACCGCGTCGCCGCCGACCCGGCTGCGCCCGCTGCTCGGCCGCGACGACGAGATCGCCACGCTGTACCGGTTGATGAACGAAAGCCGCGTGGTCACCGTGGTCGGCGCCGGCGGCATCGGCAAGACCAGCCTGGCGCAGGCGGTGGCCCAGGCCAAGCAGGCCGACTTCGAACATGGCGTCGCCTGGGTCGAGCTGGCGCGGCTGACCGATGCCGAGCAGCTGCCCTACCAGCTGGCCGGCGCGCTCGGCGTCGCGGTCAGCGAACAGGGCGTGACCGACAAGCACCTGTTCCGCGAGCTGCGCAACCAGTCGCGGCTGATCGTGCTCGACAACGCCGAACACCTGCGCCAGGGCGTGGCCGACCTGATCGGTGCGCTGTGCGGCGCGAGCGATCGGCTGCATTTCCTGGTCACCAGCCAGACCCGGCTGCAGATCGCCGACGAACAGGTCTTCCGGCTGGCGCCGCTGCCCTTCCCAGACCAGCCGCTGCCGCCCGAGGCGGCGCTCGGCTACGGCGCCGTCGCGCTGTTCGTGTCGCGCGCTCAGGCGCTGAATCAATCCTTCGTGCTCAACGAACGCAATACCCCGGCGGTGCTCGACATCTGCCGCCGCCTCGACGGCATCCCGCTGGCGCTCGAACTGGCCGCCGCGCGCGTGCCGGCGCTCGGCGTGGCGGGCCTGGCCGAGCGGCTGGACGAGCGCTTCCGCCTGCTCAACACCGGCAACCGCAACGCGCCGACGCGCCAGCAGACGCTGGCCGCCACCATGGAATGGAGCTACCGCCTGCTCGGCGTCGAGGAGCAGCGCGTGTTCCGCCAGCTCGGCGGCTTCCTCGGCAGCTTCGATCTGGACGACGTGATCGCGGTGGTGCAGACCGACGGCCTCGACGAATACGGCCTGATCGAGCTGCTCGGCGAGCTGGTCGAGCGCTCGCTGGTGGCGGTCGACCGCGGCGATCCGCCGAGCTACCGGCTGCTGGAATCGCCGCGCATGTTCGCGCTGGCCGAGCTCGAGCGCATGCAGGAGGCCGATGCGCTGCGCCGCCGCCATATCGCCCACTACCGCCGCCATGCCGAGGCGATCTACGCCGCGCTGGATACGCCCGACTGGCCGGCCAAGTGCGAGTGGATCGACCAGCACTACGGCAACCTCTACACGGCGCTGGACGCCGCGCTCAACCACGAGCTGGACCCGCTCGGCGGTACCCTCATCGCGCTCGCGCTCGGCCGCTACTGGCACGAGCGCGCCCACCTGACGGAATCGCGCCAGTGGCTGCTGCTGGCCTATCTGCACCAGGAAGAGCTCAGCGATCCGCTGCGCGCCCGCTTGCTGTACCAGGTCGGTTCGCACTGGATCTCGACCGGCAGCTTCACGCTCGGCGTCGATCCGCTGACCGAGAGCTATGCGCTGTTCAGCCGCCTGCCCGAGTACCGGCGCGAGTGGGCCATGGCCGGCAACGACCTCGGCGTGGTCAAGTTCTACCTCGGCCACTACGAGGAGGCGAACGCGCTGTATACCTCGGTGCTGCCGATCCATCGCTCGATCGGCAACCACCCGGTCGAGGCCGACACGCTGGCCAACATCGCCTACTGCTACCTGGCCACCAACCAGTTCGAACTGGCGCAGGAGCACGCCAAGCAGGTGCTGCCGCTGGTGCAGGGCGACAATTTCCGCCTCGCCTACACGCAGGGCCTGCTGGGCAACTGCGCCTTCGAGCTCGGCGACACGGAAAGCGCGATCGACCACGAGCGACAGGAAATCGAGATCCTGATCCGCTACGGCGAGGGCTCTACGCTGGCCATGGCGCAGCAGCGGCTGGCCAAGTACCTGTGGTCGCTCGGCCGGCGGATCGAGGCGCGCGGCGCCATGGCCGAGGCGCTGACGGTGTTCGCCAATGCGCCGCATCCGACCCTGCTCGGCTACTGCCTCGACACCTGCACCGGCTTCGCCATCTCGCTGGCCCAGTGGGACGCCGCCGCGCAACTGGCCGGCTTCGCCCACGACTGGTTCGCCCGCAACCAGGCCTACCGCGCGCCGGTGCGGCAGCGCCAGCTCGATGCGCTGCTGCCGCAGCTGATCGCCCAGCGCGGCCCGCTGGAGCAGGATCCGGACTACCGCCACGGCGCCACGCTGACCCTGGCCCAGGGCCTGGCGCTGGCGCGCTCGATGCTCGACACGATCGACGAAGCGGCGGCCGGCGACCCGGTGGCCGGCAATCCGGCACCCGGCGATCAGGCAACCGGCAGCCCGGCCGCCGATCCGGCAACAGGCGCCTGAAGCCGGCCCGGGCCACGACAGCCTTGGTCCGGGCGGAGGCGGCGGCTAGAATCCCTGCTCCCCGCTTCAATCCCTCCAGGCCCGCCATGACCACGCCCCAAGCCGCGCTGAACCGTCTGATCGACGGCAACGAACTGTTCTACGACGAGATGTTGTCGGTGATGCGCCAGATCATGACCGGCACCATGTCGCCGGTGCATACCGCGGCCATCCTGATCGGCCTGCGGGTGAAGGTGGAGACGGTGTCCGAGATCGCCGCCGCGGCCACCGTGATGCGCGAGCTGTCCAGCCGGGTGGCGGTGCAGCGGCGCGAGCACCTGGTCGACACCTGCGGCACCGGCGGCGACGGCGCGCATACCTTCAACATCTCCACCACCGCCGCCTTCGTCGCCGCGGCGGCCGGCGCGCGCGTGGCCAAGCACGGCAACCGCGGCGTGTCCTCGTCGAGCGGCTCGGCCGACGTGCTCGAGGCGCTCGGCGTGAACCTGGCGCTGACGCCCGAGCAGGTCGGCCAGTGCATCGACGAGGTCGGCGTGGGCTTCATGTTCGCGCCCAACCACCACGGCGCGATGAAGAACGTCGCCCCGATCCGCAAGGAACTGGGCGTGCGCACGATCTTCAACATCCTCGGCCCGCTGACCAACCCGGCCGGCGCCGACAACCAGGTGATGGGCGTGTTCCATCCCGACCTGGTCGGCATCCAGTGCCGCGTGCTCAAGGAGCTCGGCAGCCGCCACGTGCTGATCGTGCACGGCCGCGACGGCCTCGACGAGATCAGCCTGATCGACCGCACGCTGGTCGCCGAGCTGTGCGACGGCGAGATCACCGAGTACGAATTCGATCCGCGCGACCATGGCTTCGCGCTGTGCGAGCCGGCCGCGCTCAAGGCCGCCGGCCCGGCCGAATCGCGCGCCAAGGTCGAGGCGGTGCTGGCGGCCGAGGCCGGCCCCTGCCGCGACATCGTGGTGCTGAATGCCGGCGCGGCGCTCTATGCGGCCGGCGTGGCCGCCAGCCTGGCCGAGGGCTTCGCCGCCGCGGCCGCGGCGATCGACAGCGGCGCGGCGCGGGCCAAGCTCGCCGCGCTGGTCGAACTGAGCCAGCGCTTCAAGAACTGACCGACGACTCGCAACCCTTCGACGCACTGCGTCCTCCGCGGCCTTCGCGGCGAAAGCATTCCATGTCCGACATCCTGCAAAAGATCCTCCACACCAAGGCCGACGAAGTCGCCGCCGCGCGCCGCGCCAAGCCGCTCGAAGCGGTGCGCGCCGAAGCCGAGGCCGCGCCCGGCGTGCGCGACTTCACCGGCGCGCTGCGCGACAAGTACGCCGACGGCCAGGCCGCGGTGATCGCCGAGATCAAGAAGGCCAGCCCGTCCAAGGGCGTGATCCGCGCCGACTTCCGGCCGGCCGAGATCGCCGCCGACTACGCCGCCCACGGCGCCGCCTGCCTGTCGGTGCTGACCGACGAGCAGTACTTCCAGGGCCACGCCGACTACCTGCGCGCAGCGCGCGGCGCCTGCGCGCTGCCGGTGCTGCGCAAGGATTTCGTGGTGGACGCCTACCAGGTCTACGAGGCGCGCGCGATGGGCGCCGACTGCATCCTGCTGATCGTCGGCGCGCTCGACGCCGGCCATATGCGCGAACTCGAGGCGCTGGCCCATGAGCTCGGCATGGCGGTGCTGGTCGAATCGCACGACCGCGCCGAGCTCGACCGGGCGCTGACGCTGAAGACGCCGCTGATCGGCATCAACAACCGCGACCTGCGCAGCTTCGAGGTCTCGCTCAAGACCACGCTGGACCTGCTCGAACGCATCCCGAGCGACCGCATCGTGATCACCGAATCGGGCATTCTGAAGCCGGCCGATGTCGAGCTGATGCTCGAGCACGAGGTCTACGCCTTCCTGGTCGGCGAGGCCTTCATGCGCCAGCCTTCGCCGGGCGCAGCGCTGGCCGAGCTGTTCGGTTGATCCGCCTGGCGATGGTTCGACGTCGACGCCTGGCGGGCGCCAGCGATGGGGTAGGCAGGTCTTCGCTCGATTTCTCTCCCACGCCCTCGCCTCGCCGTCGCTCGTTTGCCGGCCAAGGACAGCCTCCGGGCCGCTATCTCGGCCAGCAAAGAAAACAAGGCGCTGCGGCGCCTTGTTTCATTTATGCATCCTGCGGTTTTCCCTCATGTTGCAAGGCGTCCACATTCCAGGACTTGTAACAGCGTTGTCACGGCGGCTCCGTATAAAGCGCTCCGTCGCCCCCGGATTGCCGGGGCTGCCGAATCGCAAATCAACAACGGGAGTCTCTCCATGAAAAAGCAACTGCTCGCCATCGCCGTCCTGGGCGCCCTCGCCGCCCCGGCCTTCGCCGACAACAACGTGACCCTCTACGGCCGCATCGACATGGGCCTGGAACGTAGCGACGACGGCACCACCAGCCGCTTCGTGGAACAGAACTTCGCCTCGCGCATCGGCTTCAAGGGCGAGGAAGACCTGGGCGGCGGCCTGAAAGCCCTGTTCCAGATCGAAACCGGCGTGTCGCCGGACGACAGCGCCAACAGCGCCGCCTGGGCCAGCCGCAACAGCTTCGTCGGCCTCAAGGGCGACTTCGGTACCGTGCTGATGGGCAACCACGACATGCCGTTCAAGTCGCTGGACCGCAACGTCGGCACCATGTGGAACCAGACCGACCCGATCGAGCAAGTGGTCAACGGCAAGGCTTCGGCCGGCGCCATCGGTGCCAACTTCCACACCCGCCAGAAGAACGTGGTGCAGTACCACTCGCCGGTGTGGAGCGGCTTCCAGCTCAAGGCCGCGTTCTCGCCCGACGAAGCCAAGGTCGACGGCGGCACGAACAAGCAGGTCTACGGCCTGTCGGCTGAGTACAACGCCGGTCCGTGGAACATCGGCGCTGGTTACGAAAACAAGCAGGACGCCGCCACCAAGGGCAAGGATCTGAGCGCCGTCAAGCTGATCGGCGGCCTGAAGATCGACGCCTTCACGCTGGGCGCCGCCTACGCCAAGCTCGACAACGACAACGGCAGCAAGGTCGACACCTGGGCCCTGGTCGGCAACTACACCATCGGCGCTACCACACTGAAGGCCGCCTACGGCACCGCCGACGAAAGCAAGGGCAACGCCCAGGACGGCACCGCCCTGTGGTCGTTCGAAGTGGACTACTCGCTGTCCAAGCGCACCACGGTGTACGGCTACTACGCCGCCTACAAGAACGACGGCAAGTCCAAGGCCAAGTTCGAGACCGGCGACAACAAGTACGCCCCGGTTGCCGGCGAAGATCCGAGCGTGTTCGGCGTGGCGGTTCGCCACAACTTCTGATCTGCCTGGCGACGGTTCAGCGTTGGCGATGGGTGGGCACCCGGCAAAGCCGGGCTGATTTGGACGGTAGTGGGGAGGCCGGCAGATCTTCGCTCGATTTCTCCCCACTCCCCCGCCTCGCCCTAAGGGCGAGGAGCCTCGCTGACGCTCGTTCGCTGTCCCTGGCGGTCGCATGTGAATCGGGCACGGAGCTTTCTCCGTGCCCGATTCGCTTTTGGGGAAACAGATAAGGCGCAAGAAAACGATGTAGCGCCTTCGGATCTACCTGGCGACGCGTAAGCGTTGACGATTGGCTGGCACCCGGCGAAGCCGGGCTGATTTGGGCAGTAGTGGGGAGGCAGGCCGATCTTCGCTCGATTTCTCTCCCACTCCCCCGCCTCGCCCTTAGGGCGAGGAGCCTCGCTGACGCTCGTTCACTGTCCCTGGCGGTCGCATGTGAATCGGGCACGGAGCTTTCTCCGTGCCCGATTCGCTTTTGGGGAAACAGATAAGGCGCAAGAAAACGATGTAGCGCCTTCGGATCTACCTGGCGACGCGTAAGCGTTGACGATTGGCTGGCACCCGGCAAAGCCGGGCTGATTTGGGCGGCAGTGGGGAAGCAAGCAGGCAGATCTTCGCTCGATTTCTCTCCCACTCCCCCGCCTCGCCCTTAGGGCGAGGAGCCTCGCTGACGCTCGTTCGCTGTCCCTGGCGGTCGCATGTGAATCGGGCACGGAGCTTTCTCCGTGCCCGATTTGCGCTTATAGGGGACGATGCAGCGCCACGATCAGCGCGATGCAGCGGTGTTCCGTAGGAGCGGCTTCAGCCGCGAATCGTGGAGGTGTCGCCGTCGTCATTCGCGGCTGAAGCCGCTCCTACAAAAGCAGGTCGCAGCGGTATCCATGTCGCACCGCCGAATGAACACTGGCCCGGCGCCTGCGCCGCGCTACCAGCGCCGCCACCAGCCGAAACCGAAGCGCGGGCCGTAGTCCCATTGCCGCATGCGTTCTTCCTGGCGCACGTCGTCGAGCTGGGTCTGCTGCATGTAGTCGAGCACCGGCTCGGCGACGCCGGCCTTGTTGAGGCGGACGATGTCGCTGGCGCTCAGGCGGTAGCTGGTGCGGCTGTCGCGGATCATGGCGATCAGCGCGTTGGGGGTGGTGCCCTGCTTGCTCAGCGCGATGACGTCGTCGACCGAGAGCGGCGGCGGCAGGGTGGCGCAGGCGGCCAGCAGGACGGCGGACAGGATGGGTAGCATTACGGTGCGGCGCATGGCGGCTCTCCTCGATCGGCTTTCACCATAGACCCCGGCACGCACGAAAAGTGCATGCGGCCGGCCGCCGACAGCGGCCGGCGCACCGATCCACATCCTGGCGCGGGGGGCTCAGAGGGCCTTGACCGCCCCCGTCACCGCGACCAGCCTGGCCGCCAGTTTCTCGACCTGGCTCTGCTGGCGCGCATCGGACAGCTTGCCGTCCTGGCCGAAGGCCTCGTGCGCGCGGCTGATCGCCAGCGTCTGCGGCAGCGTGCTCACGCCGAGCGTGTGCAGGATGTCGCGCAGGTGGTTGAGCCCGCGCAGGCCGCCCAGCGCACCGGGCGAGGCGGCGGTCAGCAGCGCGGTCTTGCCCTGGAAGGCAGCGCCGGCATCGATGCGCGACAGCCAGTCGAGCGTGTTCTTCATCAGCGAGGAGACCGAGGCGTTGTTCTCCGGCGAGGCCAGCGCCAGGCCGTCGTGCGACTGCAGCAGCGTATTGAGCGCACGGGCGCGCTCGGGCACGCCGTTCTCGCTTTCCCAGTCGCCGTGGTAGAGCAGCATGTCGAAATCGGCCAGGTCGATCAGGCTGGCCTCGCCGCCGGCGTCGCGCACCGCCTGCGCCAGCACGCCGGCCAGCTTCTTGTTGAGCGAACCGCGCCGGGCGCTGCCGGCGAATACCAGGATGCGTGCTGACATGGGGGTCTCCTCGTCAATAGGGTGGATTGGCGGATCGGGTAGCGCTTCAGGCCGCCGGCGCGACGACGGTCTCGGTCGCGATCTCGATGCGGCCGCTCAGGGTCTTGTGCACCGGGCACTTGTCGGCGATCTCGGCCAGCCGGGTGCGCTGCACCTCGGTCAGGTCGCCGACGAACTCGAGCCTGCGCTGCATGCGGTAGACGCCGTCGCGCTCGACGTGGTCGATGGAGACATGCACGTCCTCGAGCGGGAAGCCCTTGCGCGCGGCGTACATGCGCAGGGTGATGGCGGTGCAGGCGGCCAGCGCCGCGTCGAGCAGCTGGTGCGGATCGGGGGCGGTGGTCGAATCGTCGGCATCGGCGAGCCAGCGGGCGGCTTCGACGCTCAGTTCGGTCAGGTAGCTGCCCCCTTCGGATTTGCGGGCTTGGACGGTCATGGCGGGTTCCTCTCGTATCGTTTGCAGCGGATTGTCGTTGGTCTTTGGAGTACCGGCCGGTCGCGGGCTTCATCGTGCGACCGGCCGCGGCGGGCGGCGTTCCGCGGTCAGGCCAGGTCGAACACCAGCACTTCGGCGTCGCGGCCGTCCTCGAACCGCAGCGTGCCTTCACCGGCCAGCAGTGCCGCATCGCCGGCGGCCAGCGCCTCGCCGTTCACCGCGAGCTCGCCGCGCACCAGGTGCACATAGGCGCGGCGACCGGGCGCCAGCGGCAACTCGGCGCGCTCGCCGGCGTCGAACAGGCCGGCGTGGAGGCGTGCGTCCTGGTGCAGCGCCAGCACCCGCTCGCCGCCCTCGGGCGCCGCGATCAGCCGCAGCCGGCCGCGCTTTTCGTCCGGCCCAACGTGGAATTCCTGATAGCTGGCGTCGAGCCCGGTCTGCGAGGGTACGATCCAGATCTGCAGGAAGTGCACCGGCTCCTCGGTCGAGCCGTTGTACTCGGAGTGGTAGACGCCGCGGCCGGCGCTCATGCGCTGCACGTCGCCGGCACGCAGCACCGAGCCGTTGCCCATGCTGTCGCGGTGCTCGAGCGCGCCGGACAGCACGTAGCTGACGATCTCCATGTCGCGGTGGCCGTGGGTGCCGAAGCCGGCGCCGGCGGCGACGCGGTCCTCGTTGATCACGCGCAAGGCGCCGAAGCCCATGTGGGCCGGATCATAGTAGTCGGCGAAGGAAAAGCTGTGATAGGACTTGAGCCAGCCATGGTCGGCATGACCGCGTTCCGCGCTGCGCCGGATGGTGATGGACATGATGCACTCCTTTCAAATGTTTGAATGCCTGGAGTGCATGTTAAGACTGCATCAGTTGCACTGATAGCGGAATGATCTGAGCCGATTGATCCGATTTTTTGAATATAGACGAGGAAGCCGCGATGTCCCCGATCAAGCGTTGCATCCTGGCCGGCAACCGCCAGTCGGCGAAGTCGCTGCGCGGTGCGCAGGCCCGCGTGCTGGCGGCAGCCGACCCGGAAGCGCTGCACGACCTGCGCGTGGCGATCCGGCGCTGGCGCAGCCTGGCCGCGCCGTGGCGGCCGCTGGACGATTTCGCGTCGATCGCGGCGCCGCTGCGCCGGCTCAAGCGCGTCGCCGATCTCGGCGGCCCGCTGCGCGACGCCGAGGTGCAGGACGCGCTGCTGGCCACGCTGGCGCCGGTCGCCGACGCCGGGCTGGAGCGCTGGCAGGAGGAGCGCGCCGCCGAATTGGCCCGCCAGCAGGCCAGGCTGCTGGGACGGTTGCAGGGCAAGCGGCTGGCGCGGGCGATCCGGCGGCTGGAGCGCCGGCTCGAACGCGGCGTCGACGCGGCGCCGAGCAATGAACTGCTGGCGGCGCTGCGCCGGCACGAGTCGGCGCTGGCCGCGCAACTGCGGGCCGACCTGGCGCTGGGCCCGGCGCTGTTCGCCGAGCGGGCGCGCTGGCACGGCACGCGGCTCGACTGCAAGCGGCTGCGCTACCTGCTGGAGGAATACGGCACGCTGCTCGGCGAGGGGCGCGCAGCCAACGCGCTGGCCGCCAAACTGGCGCAGGACGCGCTGGGCGAGTTGCACGACGTCGATGCGCTGGCCGAGACGCTGTACGCAGCCGGCGTCACCGCGCTGGCCGGCCCGCTGGCGGCCTTGCGGCGGCAGCGGCTGGCGCGTGCGCAGGCGGCGCTGGTCGAGCTGTCGGCCTGGATCTGAGGCGGGGTCCGGCGGCCGGTCGCGATCGACCGGGAGAATGCGGCGAAGAAAGGTCGGCCGGTCGGATCCGGCCGGGGGAATCGTGCCGTGCAACCTTTGCCGGCGGCGCGGTCGAACGGAGTGAAGGCTGGTCGAGGCATTCCGGCAGGCGCGGGCCTCCCGGCGGCGGCATCACTCCTCTCCAAAAGAGGTTCGCGGTATGGCGGCAGCGCCATGCCGCGTTTTTTATTCCGCGGCGCCGACGCCGCCGCAGGAGCGGCTTCAGCCGCGAATCGTGTTCGGGGCTCCCATGCCATTCGCGGCTGAAGCCGCTCCTACGAGGAGGCATCGGCATCGGTTCGAAGATCGGCACTGACTCATCTGGCGTGTCGTATCCCGCGCGCCGACACCGCCGTAGGGGCGGCTTCAGCCGCGAATCGCGTTCGCAGCCCAGCCGTCATTCGCGGCCGAAGCCGCTCCTGCACAAGGCCGCAGCCACGGCTGGCGCGGCGCTCAAGCCAGCCAGGGCGACGCCAGCCACAGCAGCGCGGCCGCCGGCACGGCCGCCAGCGCGTCGTCGAGCATCACGCCCAGGCCGCCCTTGACCCGCGCGTCGATCCAGCGGATCGGCCACGGTTTCCAGATATCGAACAGGCGGAACAGCGCGAAGGCGGCGCCCCAGCCCAGCCAGCCCTGAGGCGCCAGCGCCAGCAGCGGCAGCATCGCCACGATCTCGTCCCATACGATGGCGCCGTGGTCGCTCACGCCGAGCGCGCGGCCGGTCCTGTCGCAGACCGGCACGCCGAGCGCGAACAGCGGGATCGCCAGCAGCGCGATCGCCAGCGGCGACAGCCAGCAGGCCAGCAGCAGGTAGAACGGGATCGCCGCCAGCGAGCCGAAGGTGCCCGGCGCGCGCGGCGCCAGGCCGCTGCCGAAACCGAGCGACAGGAGGTGGGCGGGATGGGACAGCAGCAGCTTGAGGTCGGGCTGGCGGGCGGGCATTGCGAAGCGCTTTCGGCCGGGGCTAGTCGAAGTGGTTGAAGCCGGCGCGCGGCAGCGCCAGCGGCTGGCCGGCGGCGTCGCGCACGGTGACGCCCCGGCCGGCCCGCATGGCGCCGATGCGGGCCAGCGGCAGCGCGAGCTCCGCGCCGAGCGCGGCGATGCGTGCGCGCTCGGCCGGCGCGGCGGTGAAGCACAGCTCGTAGTCGTCGCCGCCGGCCAGCCGGGCCAGGTCATAGCCCGGCACGGCCTGCACCGCCGGATCGAGCGGCAGCTGCGGCAGCAGGGCCAGCTCGATCTCTGCGGCCAGCCCGGACGCGCGGGCGATGTGGCCGAGATCGGCCGCCAGGCCGTCCGACACGTCGATCGCCGCCGAGGCGAGGCCGCGCAGGGCCCGGCCCAGCGCCACCCGAGGCACCGGCCGGTCGAGCCGTTCGGCGCAATGGGCCAGGTCGGCAGCGGCCAGCGCCAGCTCGCCGTAGCGCTGCCGCACCGCCAGCGCGGCGGCGCCGGTCGGGCCGGACAGCCAGACGTCGTCGCCGTCGCGCGCGCCGTCGCGGCGCAGCGCCTGGCCCGGCTCGACCTCGCCGAGGATCTGGATCGACATCGCCAGCAGGCCGGAGGTGGTATCGCCGCCGATCAGCTCGGCGCCGTGCGCATCGGCCAGCGCGAACAGGCCGCGCGCATAGTCGGCCAGCCAGCCGGCGTCGGCCGCCGGCAGCGTCAGGCACAGCGTGAACCAGCGCGGCGCGGCGCCCATGGCGGCCATGTCCGACAGGTTGACCGCCAGCGACTTCCAGCCGAGCGAATACGGATCGGCGCCGGCGAAGAAATGGCGGCCCTCGACCATGGTGTCGGCCGCCACCGCCAGCTGCAGGCCGGCCGCCGGCGCGATCAGCGCCGCATCGTCGCCGATGCCGAGCGCGGCGCCCGGCGTGGCGCGCGTGAAGTAGCGGCGGATCAGGTCGAATTCGTCGAGCGGCATGCGCGGCGCGGGCGGACCGGAGGCGGGATCAGCGGCGCTTGTTGCGGCCGGCTTCGACCTCGTCGGCGCGCACTTCGAGCGCCAGCTTGTCGAGCACGCCGTTGACGAAGCGGTGGCCGTCGGTGCCGCCGAAGGTCTTGGCGATCTCGATCGCCTCGTTGATGATCACCGCGTAGGGGGTCTCGGGCTTGGCGGTCAGCTCGAAGGCGCCGACCAGCAGGATGGCGCGCTCGACCGGGCTGACGTCGGCCTCGTCGCGGTCCAGGTGCGGCACCAGCTTTTCCTTGAGCACCGCAGCGTCGCGCATGCAGGTGTAGAAGATCTCGCGGAACAGCGCCTCGTCGGCGCGCACGAAGCTGGTGCTGCTGTCGCGCAGGAAGCGCTCGATGGCGGCGACGCCGTCGCCGGTCAGCTGCCACTGGTACAGGCCCTGCACGGCGAATTCGCGCGCGCGGCGGCGGGCGGACTTCTGCGGGGCTTCTTGGCGTCTTGGGGTTGGGCGGCTTGGCTCATGGGCATTCCTGTCGAAAGAGCAAACGCGGCCGGGGCCGCGCGGGATGGATCGCCGGGAGACGGGCGCTCCCGGAAGGATGGATCGACGGGCGCGGGCGGCGATGGCCCGCGGCCCGACTACAGCTTGAGGCGTTCGCGCAGCGCGGTCTGCAACCGGGCCATCTCGACCGCGACGCGGGCGGCGTCGGTGCCCTTCTCCTGCATGCGCACCAGCGCCTGGTCGTCGTTCTCGGTGGTCAGGATCGCGTTGGCGATCGGCACGCCGAAATCGAGCGTCACCTGGGTCACGCCGGCGCCCGACTCGTTCGATACCAGTTCGAAATGATAGGTCTCGCCGCGGATCACTGCGCCGAGGGTGACCAGCGCGTCGAAACGGCCCGACTTGGCCATGGTCTGCAGCACCAGCGGCGCCTCGAGCGCGCCGGGCACGGTCGCCAGCAGCAGGTCGGATTCCGCCACGCCCAGCCGCACCAGCTCGTCGCGGCAGGCCGCCAGCAGGCCCTCGCAGACGTCGCTGTTAAAGCGGCACATGACGATGCCGACCTTGAGGCCGCGGCCGTCGAGATTGGATTCGATTTCGGGGAGGTGTTCGAAGCGCGGCATGTCAGCCCTTTCGTTCTGTATGTTGGCGCAATAAAGCGGCCAGTGCCGGCCGATCCAGCTGGTCGATCGCGATGCGGACCAGCCAGTCGACCAAGTCGATCTGCGAAAAACGGAGCCACCAGCCATTACCAACTAGGAAGGTGGTCATGCAGGCGGCGGCGGTACGCTTGTTGCCGTCGAGGAAGGGACGATTCTTGGCCAGCGAATGGGCATAGGCCGCCGCCGCCTCGAATACATCGCCGGTATAGCCATAAGTCTGCTGGGCCTGCCCCAGGGCCGAGCGCATCAGCTCGATGTCGCGCACGCCCTGCATCCCGCCGAAAGCCCGGATCTGGTCCTCGTGGACCAGCAATACCAAGGCTTCGGGCAGGAAGCGGACCGGAGCGGTCATCAGAGCTCGGCGAGCTTCTGGAAGGCCGGCCGGTATTGCTCAAGCACTTCCTGATAAGCCGCCCAGCCTTCGGCAAAAGCCTCGTCGACCGGCGTCAGCAGCAGGCGGCCGTTCTCGGGCGTCACCTCGAACTTCTGGCCTTCGGCCAGGTGCAGGCTGTGCACGATCTCGGCCGGAATGGTGGTGACGAAGCTGGAACCGACCTTGCGCAGCACGACTTGGCTCATGGCGACCTCCGTATATACGGTCGTATATATTAGCAAGCCGCCCACGCCCCGTCAAAAACCCCTTATGAATCAGGGCCTACCGAGACCGCTCATGGCTCGACGAAGCCCGTCACCTCGAGCCCGAAACCGGCCATGCTCGGCATCTTGCGCTCGGGCGACAGCAGCTTCATCTTGCCCACGCCGAGCGTCTTGAGCATCTGCGCGCCGACGCCGTAGGTGCGCAGATCCCACTTGGTCGGCTGGTTGAGCTTGAGCTCGGGCAGCGCCCGCGCCAGCAGGTCCTCGCCGCTCTCGTCTCGGTGCAGCATCACCAGCACGCCGCGGCCGGCCTCGGCGATGGCGGCCAGGCTCTGGTAGATGCCCCAGGAATGGCGGGTCTGGCCGGCGTCGAGCCAGTCGAGCACGCTGAGCGGCTCGTGCACGCGCACCAGCACCTCGTCGTCGGGCCGGATCTGGCCCTTGACCAGCGCCAGGTGGGTCGCGGTGCAGCCCTGCTCCTTGAACGCCACCAGGCGGAATTCGCCGGCCGGGGTGGTCACCGTGCGTTCGCCGACCTGGTCGACCAGCGATTCGGTGCGGCTGCGGTAGTGGATCAGGTCGGCGATGGTGCCGATCTTGAGGCCGTGCTGCTCGGCGAACGGCAGCAGCTCGGGCAGCCGCGCCATGGTGCCGTCGTCGTTCATGACCTCGCAGATCACCGACGCCGGCAGGCAGCCGGCCATGCGCGCCAGGTCGCAACCGGCCTCGGTGTGGCCGGCGCGGGCCAGCACGCCGCCCTCGCGCGCCATCAGCGGGAAGATGTGGCCGGGCTGGACGATGTCGGCCGGCCGCGCGTCGCGCGCCACCGCGGCCAGCACGGTGCGGGCGCGGTCGGCGGCCGAGATGCCGGTGGTCACGCCCTCGGCGGCCTCGATCGACAGCGTGAAGTTGGTGCCGTGCGAGGCGCCGTTGCGCGTCACCATCAGCGGCAGCTCAAGCTGGCGGCAGCGCTGCTCGGTCAGCGTCAGGCAGATCAGGCCGCGCGCATGCTTGGCCATGAAGTTGATCGCCTCGGGCGTGACGTGCTCGGCCGCCATCACGAGGTCACCCTCGTTCTCGCGGTCCTCGTCGTCCATCAGGACGATCATGCGGCCGGCGGCGAGCTCGGCGATCAGTTCGGGGACGGGGGAAATGGTCATGTTCAGAATCCGGTGATCAGGCAGTCGAGCGCCGCCAGCAGAGCGGCGCGTTCGGCCGGCACCTGGCCGGCCTTGTTCTTGAGCCGGCGGCGGGGCACGCCGGCGAGTTCGGGGGTAAGCAGCACGTAGCGACCGCCTTCGAAATCGAGCAGCGGCTGCAGCCGTTCGATGGCCGGGCGGCCGTAGTGCATAGCCTCGGTCAGCGGCGCCACCAGCACGGTGTCGAGCCCGTCATGCAGGTCGTGCTGCAATTCGACCAAATAGGGAATCCGCTCAGCGCTGGCCGGGTCCGGATTGTGCCAGACGTCGAACTGCGCCATCACCAGCTCCGCCAGCCGTCGCTGAACACGCCGTGTTCCTCGACGTAGCGGTTGTAGCCCTCGATCGCCTCGCGGTTGGCTTCCTTCCAGCGGCGCGCCTTCTCCTCGCGCACCAGCACGGCGAGATGGGCCTCGAAGGCCTGCGACAGGTTGATGCCGAGCGCCTTGGCCTCGGCCAGCAGCGCGGCGTTGATCGACAGGTTGGCGGCCTTCTTGGCTTCGGCGGCGTATTCGGCGGGCTGTTCGGCGACTCGATTCATGGCAGGCTCCCGGCGCAGGAATGATGCGCATATAGTATGCGCATCGATGCAAGCGCTCAACCTTTGCGCTGCTTGAGCGTGGCGAAAGCGTCGCCGGCCGGCAGCATGCGCTCCAGGTAGCGCGCGATCAGGTCGATCTCGAGGTTCACCTTGTCGCCGACCTTGAGGTTCTTGAGCGTGGTGACCTCGACCGTGTGCGGGATCAGGTTGACCGAGAAGATGCAGCGGTCCTGCACGTCCTTGACCTGGTTGGTGGTCAGCGACACGCCGTCGATGACGATCGAGCCCTTGATGGCGACGTACTTGGCCAGGCTCTTCTCGGCCTGCACCACCAGTTGCCAGCTCTCGCCGACCTGCTGGAACTTCATCACTTCGCCGAGGCCGTCGACGTGGCCCGACACCAGGTGGCCGCCGACGCGGTCGCCGAAGCGCATCGCCTTCTCGAGGTTCACCTCGCGGCCCGGGTCGTCGAGGCCGACGGTGCAGCGCAGCGATTCGGCCGAGATGTCGAACTTGAAGCTGCGCTCGGTCTTGGCCACCACCGTCATGCAGGCGCCGCTGACCGCGATGCTGTCGCCGATGGCCACGTCGGCGAGCGGGAAGTGCTCGCTGACCACCATCACGCGCAGGCCTTCGCCTTCGAGCGGTTGCACGGTGGCGATCTTGCCGGTGGCTTCGACGATGCCGGTGAACATGGAAATCCTTTCAGGGACTGATTGAGCTCAAAGAGTTGGCGAATGGACGGTCGAGACATCCACACCCGAGCAAAGCGAGGCTCCCTCGCGGCGGCGAGGGCGGGGGAGTCGGAATAAATCAAGGGGCGCCGGTGGCCGAGCATGCGCTGACCTCGCGCTCCCGGCTCTGCCGGGAGCCCGTGCTGCAGTTCGATCTGTTGCATCGCCATGCATAACTCATCCAGGCGTTCCTCAGGCCGGCTTGCGGCAGGCCCGTACGGTAAGTGGCCAGGCGACGCGGCGCGGCTGCGCCGGATCGCCCCAGGCGGCCAACAGGCGCTCGCGCAGCGCCGGCAGCGGATCGATGCCCTTGTCGTCTTTATAGCGCTGCGTGGCCGACCAGGTGCCGAGGTAGCCGACCAGCGCGTCGAGCGTCCAGTCGAGCGCCATCTCGAATTCCGGCGCGGCCAGCGGCGCGAACGGCAGTTCCAGGCCGGCGTAGCCCTGCTCGACCCAGCGCCGCTCGGGCGGCCAGTAGGAGCCGACCACCGCGTGGTAGTAGTCCGACACCAGCGCGTCGACGGCCGGCTCGCAGCGGAACACCTCGTAGCACCACACCGCCAGCACGCCGCCGGGCGCCAGCACCCGGCCGGCCTCGGCCAGGAAGGCCGGCAGGTCGAACCAGTGCAGCGCCTGGGCGACGGTGACCAGGTCGGCGCCGCCGTCGGGCAGCGAGCTGCGCTCGGCCGGCTCCTGCCGGTAGTCGATATTGGGGCGCCGCGGCGCATTGGCAAGCTGGCCGGCCGAAGGCTCGGTGGCGATCACCCGGTCGAAGCGCGCGGCCAGCTCCAGCGCGGCCTGGCCGTTGCCGGTGGCGGCGTCCCAGGCCAGGCCATGGGCCGGCGCGACGGCGGCCAGCCAGTCGAACAGCGCGGCGGGGTAGTTCGGCCGGTATTGCGCATAGGCCGCCGACTGGGTGGAGAAATGGTCGTGGAAGCTCATCTCAGGCCTCGCGGAAACGCAGGGTGTAGCGCAGGTCGGCGCCGACCCGGCGCAGATCGGCCACGCGCGGCGCCAGCTTGTCGGCCAGCCGCGCGAGCGTGAAATCGGCCAGATCCTGCGCCGCGCCGCCGAGCAGCACCGGCGCCTGGTAGAGCACCAGCTCGTCGACCAGGCCGCTGTCCAGCCAGGCGCCGTTGAGCCGCGCGCCGGATTCGACCGTGGCCTCGTTGATGCCGCGCCGGCCCAGCTCGGCCAGCGTGGCGGCCAGGTCGACCCGGCCGGCGGCGTCGGGCAGCGCGATCACCTCGGCCCCGGCCGCTTCGAGCGCCGCGACGTGGGCGGCCGGCGCGGCGGCGGTCACCACCAGCGTGCGGCCCTGCGCGGCCAGCAGCCGCGCGGTGGGCGGCAGTTGGCCGCGGCTGTCCAGCACCACGCGCAGCGGCTGGCGGCCCTGCCACGGCTGGCCGTCGAGCTCGCGCACGGTCAGCAGCGGATCGTCGTGCAGCACGGTGCCGCTGCCGGTGAGCATGGCGCAGGAACGTGCGCGCAACCGCTGCACGTCGGCGCGCGCCGCGGGCCCGGTGATCCATTGCGATTCGCCGCTCGCCAGCGCGACCTTGCCGTCGAGGCTGGCGGCGATCTTGAGCCGCAGCCACGGCCGGCCGCGCTCGATGCGGCTGAGGAAGCCCTTGAGCGATTCGCGCGCCTCGGCCGCCAGCAGGCCGGTCTCGACCGCGATGCCGGCCTCGCGCAAGAGGCCGAAGCCGCGGCCGGACACCAGCGGGTTCGGGTCGCCGATGGCGGCCACCACCCGCGCCACGCCGGCCTCGATCAGACCCAGCGCGCACGGCGGCGTGCGGCCGTGGTGCGAGCACGGCTCGAGCGTGACGTAGGCGGTGGCGCCGGCGACCGATTCGCCGCGCGCGGCGGCGTCGCGCAGCGCCATCACCTCGGCGTGGGCGCCGCCGGCCTGCTGCGAATGGCCCTGGCCGATCACGCGGCCGGCCTGCACCAGCACGCAGCCGACGCTCGGATTGGGGGTGGCGAGATTGCGGCCGCCCTCGGCGATGCGCAGCGCGGCGGCCATGTGGCGGTGGTCGGCGGCGTCGAAGCTCATGCGCGGCGCGCCTCGATCAGCTCGGCCAGCTGCGGCGACAGCCTGCGCCGCCAGCGCGCGCCGAGCGCCTCGCCGTGCTTGTTCCACCAGACGCCGGCGAACACGATGGCGAGGCCGATCAGCGACAGCACGAAGGCGAACAGCAGGCTGTTCTTGAACTGGCCCCAGGCCAGGTAGCCGAGATAGCCGGCCACGCCCAGCGCGCCGAACACCACGAAGACGCGGCGCGACAGCACAGCGCCGGCGAAGATCAGGCCGAGGTTGATCAGGCAGTAGCCGAACTTGCCCCATTCGCTGCCCGAATCCATCGACGACAGCGCGCCCCAGAACGCCAGCATGCCGAACAGGTAGAGCCAGAAGGCGTAGTCGCGCGCGTCGCGCCGGGTGGCGAGGTCGATGCGCAGCGCCAGCAGCAGCATGGCGAGGCCGAAGCCGAGCGAGACGAACTTGCGCAGCTCCCACAGCGAGGCGTAGTAGGTCCACTCGTCGTCGCCGGGCACGCCGTAGGCGATCCAGGCCGCCACGTCCATGCTCAGGTACCACAGCGTCACCGCCACCGGCATCAGCATGAAGGGCAGCCGGTAGCGCCACAGCAGGACGGCGGCCGCGGCCAGCGTCGCCAGTTCGAGGAACAGCCAGCGCCAGTCGATGTAGCGGTGGTAGTCGGCGTAGGCGCCGTCGTGGTCCCAGTGCCCGAGCCCGGCCTCGATGCCGTAGACCGCCAGCGGCACCAGCACGATGGCCAGGGTGAACAGGATGCCGGCCGGGATGGCCAGCTGGCGGCGCAGGAACCGGTCGCCCAGCCACCAGGCCAGGAAGCCGTAGCCGACCGCGAACACGGTGAGCAGCCAGGGCCCGGCGACCTGGTAGCCGACGGTCATGAACAGGCTCATCGCGGCGATCGCGATCATGCCGCCGAAGTAGTACAGCAGGTGGGCGAAGCGGAACTGCGGCACCTCGGCCTGGCCGGCGGCGAGGAACTGCCACAGGGCGCCGGCCTGGCCGGGCTGCAGCACGCCGGCCGCCTCGGCGCGATCCAGGTCGGGCCGGGCGAGCTTCATGGCTTCTTGCTCACTTCGCGGATCACGTCCTTGAAGTCGTCGACGTCCTGGAAGCTGCGGTAGACCGAGGCGAAGCGGATGTAGGCGACCTTGTCGAGCTTGGCCAGCTCGGCCATCACCATCTCGCCGATGCGGCGCGAATCGATCTCGCGCTCGCCGAGGCTCAGCACCTTCTGGTCGATGCGGGCGATCGCCTCGTCGACCAGCTGGGTCGGCACCGGCCGCTTGTGCAGCGCGCGCATGAAGCTGACGCGCACCTTCTCGCGGTCGTAGTCGGCCCGGCTGCCGTTGGCCTTGACCACCTGCGGCGGCCGCACCTCGGCCATCTCGAAGGTGGTGAAGCGCTTGTCGCAGGCGCCGCACTTGCGGCGCCGGCGCACGCTGTCGCCCTCTTCCGACAGCCGCGTATCGGCCACCTGGGTATCGAGCGAACCGCAATACGGGCATTTCATGCAGTGTCCTCCTGGCGCGTGGGCGCGCCTTGGGCGGCATTGTAAGTTGAAGCGTGAAACGCCGCTGCGCGGCGTGGTGAAACGTGATTCGCCGCTGCGCGGCATGAGTGAAACGTGAAACTGGTGCGGCGTTGCCGCACCTTAAAACACGCGCCTTGGCTAAATCCGAGCGGCGCAGCGACGAACCACGTTTCACCTTTCACGTTTCACATTTCACCGTCCTTAGTGGTCCCCCACAATCGGGACACCCGCATGCCGCCGAGTGGGAAGCCGTAATGGCGGCGCGGCCACCGCGGGCGGACCATCGCGTCACCCAACGAGGAGACGCCACCATGAAAAAACCGTTCTACCGCATCCTGTACGTGCAGGTGCTGTTCGCCATCGCCGCCGGCATCCTGATCGGCCACTTCGAACCGAAGCTCGGCGTCGATCTCAAGCCGCTGGGCGACGGCTTCATCAAGCTGATCAAGATGATCATCGCGCCGGTGATCTTCTGCACCGTGGTGGCCGGCATCGCCGGCATGCAGGACATGAAGCGCGTCGGCCGCGTCGGCGGCAAGGCGCTGCTCTACTTCGAGATCGTCTCCACCGTCGCGCTGGCCATCGGCCTGCTGGTCGCCAACCTGCTCAAGCCCGGCGCCGGCTTCAACGCCGACGTCACGAAGCTCGACGCCCACGCCATCGCCCAGTTCACCGAGAAGGCGCACGCGATGTCGACCACCGACTTCGTGCTCAACATCATCCCGACCACCTTCGTCGATGCCTTCGCCAAGGGCGACATCCTGCAGGTGCTGCTGATCGCCATCCTGTTCGGCTTCTCGCTGTCGGCCATGGGCGAGCGCGGCCGGCCGGTGCTGAGCCTGATCGAGCAGCTGTCGCACGCGGTGTTCGGGGTGGTCAACATCATCATGAAGGCCGCCCCGGTCGGCGCCTTCGGCGCAATGGCCTTCACCATCGGCAAGTACGGCGTCGATTCGCTGATCCCGATGGCCAAGCTGATGGGCAGCTTCTACCTGACCTGCGCGCTGTTCGTGCTGGTCGTGCTCGGCGCCATCGCACGCTGGGCCGGCTTCTCGATCACCCGCTTCATCGCCTACATCAAGGAAGAACTGCTGATCGTGCTCGGCACCAGCTCGTCCGAGAGCGCGCTGCCGCGGCTGATGCAGAAGCTCGAGCGCCTGGGCTGCGCCAAGCCGGTGGTCGGCCTGGTGGTGCCGACTGGCTATTCGTTCAACCTCGACGGCACCAACATCTACATGACCATGGCGGCGCTGTTCATCGCCCAGGCCACCAACACCGACCTGACGCTGGGCCAGGAACTGACCATCCTCTTGGTGGCCATGCTCACCTCCAAGGGCGCCTCGGGCATCACCGGCGCCGGCTTTATCACGCTGGCCTCGACGCTGGCGGTGGTGCCGAGCGTGCCGGTGGCCGGCATGGCGCTGATCCTCGGCATCGACCGCTTCATGAGCGAATGCCGCGCGCTGACCAACATCATCGGCAACGGCGTGGCCACCGTGGTGGTGGCGAAGTGGGAGAACGCGCTCGACGAGGAAAAGATGCGCAGCGTGCTGGCGGGCCAGGCGCAGCCGGAGGTCGAAGCCGAAGTCCAGCTCGAGGGCAAGGCGCCGGCCGCCTTAGCAGCCTGACAATACCGGCGGATTACACGGGACCTACCGTTTACCCTGATGACGAAAGCCCGCATGGAACGCCCAAGGTGCAATCGGCATGATCCGTAGCGCGTGATCTCAACGGGTGTCTCGCGACACCCGTCGCCCTTGATCGGCAGGGATGCCGGTCATTGCTCCTTGCTGCCTCTCCCCTGAAAAAGCAGCAACTCCCACGGCCGCCAGTGTTTCGTCACGGGTGGCCTTATTTTTTTGCGCCAGCGCCCGCGCCGCCGCGAAGAAGGCCGGGAAATCGCCACCGACCGAGCGGAACAGCGCGCGCCAGGCCGGCACCTTGTCGTGGTAGGTCGCCTGCGAGGCGAAATGCGCATTGTTGGGCAAGGGCGCGAACCAATAGTCGTAGCCCAGGTAGCCGCCCCACTCGGCCTTCAGCGCCGCATAGCGCTCGCCCAGCGCCGCCAGCACCCTGCCCTTCTCTTCCAGTTTCTCGTTCTCGCCCGCTTCGCTGCCGTAGATCGCAGCCAGTTGCCGGCGGCCGTCCTCCATCAGCGCGCGGAAGGCGGCGCGGCGCAGCTCCGCCTTGCGGTAGCCGGCTTCCAGCGCCGGATCGGCGCGCTCGGCCAGCCAGCGCTCGAAGCCCTCGAGCTCGACCGCGGTGGCGAAGGCCTCGTTGAAGGCGCTGTCGTCCTGCACGTAGACCACCTGGTGCGCCAGCTCGTGGAAGATCAGCCGCGCCAGCGCCGTCTCGTCGTAGCGCGCGGTGGTGTTGAGCAGTGGATCGTTGAACCAGCCCAGCGTCGAATAGGCCGGGATGCCGTAGAGGAACACGTCCTCGCCGGCCGCCCGGCGCTCGTCGGCATAGCGCTGGGCGTCGGCCTCGACGTAGTAGCCGCGGTAGGCCAGGCAGCCGGCGATCGGGAAGCAGCTCTCGGTCGGCTGCAGCGACAAGGGCGGCGTGCTGACCACGTTCCACAGCGCATAGGGCCGGCCCAGGTCGGCGTAGCGGGTGTAGCTGGCATTGTCGGGCAGGCCGAGCGCGCTGATCGCGAAGGCGCGGATGCGGCGCGCCAGCCGGAGCTTGTCGGCCAGCGCCGGCGACGTGGCCGGATCGTCGATCACCGCGCCGATCGGCCGCGACTTGTTCATGACTTCGGCCTGGCCGCCGGCGGCCTGGCCGACGTAGGCGATGTTGGCGCAACCGGCCAGCAGGACGGCGAGGAAAGACGGCAGAAAGAAGCGAGGGCGCATGCTACTAGCCTAGCAAACGGATGGGGCGTGGCTGTCGGCCGAGATGTAACCCGGCTTCGGCAGCATGGGGAAGACGGCATTCCAGCTTGGTGGCCGTCGGGTCGGATCGCCCGCAGCTGCGTGTGCGAGGAAACAAGAAAGGTAGAGCCGAACTGGGGGATTCAATTTTGAGACCAGTTACCTGCCAGAACTTCTTGGAAAATATATTTTTACTTATAGTGATACAGTAAGGTCATCAGACTTGGAGCCACTCGAGGTTTGAGGGCACTTCCAGAAACCTACTTTCCGGAATTCTACGCAACTGAAAAATCGACGGGTTACGATGACCAAAGTGCCAGAATTCGAGGTTTCTGGAAGTCCCCTTATGTCTTTACAGATCGAAAGGACGTTATGTTTTACATAGATTTCTTACTGGTATTTGCATATACATTGTGTCTGGATTTGTTCTTAAATAAAATTGCGCCACATTTTTTCCTTGGAAAAAATTGCTACTTATCGGCGGCTTATTTTGTATATTTTTTACGCTGTATGCACTTTTTTCACTGCTAAATGTGCTCAGAGCGATCCGAGCGAGAGATGCATGGAATGGCGAGGCTGAGATATTATGGCCAATTGTATTTATAACAGTATTTAATTTAGCCCTTCGAGAATACACATTACTTGACCCTACTCTCGCCAGGAGTGAGTGTAGCGATGTGAACTATCAAGGATGGTTCGCCTTATTTGAATTTTCTCGAATCTTGGCGATAAATTTTGCTTGTTATTCCTTTTCATGGGCCTGGCTAAGTGTGGTCAGATCTTTTCTTTCAAGGAGGAAATGATAAGCGAAGTAACCGATATTTATAATGAAATAACCAGTGGCGGCTTGCCTTCGCCAAAAAATATCTTGGCAGAAGCTGATCTAGAAGCCATTGCAAGCAACATTGCAATGTTACAGACGCACTTGATCGAGGAGACACTCTTAGCAGGCTGATGAGAAACTCTGCCAGCCAACCATAGAGTGGGGAAAAACAAGCCAAACAGGGCAGAGCCGCTCAAAAATTAAGCGAAATTCGCTCATCTTTTTAGCAAAACGGACAGGTTTCTCGGATTTCCGCGGTTTGGTGGGAACTAGAGAAAGTACGATCAATTCATACAGGAGCGAGAAATAATGATGGTAAATATCCCAGCGATCTGGCAGGCCAAATCAATTTGGCATAAGCTCTTCGCCATGATAGTTATTTTAGGAATGATTTTCGCCTGGAATTTCCATCAAAGATCACAGCATGAATATAGAATCAAGGAGGCCCTTAGAGCATTTGCGCACAGCAACGAGCAAGAAATGGATCTATTCTCGCAGAATGTAAATGCTGAGAGAGTATGTATCCAACATGCTTACGAAGATAAAGATACTCTAGAAAAGAAAATGCAAGGTGAACTATCAATGCTTGAATACATCTATTACACTCCGGACAGCGAGGGGAAATATAATTTAATATTCCTTAGACGCGGGCGAGTACTAAATATAGTTTCCTTATCGAAAAGCAAAGATATGGAGTGGACCCCTTTAAAATTGATCAAAGAATTTTGCTCAAACAGTGGCCGCCTTTTTATTAATCAGACGAACGGGCGAAAAACTTTCTCTTTTGAACAGGAAAGAAAATCATGACACTTATAACCGCAGGCCTGTATTCGAATTACCAGGCTGACAAACGTGGCGGCTTGAAGCAAGGGGAAGCAAAGGGTATTAATGATCAATACGACGCCTATCGACACGCACTATTTTCAGCAATGCTAACGATCCGCTTTGGAGAAGCGTACGCACGTTCCGTCACTGAAGATCATGAAGTAAACGACCCCAATACAGCGGAAGAATCCAACATGGATCGTTGGAACAATGATGTGGGGGTACAAATTGGACTGAGCATTCAACCCGACGAGGATTTGGCACAAAAGGTATACGATGCTGTCAGGATAGGAATCACAATTAATGACCCTATGAATGACTCCCGCAGGTACGGTATAGATCCAATCACTATTGATCTGGATTATTCAGCCCCAGAATTCAACCGCGAAGGCCGCGGCGCCTACGATCAAATCGACGACAAAGTCTCCACCGACTTCAACCGCGCCATCGGCTGGCAACCCCCACGCGACCCGCTCGCCCTCGACCTCGACGGCGACGGCGTCGAAACCACTCCCGCCGACGGCAACATCCTGTTCGACCACGACGCCGACGGCCTCAAGACCGGTACCGGCTGGCTCTCCGCCGACGACGCCTGGCTGGTCCACGACCTCGACGGCAACGGCACCATCGACTCCGGCCGCGAGCTGTTCGGCGTCGATACCCAGGTTCCGGGCGGTACGGCCACCGATGGCTTCGCCGCCGCCCGCATGCTCGACAGCAACGCCGACGGCGTCCTCAGCGCCGACGACACCGCCTGGTCCGAACTCAAGCTCTGGCGCGACCTCAATCAGGACGGCCTCTCGCAGGCCGGCGAACTGCAATCACTGGCCGCCCATGGCATCGCGAGCATCGGCCTGAGCGCCACCCTGCAGAATCGCGACCTCGGCAATGGTAACGTCATCCTATACGGTGGCGAGTACACCCGTACCGATGGCAGCACCGGCCTCGCCAATGCCCACAACCTCGGCCAAGACACCTTCCACAGCGAATACGTCGACCCGCTGCCGGTCAGCGAGGCCGCCGCCGCCCTGCCCGACATGCAAGGCTCCGGCCACGTCCGCAGCCTGCGCGAGGCCATGAGCCAGTCGCCCCAGTTACTCGAACTGGTGCAGCGCTTTGTCCAGGCCGCCAGCAGTACCGAGCAGGCGGCGCTGGCCGGGCAGATCGCGCTGGCCTGGGGCGAGACCAGCCCGCTACAGGCTGAGGCAGTCAAGAGGTCGCCGGACTTTGGAAACTGGCGCCGACCGGCGGTTTTGGTGGCTACAGGCAGATAGAATCTATAACATGCCGGGTTCGTTTTTTAATCCGCCTTTTATTTCACTCACCGGGTGACGAGATGACGAGCGACTTCACAGTTTCCGCATATTTTACATTTAACATTACCACTCTAATCTTAGGCTGCGCATTGATCCTTAAAATCATTGCAGCAAATCCACTGGAAAAAGGGAAATTAAGTCTTTTCAAACCAATAAAAAAAGGATTATTAATTCGCGCATTCCTGTATGTATTAGCAATGATTTTCTTTTCCTACAGCTGCTTATCAATATGGGCTGGATGGGAAGAAATTGAAAGGAGTGGGGGCAATGCATTAACCAACTGGAAGGTTTATGCAGCCATTAGTTTTGGATGTTGGTTCTTATTTTCACCAGCATTAATCCCAGGGATTTTGGCAGCCACAGCATCAATGCACCTAGGTGAGAGGTATACACAACTCTCACTACCCGAAGCCATAAGATTAACCTGTTTAGAATCAGAAAAAGCCAGATTGATTAGACTCATCGCATTAATCTCGGCCCCCGTTGCTGGTTTCTTATTTTTTCTCTTGTTAATTTAAGGATTACAAATGTCAACCGATTGGATTGGACTGAGTGGAACCGTTGAATGGATTCGCACTATTGGACAAGATGGAACAGGTTCATATTTCCAAGAGGATAGCTATGGCGCAGCAATGACGTTGGCAGGTACCTATATATCGGCAGCCGACATGGCTTCTACGTCGGCCAACTTCGGAACTGCTGTCTCCTCACATCTCGCCGCACTTGGCGCACTAATGAGCATGGCAAAAATCGCTCAAGCTATCCAAAGAGGAGATGATGTTTCCGGAGTTGATGTTGCTGGAGCCATAAATGGTATTCTTGGGGCGACAAGCAATGCAGCAAAAATAATGGGCGCGGCAACTGCATCAAACGCAGCTGCCGTATTAGCCGTCGGAGTGACTTCCTACATGGTCACTCGCGGCGTCATGGAGGCCAAGTGGTTTGGTAATGGCAATGGCGGATCTGAATCTCTCGAAGATAAATTACGTCGAGTAACTGAATCCATTTACGATAAAATACATAGAGAGGAACAAAAAACACTATCTTCTCCTATTTCGCTAGATGAAGTTAATGCTGCCCGTAGTGCATTAGGCAAGCCTCCTTTCACACGAGATCAATGGGATGCAATCAAGCGCGGTAAACCTGTCTTGGGCCAATGCCGCATCAACGACAAAGTCTCCACCGACTTCAACCGCGCCATCGGCTACCAACCCCCACGCGACCCCTTGGCCCTCGACCTCGACCTCGACCTCGACGGCGACGGCGTCGAAACCACTCCCGCCGACGGCAACATCCTGTTCGACCACGACGCCGACGGCCTCAAGACCGGTACCGGCTGGCTCTCCGCCGACGACGCCTGGCTGGTTCGCGACCTCGACGGCAACGGCACCATCGACTCCGGCCGCGAACTGTTCGGCGTCGATACCCAGGTTCCGGGCGGTACGGCCACCGATGGCTTCGCCGCCGCCCGCATGCTCGACAGCAACGCCGACGGCCAGCTCAGCGCGGCCGACGCGGCCTGGAACGAACTCAAGCTCTGGCGCGATCTGAACCAGGACGGCATATCGCAGGCCGGCGAACTGCAATCGCTCGATGCCCACGGCGTGGCGAGCATCTCGCTGCACTCATCGCTGCAAGATCGCAATCTCGGCAATGGTAACGTCATCCTGTATGGCGGCGAGTACACCCGCACCGATGGCAGCACCGGCCTGACCAATGCCCTGAACCTCGGCCAGGACACCTTCCACCGCGAATACGTCGACCCGCTGCCGATCAGCGAAGCCGCCGCCGCCCTGCCCGACCTGCAGGGTTCCGGCCAGGTGCGCGACCTGCGCGAGGCGATGAGCCAGTCGCCCCAACTGCTGGCACTGGTGCAGCGCTTCGCCCAGGCCACCAGCAGCTCCGAACAGGCGGCGCTGGTAGGGCAGATCGTGCTGGCCTGGGGCGAGACCAGCCCGCTGCAGGGCGGACAGGATGGCTTCATGCAATGGCAAGACGGCCACGCCTACCGCCTGACCTACGCCGATCGCGACGTGGTGCTGACCGTGCGCGACGGCCAGGACCATGCCGTGCTGCCCTATGTGGAGACGCTGGAACGCTTCAATGGCCGGACCTTGGTCAGCGGGCCTGGCGAGAACGACCCGTTCACCTGGAACGGGCTGCTCCCGCTGGGTACCAGCTCCAACAATGGCTCGATCGCGGACTTGACGTATTACGGCCTGATCGAGCGGCCCCAGCTCGACCTGCTGATGCAGGCCTGGCGGTCGCTGGCCGGCTCGGTCTACCAGGCGCTGGCCGTCCAGACCCGCCAGGCGGACTGGTTCGACCAGGTCGAACTGGTGTTCGACGAGACCGGCGTGCGGATGGACTTCGGCAGGCTCGATGCACAGATCGCAGCCGCAGCCGAGGTCGACGCGGCCGGCGCGCTGCTCGACCTCCTGACCTTCGTCAGTGCACACGGCGGCGACAACCTGGCGCACATGGGCTGGGACTACCGCAGCACGCTGGCCCGCGTGGCGACGCAGGCCGACCCGGCCGCGCTGGCGGATTTGCAGCTGGACCTGAACGAATTCGACCTGGCCGGCGTGAACGGGGCGACCGGCCCGCTGCAGGGCGGTGCCGGCCAGGACGCGCTGTTCGGCGCCGCCGGCCACGACACGCTGGAAGGCGCCGCCGGCAACGACCTGCTGCTCGGTGGCGCCGGTGACGATCGCCTGGTGGGCGGCGACGACAGTGCGAACGACACCCTGATCGGCGGGACGGGCAGCGATTTCCTGCAAGGCGACGGCGGGGCCGACCTCTATGGCTTCCGCCGCGGCGACGGCGCGGACACCATCGAGAGCGCGGTGCACGACGCCGACGAGACCGACACGCTGGTGTTCGGGCCGGGCATCGCGGCAGCCGATCTAAGCTTCCGCCGCGTGGGCAACGACCTGGTCATCGGCTACGGCGCGGGCGACTCGATCACCGTCAAGTATCACTATGGTTCGCCGAACTGGGCCAGCTATGCCGGCCTCAAGCAGGTGGTCTTCGACGGCGGCAGCCTGCAATCCTTGCAGGCCCTGATCTCGGCCAGCGCACTCGTGCTGGGCGACGCCGCGGTCAACAGCGATTTCGGCGCCGCCGCCGACTGGATCGTGGCCGGCGCCGGCAACGACACCATCGCGGCCGGCGACGGCGACAACCGTGTCTACGGCAACGGCGGCGACGACGCGCTGAGCGCGCGCTGGGGCGCCGACCTGCTCGACGGCGGCGCCGGCGACGACCGGCTCGACGGCGACATCGGCGCCGATACCCTGGTCGGCGGCACCGGCAGCGACTGGATGAACGGTGCCAGCGGCAACGATACCTACCGCCTCGCCCTGGGCGACGGCGCGGACATCATCGAGAGCGCAGCGCACGATGCCGACGAGGTCGACACGCTGGTATTCGGGCAGGGTATCGCCGCCGCCGATCTGGCGTTCCACCGCGAAGGCAACGACCTGATCGTCGCCTACGGCGCCGGCGACGCGGTCACCGTCAAGCACCACTACGGCTCGCCGAACTGGAGCAGCTACGCCGCGCTCAAACAGATCGTCTTCGCCGACGGCAGCACGGCCCGACTTGCGGACCTGCTGGCCGACATGGCCATGGCCATGACTGGCACCGACGGAGCCGACTACCCCAGCCTGACCGACGCGCGCGAGGTCTACCGGGCTGGTGCCGGCAACGACACGGTCCAGGCCTATGGCGGCAACGACGTCCTCGACGGCGGCACGGGCAACGACTACCTAGACGGTGGCTACGGCGACGACCTGCTGGACGGCGGCGCGGGCAACGACCGGCTGCTCGATACCGAAGGCGCGGACACCTACATGTTCGAGCGCGGCGATGGCAACGACACGATCAACGACAACAGCAGCACCAGCCAGCCGGACACGCTGCGCTTCGGCAGCGGCATCGGGCTCGACGACCTGACATTCCAGATGGTCGACAAGAACCTGGTCATCCGCTACGGCGGGACCGATACGGTCGCCATCCTCAACCACTACGGCTTCGGCTATCCATGGTACGGCGCCAACCGGATCGAACGGCTGCAATTGGCCGACGGGACCGACCTCGACCTCTCGGCCGCCGTGGCGGCCAAGGGCATCTCCGGTTCATCGGACAGCGAAACCCTGGAATTCGACGACAACGGCACGCTGGCCTGGGCCGGCGGTGGCAGCGATGGCCTGTATGGCGGCAACGGCGACGACAGCTTGTACGGCGAAGGCGGCAACGACCTGATCAATGCAGGGGCGGCGACGACCTACTGATCGGCGGCAGTGGCGCCGACCGATTGTATGGCGTGGCCGGGGACGACCGGCTCGAAGGCGGCGCGGGTGACGACACCCTGTACGGCGGCGCCGGGAATGACCGCTACGACTTCGGCCGGGGCGACGGCAACGACTGGCTGGGCGACAGCGATGGCGATCAGGACACGGTGCGCTTCGGCACCGACGTGACCGGCGAGCAGTTGTGGTTCCGTCGCGCCGGCAGCGATCTGGTGGTCGATGTCGTCGGGACGGACGACCGCCTGACCGTGCAGGACTGGTACCAAGGCAGCGCCTACCGGGTCGAAAGCTTCGAAACCGCCGATGGCAAGGTGCTGCTGCAGAGCCAGGTGGACGCCCTGGTACAGGCCATGGCGGGCCTCACGCCGCCGCCGCTGGGGCAGTTGACGCTGGCGGCCGAGCAGCAGCAGGCGCTGGCGCCGGTGCTGGCTGCCAGCTGGCATTGAGCGTACGGCCCGACGGTAGGAGCGGCTTCAGCCGCGAATGGTCGATCGTAGACAGAACGGCGATTCGCGGCTGAAGCCGCTCCTACGAAGTCCTTCCACCGTCGGTTCCGCTCTCGGTCAGCGCCCCGCCTTGCCCGCCCGAGCAACCACCAGGCCAGCCCGCCCGCCACCAGCCCCCAGAAGGCCGAGCCGATGCCGGCCAGGCTCATGCCCGAGGCGGTGACCAGGAAAGTGATCAGCGCCGGCTCGCGCTGGGCCTCCTCGCGCACCGCCAGCGCCAGGCCGCTGGCCAGCGCGCCGAACAGCGCGATGCCGGCCACCGCCAGCACCAGTTCCTTGGGAAAGGCCGCGAACAGCGCGCCGACCGAGCCGCCGAGCAGGCCCAGCAGCAGGTAGAAGCCGCCGGCCGCCACCGCGGCGAGGTAGCGCTTGGCCGGATCCTCGTGCGCCTCGCGGCCCATGCAGATGGCCGCGGTGATGGCCGCCAGGTTGAGCGCGAAGCAGCCGAACGGCGCCAGCACCAGGTTGACGAAGCCGGTCCAGCCGATCAGCGGCGAGATCGGCGGGTGGTAGCCCGAAGAGCGCAGCACTGCCACGCCGGGGATGTTCTGCGAGGCCATGGTGACCACGAACAGCGGGATGCCGACGCCGATCAGCACGGCCGGCTCGAACACCGGCGTGGTCCAGATCGGGGTGGCGATGTCCCAGTGCAGGCCTTCGGGCCGGATCAGGCCGAAGAAGGCCGCCAGCGCGACGCCGACCGCCAGCACGCCGACCACCGCGTAGCGCGGCGCCAGCCGCTTCAGCACGAGGTAGGTGAAGAACATCGGCAGCACCAGCTCGATGCGGCCCTGCAGCGAGACGAACACGTTCATGCCGAACTTGACCAGCACACCGGCCAGCATCGCCCCGGCGATCGACAGCGGGATATGGCGGATGGCGCGCTCGAACCAGCCGGTGACGCCGAACAGCGTGATCAGCGCGGCCGAGAACACGAAGGCGCCGACCGCCTCGCCCATGCCGTGGCCGGCCAGGCCGGTGGCCAGCAGCGCCGCGCCCGGCGTCGACCAGGCGGTGGCCACCGGCACCTTGTAGCGCAGCGACAGGCCGATGCAGGTCAGCCCCATGCCCAGGCCCAGCACCATCAGCCAGGAGGCGAGCTCGGCCGGCCCGGCGCCGGCCGCCTCGGCAGCCTGGAAGATGATGGCGGCCGAGCTGGTATAGCCGACCAGCACGGTGATGAAGCCGGCGGCCAGGGCCGGCAGCGGGATCAGTCTGGGCATCGATCGTCTCGGTGAAGTCGCTCGCCACCATAGCCCAGCGCGGCCGGCCGCGGCCCGGTACAGCAGGGCGGCCGCGGACGGCACAGTCGGCCCGGCAGCCGCATCGGACGGTCCGTCCGCCGCCGGTCGACCGCGGCGGCCGAAGCCCGCGCAGGGCCGCGACACGACCGGTCGTCGGCGACGAATGTCATTCGAATATGCCGTTGTGTTAACCTCCGCCGCCTTATGACATTGGCAAAACCGCGAACCGGGCCAGAATCCGCCCCGAGGTGATGCGCCGGCGCCTGTTCAGGCCACGCAGATTCGGCCTGTCCGCCGCCTCCCGGCGATGGCCCGCCGGCCCGGTTCCAACCGCTCCGAAGCAAGGAAAGACGATGCGAAAGCGATTCCAGATCAAGCCGCTCTGCAACTGGGTATGCCTGGTGCTCGCCACCTACCCGGCCGCCGGTGCGCTCGCCGCCGAGCCCTACCCCGCGCTGCCGCCCACGCTGTCGACGGCCGTGACGCCGAACATCATGCTGTTCATCGACAACTCGGGCAGTATGGCCGACCCGCCCAAGGCCGGCGAAGCCAAGAAGATCGAGACCGCGCGCAAGGTGGCCACCAACCTGGTGTCGGACCCGGCCAACCGCAAGCTGCGCTGGGGCCTGTTCTCGTTCCACCCGCAGGAGAACGCCAAGGCCGGCATCCTGCAGTCCGCCATCAAGGAGCGGACCGGCGACGCCGAGCTGAAGGAGCTGACCGACAAGATCGCCGGCCTGAACCCGGACACCTGGACGCCCCTGGCCGAAGCCACCTACGAGATGAGCCGCTACTGGCGCGGCATGGACAGCTTCTACTGGAAGAACACCAGCTACACCTCGCCGATCCAGTACCGCTGCCAGAAGAACTTCCAGATCATCATCACCGACGGCGAGCCGACCCAGGACGACACCTTCGCCAGCGATACGCAGGATCCGACGCGCAAGGGCTATTCGAACGCGCTCAACGGCATGACCCGCCACGCCTTCGAGCAGGATCTGCGCGATACCACCGCGCTGGACCTGGACAAGAAGTCGTTCAACGACACGCGCTTCCCGCAGCAGAACGTCAGCAGCTACACCGTCGGCTTCGCGGTCGACTACCCGCTGCTCAAGCTGGCGGCCGAGGAGGCCGGCGGCAAGTACTTCACCGCCACCGGCGAGAAGGAATTGTCCGACTCGCTCAACAACGCGGTAGCCAGCATCGTCTCGTCGACCTCGAACGCCGGCGGCGTGGCGGTGCAGTCCGACGTGCTGACGGCCGGCAACTACGTCTACCAGCCGGTGTTCAACCCGAGCGACTGGCATGGCGAGCTGCGCCGCTACGGCCTTTCCGCCAACGGCACCATCGACTTCGCCAGCAAGCTCGACGCCAACGCCGTGCTCAATGCCCGCAAGACCGCCCGCTCGATCTACACCTCCAAGGTGATCAAGGGCGTCAGCAGCAGCTTCACCTTCGACGACACGAACGGCCTCGTCGCCATGACGGCCACCCAGAAGTCCTTGCTCGGCGCAGACGATACCGAGCGCAAGAAGGTGATCAACTACCTGCGCGGCACCGACCAGACCGGCATGCGCAAGCGCACCAACAAGCTCGGCGACATCGTCGACGCCCAGCCCTCGGTGGTCGGCAAGCCGCTCGGCTATACCACCGACCCCGACTATCCCGCCTTCCAGACCATCCACGCCAACCGCAGCATGGTGTTCATCGGCGCCAACGACGGCATGCTGCACGGCTTCGCCTGGTCCGACATGAGCGAGCTGTTCGGCTATATCCCGGCCGCGGTCTACCCTCACCTGAAGGATCTGACCAAGACCACCTACGGCCAGGCCGGCACGCCGCACACTTATCACGTCAACGGCCAGACCCGGCAGGAAGACGTCAAGATCGGCGACAACTGGACCACCATGCTGGTCGGCGGCCTGGGCCAGGGCGGCCAGGGCTATTTCGCCATCGACGCGACCCGCGCCGACAACTTCGCCAGGGCCGCCGACACGGTGAAGTGGGAGTGGAACGACCAGAGCGACAGTTCGGTCGGCTATACCTTCGCCACGCCGCTGATCTACAACGTGCGCATCTCGGAGAACGAGGTGAAGCCGGCCGCCATCCTGGCCAACGGCTACAACAACGACTACGACGACAGCGCGGTCGGCGGCAGCAAGAACGCCAGCCGGACCTCGGCGCTCTACTTGGTCGACGTCGCCACCGGCGTGCCGATCAAGACCTTCGTGCTGCCGGCCGGCAGCACCGGCCTGTCCTCGCCGGCCGGCGTCGACTACGGCCAGGACGGCATCCTCGACCTCATCTACGTCGGCGACGAGAACGGCAACCTGTGGCGCTTCGACGTCACCGACAACGGCGCCTACAAGATCGAGCCCAAGCTGATCTTCACCGCGCCGGCCAACCAGCCGATCGTGATGCGGCCGGCCATCGTGCCGATCACCGAGAGCACCAAGGGCACGCCAGTCGGCAACATGGTGCTGTTCGGCACCGGCCGGCTGCTGACCGAGGCCGACCGCGGCGACACCAACCAGCAGGCGCTGTACGGCGTGCTCGACAAGCTGGAGGAAAACCCGAAGGTGATCACCCAGGCCTCGCTGGTCGAGCAGACCGTGACCGGCACCGCCACCGTCTCCACGCCCGGCATGCGCGCCGGCAACTACCGCAAGGTGTCGGAAAACGCGCTCGAAGTGACCAGCGAAAAGGAAACCAAGCTCGGCTGGTACATGAACCTGCCGGTGTCGACCGAGCGGCTGGTCGCCTCGCCGCTGGCCTTCAACGACAAGGTGATCTTCAGCACCGGCATCACCTCTTCCAGCGAGAAGTGCCTGCCCGGCGGCAAGGGCTGGATCATGGGCCTGAATCCGCTGACCGGCTCGGTCACCATGGATGCGCGCCGCAAGGTGCCGTACAGCTTTCTCGACCTCAACCTCGACAACAAGGCGAGCTCGGCCGACCAGATCCCGTTCTCCGGCACCAACAGCTACGTCAGCGGCTACGAGATGGACGGCATCCCGACCGAATCGGCCTTCGCCGCCAAGTCGCTCAAGGTCACCGCGCCGGCGGTCGACGACAGCGGCCTGGGCAACGCCGGCGCGGTCATCGCGCTGCGCGAGGCCAACGCGATGGGCGTCTACACCGCCTACGGCCCGAACGGCACCAAGACCGGCAAGCCGATCAAGCGTCCCAATCCGGACGGCGCCGGCCTGTTCGCCAACGGCACGCTGGGCAAGGACGACCTGTCGACCGCCAACCTGGTCAGCCCCAGCAGCGGCGTGAAGATCGAGCGCGTGACCTGGCGGGAGATCGTGCAATGAGCACGCCTGTCCGCAACCGCCGCGGCCAGCGCGGCATGACGCTGATCGAGATGGCCATGGTGCTGGCCATCATCTCGATCGTCGCCGCGATCGCCGCGCCGCCGATGGCGCTGTTCGTCAACGACGCGCGGCTGTCGAGCCAGACCAACCAGCTGGTCGCCAGCCTCAATGCCGCGCGGCTCGAGGCGATCACGCGGCGCACCACGGTCACCGTCTGCCAGACCGCCGCGCCCAACAGCGCCACCGCCTGCTCCACCTCGGGCACCAGCGATTGGTCGAATGGCTGGATCGCCATGACCGCCGGCGGCACGGTGCTGCGCCGCGTCCACCCGAGCCCCAATCTGGTGGTCACCACCACGTCGGCCAGCACTTCCTTCGGCCCGACGCTGGGGAACAGCACGACCGCCAGCTACAAGCTGTGCATCAAGGGCGCCAAGGAGCACGAGGTCCTGGTCGCGCCGTCGGGCCGGGTGACCCAGAAGGTCAACAACTCCGTCTGTTCGTGAGCCTGCGGCGGCGGGCCGGGGCGCGCGCCGCTCCGCCCGGACACGGACGTTTCAACCCAGCAGTACAGGAATACGCAACATGACCCACACGCTAAAGCGGCAACGCGGCATCTCGCTGATCGAGGTGCTGGTGTCGCTCATGATCCTGGCGCTCGGCCTCCTGGGCCTGTCGGGCCTGCAATCGCGCGCCATGCTGACCGGCCAGAGCAGCTACTACCGCAGCATCGCCGCCGACCTCGCGGCCGACCTGGCCGAGCGCATCCGCGCCAACCGCTCGCCCTACCTCGCCAGCGCCGACGCCGACGCGATCACGCTGCCGCCCGACTTCGCCCGCTGTGCGCGCGCAAGCGACGGCACGCTGAGCTGCGGTGCCCAGACCGGCGGCCGCGCCGCCTATCAGGTCGCGGCCGAAATGGCGGCCTGGAACGCCTCGCTCAGCAACAGCCTGCCCAACGCCTCGTTCACGCTCACCTCCGGCCCGGGCAGCAGCACCGGCCTGCTGCGCTACGTGCTGACCATCAACTGGGCCGACAACCGCGGCAAGACCAGCTCCACCGACACGGCGGCAACCAGCTACATCACGGTGATCGAATGATGGCCTATCGCAAGCAGACGGGTTTCACCCTGATCGAACTGATGATCTCGGTGGTCATCGCGCTGGTGGTGCTGCTCGGCGTCTCCAATCTCTACCTCGGCACGCGGCAGACCAACAAGATCCAGACCATGCAGAGCCGGCTGTCGGAGGACGGCCGCTTCGCGGTCAGCATGCTGCAACGGATGATCGGCCAGGCCGGTTACCGCAACAGCCCGAACCTGGCGGTCAACGCCAACCGGCTGACGCCGGGTACCGGCAGCGCCAGCACCACCAGCGCCACCGTGCAGTTCACCGCCGACGGCAACAACCAGATCGGCTGTCCCGGCACCGTCGCCGCGGCCGGCGCGTACACCGCGGTGATCAACTTCGCCGCCAACGCGCTCACCTGCACCGCCGGCGGCACCAGCACCAGCTGGCTGGCCGGCGCCGGCAGCGGCGCCGGCGGCAGCTCGGACGTGGTCGACTTCCGCCTGCAATACGGCGTGGACGCCAACGACGCGGTGCCCGCCACGCCGGCCGACTACGGCTGCGGCGCCACCGCCGCCAACCCGACGCTGCGCGTGCGCGACTGCATCGCCGACAGCTATGTGAGCGCCCTCACCGGCGGCCAGACCAGCGACCAGATCGTCAGCGTGCGCGCCTGCATCGTGCTGCGCAGCGAGCAGTCCGACAGCCGGGTGGTCAAGCGCGCCGCCTACAACAACTGCAGCGGCACCGCCATCGCCAATTCGCAGAACGACGGCCGGCTGTACCGCACCTTCAACACCACCGTCCTCATCAAGAATTTCTGAGCATCGATCATGGCTTGCACACCCACCCGGCAACGCGGCTTCGTCCTCATCGTCTCGCTGATCTTCCTGGTCGCGATCACCGTCCTGGTGGTCGGCGGCATGAAGGGCTCCATCCTGGGCGAGCGGATGGCCGGCAGCCACATGGACCGCACCCGGGCCTACCAGGCGGCCGAACAGGCGCTGCGCCTGGGCGAGGCCGCACTGCAGGCCCGGGCCGACGCCTGCGTCTCGGGCTGTACCGACACCACCGCCCGCTCCGGCATCGGCGCACAGAGCAACACCATTCCGACCGGCTGGACGGCCACCAATGCCTCGATCGGCGTGCGCGACAGCGCCACCACCGGCGCCAACGCCAATCAGACCAAGGCCGAATTCCTGGTCAACCTGCTGCCCGACACCCTGCTCCCGGCCAGCCGGAACGGCTGCAAGGCCTACAGCATCATGGGCCGCGGTTCGGGCCGGGCGGCCGCCACCGCCGTCCTGCTGCAGACCGTGGTCTTCGTCTGCCCCCTCTAGTCCCCAGCCCGCCCCATCCCCGATGAATACGCACATCCAGTCCAAGCGCCGCGCCGAGCGCGGCTTCACCCTGATCGAGCTGATGATGGTGATCGCCATCATCGGCATCCTGGCCGGCGTCGCGATCCCGGCCTATTCCCGGCACCTGATCAAGGTGCGGCGCACCGATGCGCAGCAGACGCTGGTCAGCCAGGCCCAGGCGATGGAGCGCTACTACACCAGCAACGGCCAGTACGTGAGCTCCGGCACCACCTGCGGCCCGGCCAATCCGGCGTCCAGCAGCTACTACGACTTCAGCGCGAACTGCACCGCGACCACCTTCACCCTGACCGCGACGCCGAAGACGACCAACTCGCAGAAGGACGACGGCAACCAGACGCTCGACAATACCGGCGCACGCACGGGGACCTGGGCGGGTTGATGGCCAGGTGCATGTGCGTTTCGCTCCAAGCCAGGGCGGAACGCACTGCCCCGTAGGAGCGGCTTCAGCCGCGAATCGCCGAGTACCTCAATGGCCGCCGCTAGCGCCACGGCCATTCGCGGCTGAAGCCGCTCCTACGGGGCCGCGCCTGCGGCCAAGCGCGCATTGCGCCAAGCCTCGATCACCGCCTTCGGCCGGGTTCACAGATTGCCGATGAACAGGCGCCGCAGCAGCAAGGCCTTCAAGCCATCGGCCTCATCGAGGCCGAGCCGCTCGAGCCAGGCCGGCGGCACCGGCTTGTCGGCGAACAGGCCCTTGAGCGCCGACCGCGCCAGTTCGAGCGGGCTGTCGGCCGCCGCGCGCATGCGCTGCATCACGTCGATCAGCGCCAGCTCGTCGGCGGTGAAATCGGTGCCGAACGGGTAGTCGGGCAACAGCCCGGCCGCCTGCGCCGGCGCCAGCGTGTCCGCCAGCCGCCCGGGCAGGTTGTGGCGATGCTGCTCGGGCAGGCTCCAGTCGGCGTCGAGCTTGCCGTTCACCTTGGCCGCCACGATCAGCTCGTCCTGGAAGCGGCTGTCGGCCACCGCCAGCAGGCGCTTCACCACCTCGCCGTCGGGCTGGCCGCGCAGGTCGGCCACGCCGTATTCGGTCACCACGATGTCGCGCAGATGGCGCGGGATGGTCGCGTGGCCGTACTTCCACAGGATGTTGGAACGCACCTCGCCGGCCGCTTCGCGGGTGGCGCGCAGCAGCAGCACCGAGCGCGCATCGGGCAGCGCGTGCGCCATCGCGACGAAGTTGTACTGGCCGCCGACGCCCGACACCACCTGGCCGTCCTCGAGCGCGTCCGATACCGCCGCGCCGAGCAGCGTGACCATCATGGTGGTGTTCATGAAACTGGCCCGCCGCCGCTGCGCGCGCTTGAGCGCGGTGTCGCCGTCGAGCTGGTTGATGAAGTCGATCCGGTGCATGTCGATCGCGGCGCGCTGCTCGGCCGGCAGCGCATGCAGGCGCCGGTAGAAATCGGCCGGGCCGAGGAAGAAGCCGCCGTGCAGCACCACCCCGCCGGCCAGCCGCTCGCCCAGGAGGCCCGAGCCGATCGCGGCCAGCGCGGCCGGATCGTCGAGCACGGCGGCGTAGCGGCGGCCGTCGAACACCAGCTCGCCGGACTCCAGCCGTACCCCGGCGCGCAGGATGCCCAGGCGCAGCAGGAAATCCACGTCCGCCGCCGACAAGGGCGAGCCGATCCGGCCGGCCTGGCGCAGCGCCACCAGCGTATCGGCCGACACCGCCTCGCCGATGCGGCCGCCGTCGAGCAGCCCCTGCAGCACCGCGTCGTCGTAGACGCGCCGCCGCACGATGCCGGCGTCGATCAGCCGCATCAGGCCGTTGACGAACATCTCCGAGCAACCGTACAGCCCGTCGGCGAAGCGGCCGAGCTCGCGGCCCGCCTCCCCCGCGCCGAGCGCGGCCAGCAGCGCGCGGAACTCGCCGTTGTGCCGCTCGCGCACGATCAGCGCCTGGGCGATCGCGTCGCCGAGCGCGCCGATGCCGATCTGCAGCGTGCCGCCGTCGCGCACCAGGCTGGCGGCGTGGAGGCCGATCGCGTAGTCCTGCGGCGTGACCTTCATGTTGGGCGGCGCGAACAGCCGGTGGCTGGCGGCCGGGTCGGTCACCACCAAGTCGAAGAAGTCCGCGCCGACCTCGGCGTGGTTGGGCATGAAGGGCAGTTCGCGATTGATCGCGCCGACGGTGAGGAAAGCGTGGCCCGGCAGCGCGGCCAGCCGCTCCTTCACCTCGAAGGTCAGGTCGGGATTGCTCGACAGCGAGTAGCGCGGACCGGCCTCGCCCTCGCACACGGCCACCGCCTGCGCCAGGAGGTTGACGCCGTGCAGCGCCATGTCGCGCGCGACGAAGGTGTAGTTGGTCGAGATGTGGCCCTGCTGCGCGGCGGCGTTGCCGAGGTAGTCGCCGGTCTTGAGGAAGAACTCGAGCACCTCGACGTTGGGCGGCAGCGCGCCGGCGCGCAGGTCGTTCACGTAGTCGAGGTCGGGATAGTCGCCGAACACCCGTTCGACGAAGGGCGCCAGGAAGTGGCGCTCGATGTCGCTGTGGCCGGCCGGCTTCTGCAGCGACAGCGCGGTGATGATCTTGAGCCGCCGCGACGGATCGGCCTTGATGCGGCGATACAGCGCGTTGAGCAGGGGATTGGGCTTGCCGATGCCGAGCGGCGTGCCGAGCACGATGTCGCCGGGCAGGCGGGCCAGCACGGCGTCGACGGCGGTTTCGAGGCTGTCGATGAAAACGGGCACGGAGCTTCTCCTGGCTGGAACGCCCGACACCGGGCGCGATGAGTGGAACGGCCGTGGCCGACGGGCATGCAGGTTAACCACCGCGGCCGCGCCGGTCCATGCGCTGGCGCAAACCTCGTGCCGATCGGTCGGGCCGCGATCGGTCGGGCCGCGTCCGGTCGGCCATGCGCCGACACGGGCACCGGCCCGCCGGGACGGCGAACCGGGCCACGTGCTTGCGGCCTGCGTACCGGCCTAGCTGAAATACGGCCGTTCCGATGCGAACAGCAGCCGCTTCGCCCCGTCGCGCCAGGCCGCCGGCGCCGCCTTGCCCAGCACCACGGTGCCGAGCGCGTAGGCATGGCCCAGGCTGAGCGGCGTCAGGTGGCCGAGCTTGCGCCCGGCCGCCGCGCCCTCGCCGGCCTTCAGTGCATCGACGAAGGCCAGCAGCGTGGCCTTCTCGTCCGGCTTCAGGCGGTCGAGCTGGCCGCGGTAGGGGGCGTCGTCGGCATGGGCGCGGATGGCCAGCGCCAGCATCGCCCAGCTGCCGTCCTCGTCCAGGCCGTCCTTGCCGGCGGCCAGCGCGCGCGCCGCCAGGGCCGGCTCGGCGCCGTCCGACGCCGCCGCCAGCCGCAGCAGGCGCATTTCGGCCGCGGCGTCGGCATGCGCCAGGCGCAGGGCCTGGCCGATCTCGCCGCGCGCCAGCGCGGCATAGCCGCGCAGCGGGCTGTCGGCATCGAGCTTGTCGCCGGTCTCGAGCGCCCACATGAAGCCGAGCGCGCGCGACCGCGGCAGCAGGTCGGCCAGGTCGTCGCGGCCCTGCATGCGGCGCACCCGCGCCAGGTCGAGCCCGACCGCGTCGGCCATCGCGGGCAGCTTCGCCAGCACCGCCTCGAACGACTCGCCGGCCTCGCGCCAGCGGCCCTGCTCGGCCTGGCCGTAGCCGTCGGCCAGGGCGAACCAGGCGTTCTGCGGCCAGCGCCGGCGGCCGGCCAGGAAGGCCTGCTCGCGCGCCGCCGCATCGTCCTGGCAGCGCGCCGCCAGGTATTGCAGATCGGCGTCGTCGGGCGCGCGCGCCGCCAGCAGCCGCTGCCGGCCGCAGACCGCCGCGCGACCGGCCTCGCCGGCGGCTTCCTGCTCCAGCCGCAGCGACAGCACCTCGTGCGGATGGTCGTGCAGGCGGCCGGCCAGGATCGCGCCGAAACCGGCGGTCTGGAAGGCATTGCCGAGCCAGTGCATCACGTAGGGCGAATCGGCGCCGTCCCAGCGCGCATGGGCAGCCACCATCGCGGCCCGCTGGGCCGGATCCTGCACCGCATCGAGCGCCAGGTCGGGCGCGCGGTCGCCCAGGCCGGTCAGCACCGTGCGAGTGGCGCTGCCGCCCTTGGTGCTGACCTGGCTCGGCGGCTCGTCGAACAGCACGTCGGCGCTGACCCGCTGCCAGCGGGAGGCGCCGAGCAGCCGCTCCGGCGGCGCGCTGGCGTTGCCGTAGGCGGCGGTCCATTCCACCAGCGGGCCGGCGGCGGCCACGTTGTAGACGTAGTGCGCCAGGCTGCCGTCGAATTCCGGCTCGAAGGCCTCGATCGCCACGCCGTCGTAGGTCGCGCTCCGCACCGTGCCGATGCCGTCGGGCGAGACGTCCAGCCGGGCGGTGCCGTGCGGCGCCACCGCCAGCGCATGGCCGGCGATCTCCACCTGCACCTGCCGCGCCAGGCCGTTGTAGACCGTCACGGTGGCGGTGCCGGCGCTGCCGCCGAAGCCGAGCACCGCGCCGATGATGCCGCCAGCCACCAGCAGCCGGGCGGTGGCGGCCAGCGCGCCGTCGGCGGTCTGGAAGCGCGCCCACCAGCCGATCCTGCTCTGCCGCTGGCGTTCCTGGCCGGGCAGCAGGGTCGGGTATTCGGCCAGCACCGCGCTGGCCGGCGCCGCCGGCGGCACCTCGCCGGCCTCGCGCAGCAGCCGGGCCACCGTCGCCTCAGCCTGCAGCAGCTGGCCCAGCGCCGCCTGGCGCAGCGCGCTCAGGGCGCCGGCGGCGCTGTTCACCCAGCCGTCGATCGCCCGCACCCAGTCGTTGATGTTCTGCTCGCTGGCCGGCGGCAGCTCGAACTTGCCGAGCGCCTCGGGCCAGCTCGCCACCTTCATCCGCTCGAGCAGCGCTGCGTCGGGCTGCACCGTGTCGGCCTGGCCGTAGATGCCGGCCAGGATGCGATGCAGCGCGTTGGCACTGGCCAGTACCCGGGTGACGCCGGCCTTGCCGACCTTGCCGGCGGCGGTCTCGACCGCGATCACGTTGCCCAGCGCACCCTGGGCGTCGCGCAGGTCGGCCTCGCGGTGGTCGGCGTAATGCAGCACGGCGGCCAGGCCGCGCAGATAGGCCGGCCAGCCCTGCCCCAGCTGCTCGGCGGCGGCCAGGTGCGCGCTGCGGCAGCGGCGGTCGTGCTCGAGCAACCGCTCGCGCAGCGCGGCGAGCTCGCGGCCGACCTGGGCGATGGCGGCCGGCAGCTCGGCGCGGCGCAACTGGCGGCCGCGGTGGCGGATCACCCCGTCGGTCGCCTGCATCGCGCCGTCGTGCAGCGATTCGAGCAGCGCCTTTTCCTTCTCCAGCCGGCGCAGCTGTTCCAGCTCCTTGCCCAGCGTCTCCGGGTAGATCGCCGCCAGCGCGTCCGCCACGCTGCCGTCGAGCCGGCCGTACAGCGCGTCGACGCTGGCCGCCTCGCGCACCACCGAGCGGCCGAGGTAGACGCCGCGGTAGAAGCGGTTCAGGTATTCGTGCTGGAACTGCTCGTCCAGCGCCTTCAGCGAGGCCTCGGTGTCGACCGGCTCCGCCTTCTTCTCGGCGCCGCGTACCAGGTGGGCCGACATCCGCTCGCGCAGCTGCTGCGGATCGGCGAACAGGCTCCAGGCGCTGCGCGGATCGATGCCGGCCGGCACGTAGAGGCGCTTGGCGTTGTGCTCGCGCTCGTGGTTGAGCGGATGGGTGGCCCACATTTGCGGCGGCCGGGCGAAATCGACCTCGAACACCCGGTGCGCCTCGGGCCGCTCGGCCGGCAGCGTCGGCGAACGGCCATAGTCGGGCTGGTCGAGCACCGTGCGCATATGGGCGATCACCCGCGACTGGACCGCGAACAGGTCGCGCGTCATGCGGCCCTCGGCGTATTCGCCGTCGGCGAAGGACAGCGTGCGGTCCCAGGCGTCGTCGGCCGCCTGCAGGCGGTGCAGCGCATGGATCAGCGCGTCGCTGCCGGTCAGCGACACCGCCACCAGGTCGGCCTGCATCTCCATTTCGCGCGACAGCGCGCGCTGGGCGATCAGCACCAGCCGGAAGGCGGTCTCGAGCAGCGAGCGGATCGACCAGACGATCAGCGACAGCAGCCAGCCGACCCAGGCGATGCGGAAATCGATGCCCGAGATCGCGCGCAGGAAATCGTCCAGCGCATCGCGCTTGGCCACGATATGGGCGGCGATCTGCTGGGCGATGTAGACCCAGCGGCCGACCGCCATCGAGCGCTGGGCGAAATGGCCGAACTCGTGTGCCAGCACCGCCTTGAGCTCGCCCAGCGTCAGCACGTTGACCAGCGCCAGGCCGATCTCCAGGTTCTTCTTCGACGGGAACAGCAGGTTGAGCACCGACAGGTCGTAGAACACCGCCGCGTTGACGCGCGGCGACAGGTAGACCCGGTGCGGCCGCGGCGCGCCGGCCTCGTCGGCCAGCCGGTGGAGGAATTCGAACAGCTGCGGCTCGTCCTTGGCGCTGACTTCGATGTCCTCGCTCTTGCCGCCGTGCTTGACGAAGAACAGCGCCTTGAGCATGAACACCGCCAGGAAGGCGGCCGGCAGGCCGACCACAAAGCCGATGAAGGCGTGCTCGCCACCGCGGATGGCGCCGCCGAGCAGCTTGTAGGCATGCCAGGCGAACCAGCCCGACAGCGAGCAGTAGAGCAGCACGAACAGCGCGAGGCCGCCCATGGCGAGCCAGGCCTTGCGGCGGTACTGGCGGGATGGCTGGGTGAGGTTGGCCGGCACCGACGCCGGCCCCGGCGGATAAAGGATGTCCAAAGATATCTCCCTGTGCGGCTGGCGCCGCGATCGCACGAATATGTCCAAGCCTGCCGCGCGGGCGGCGGCGCCCTTGTGGCGGGCGACTGGATATTAGGCGGCCGGGAGATGCCGCTTCAAGGACGCCGGACTATTCCATCGCCGCATGGGCCGGACCCGCCGCCCGCGACTTGCCGGCGCGGATCAGCAGCAGCAGCAGCGGCAGCATGGCGACAAAGCTGGCGGCGATCAGCCAGAAGGTAGCGACGAAGGCCTGCACCAGCGCCTGCTGCTGCACCAGCCGCGGCAGCCGCGCCACCCCGGCGGCATCGGGCCGCAGGCCCGGCGGCGCACCGCCGGGTGGTAGGGATCGACGTAGCCGCGCAGGCCGGCCCAGTTCACCTTGGCCGAGTGGTTGAGACAGGTCGAGGCCAGCGAGATGCCGATCGAGGAGCCGACCGAGCGCACCAGGCTGTACAGCCCGGCCACCTCGGGCGCCAGCCGGCCGGGATGGTGGCGAAGGCCAGCGAGGACAGCGGGATGCAGATCAACCCCAGGCCCAGGCCCAGCAGGATCATCGGCAGCAGGATCACCGAACCCGGCGCCTGCGGCGTCAGCCGGATCATCTCGTAGGTGCCGGCCAGGCTCAGCAGCATGCCGGCGCAGATCATGCTGCGCGCGCTGAAGCGGCCGGAGAAGCGGCCGACCAGGCTCATGCTGACGAAGGTGGCGATGCCGCGCGGCATCAGGTAGAGGCCGGCCTCCATGGTCGGGAAGCCGGGCAGGTTCTCCAGGAACAGCGGCAGCAGCTGGCCGCCGTACACGCGCCGACCCGGAACGGCTGCCGCGCCGCGTCGCCCTCGAGCCGGATGCGCACCGGCACGCGCTGGGTGACCTCACCGGCGAGCCGGCACCAGCGTCAGGCTGGCGATCCAGCCGTCCGTGCTGGCCACCACGTGGGTGCGCGCCAGGTCTGGCCGCGCCTGCTCGACCGCCGCTGCGGCAGGCATGAAAAAACCCGGCCGGAGCCGGGTTTTTCGAGACATCGTGCGGGTCGATCAGACCGGCTTGATGTTCGAGGCTTGCTTGCCCTTGGGCCAGTGGTCACGTCGAACGAGACCTTCTGGTTTTCGGCCAGCGACTTGAAGCCGTTGCTTTGGATTTGCGAGAAGTGCGCGAACAGATCGTCGCCGCCTTCGTCGGGGGTGATGAAGCCGAAGCCCTTGGCGTCATTGAACCACTTGACGGTACCGGTTGCCATGATGCGTTTCCTTAGATGGAAGTAATGAAAGATGAGTGCCGACGATCAAACATAAGGAGTGGCGAATCGGGATACCGCTAGGGGTACGAGAACTGCCAGAAAACCTACTACTTGAAGAGCCTGCGGAAGGCGTTGTACGCGAGTTCCGCGCCGTTGGCAATTGCACCTTGTTGCAGTTGCGCGCGCGCCGCGCCGAACGCCCGCCGCGCGGCGGGCCGCCCGGCCTCAGCGCGGCCCGGCCGCGCCGGCCATCAGCCTGGCCCAGCCCTCGGGCCCCAGCGTGCGCAGGGTCGCCATATTGCGTTCGAAGATGTCGGCGGCATCGGGAAAAGCCGCCACCGCGCGGTCGATGCTGGCTTCGCGCAGCAGGTGCAGCGTCGGGTACGGCGCGCGGTTGGTGCAGTTGGTGATGTCGTCGGGCTCGGTGTCGGCGAACTGGAAGCCGGGGTGGAAGCTCGCGATCTGGATCACGCCTTCGAGCTCGTGCTCGGCCACCACGCCGTCGGCGATGTCGAGGAAGTCGTTGAAGTCGAGGAAGTCGCCGAGCACGCCCGGATGGATCAGCAGGGTGGTGTCGATTTCTTCGGCGGAGGTCGTCGCCAGCAGATCGAGCTCGCGGTCGAGGTCGTCGAGCAGACCGTCGAGATGGCGCGCCGGACTGACCACGAAGCGCACCTGCTGCTTGACGTAGACGGACTTGGCGAAGGGACAGAGATTGAGGCCGATCACCGCCTGCTCCAGCCAGTGGCGGGTGGCGGCGACGACCTGTTGCGGATCATGTTGCATATGGCGCGGGTCAAACGAAGGCAAGGCTTGCTATTCTAAGGCCAAGTTCTGGCCGCGCCCCGCGCTTTCCGATGACAACTCCCGCCTCCAATGCCCCGGTCTACATCGTTCCAGCCCAGCTGCGGCTGGGACTCTATGTGCGCCTGGAGCTCGACTGGCTGGAGCATCCGTTCACCTTCAACCAGTTCAAGCTGACCAAGCAGGAGCAGATCGACACCCTGCGCTCGCTCGGCCTCGAACGCATCCGCATCGACCCGCGCCGCAGCGACGTCGAGCCGCTGCCGGTGCCCGACACGCCGCCGGAGCCGGTCCCGCAGGCCGAGCGCGAGCACGAGCTGGCCGCCATCGTGGCCAAGCGGGTCCGGGTCGAGCGGCTGGCGCAGCACCGCGCCGCGCTCAACGAATGCGAGCGCAAGTTCCTCGGCGCCGCGCGCGCCTACAAGGCGATCAACCGCAACCTGTTCGCCCGGCCCGACGATTCGATGTCGCAGGCGGCCAAGCTGATCGGCGCGCTGCTCGATTCGATGCTGACCGACCGCGACATCGCGATCCACCTGATGAACGACAAGCTCGGCGGCGAGGAGATGTATTTCCACCAGCTCAACGTCGCCGTGCTGGCGATGATGCTGGGCAAGCAGCTGAACCTCGAACGCGATCGGCTGGCCGAGCTCGGCATCGGCTCGCTGTTCCACGACGTCGGCAAGGCCGAACTGCCCGAGAAGCTGCTGCTCAAGACCGACCCGCTGACGCCGAGCGAGCGCGACCTGTTGGCGCGCCATACCAGCTACGGCCTCGACATCGGCAAGAAGCTCAAGCTGGCGCCCGAGGCGCTGGCGATCGTGTTCCAGCATCACGAGTACGTCGACGGCAGCGGCTTCCCGCACGCGCTGAACGGCGACGGCATCCTGCCGCTGAGCAAGATCGTCTGCATCGTCAACGACTACGACAACCTGTGCAACCGGCCCAACCCGGGCGATTCGCTGACGCCCTACGAGGCGCTGGCCGCGATGTTCGCGCAGAACCGCAAGCGCTACGACGCGCAGGCGCTCGGCGTGTTCATCCGCTGCATGGGGGTCTATCCGCCGGGCACGCTGGTGCAGCTGTCCAACAATGCGCTCGGCCTCGTCATGGCGGTGAACTCGAGCAAGCCGCTCAAGCCCACGGTGCTGATCTACGACCCGAGCGTGCCCAAGCACGAGGCCATCATCCTCGACCTCGAGTCCGAGCCCGAGCTGACCATCGTGCGCAGCATCCGTCCCGGCCAGCTGCCGCAGCAGGTGTTCGCCTACCTCAATCCGCGCAAGCGCATGACCTACTACTGCGACGCGATGCCGACGCAGCAGCCGGCCGCCGCCTAGATCGCGGGCGGCCGTATTGGCGCATGCGGGCGCTCAGTATCTCCAACGGCAAAGGAAGAAATAGACGACGGTGATCTGCACCGTCACGACGAAGGCGCCGCTGGCGCAGACGCCTGTGGCGCCGGCCAGGAGGCTGGAGGCGAACGGCAGCATCACGCCGGCGCTGCCGAGCGCCTCGATGCCGAACACCACGCCCAGCAGCAGCGAGAAGATCAGCGACCACTTGAGGATGTAGCCGGGCAGGTAGACGCGGCGTTCGCGGTTGTAGCGGTAGGCGGCGGCCTGCTCGAGCAGGTTGCCCTGGTTGACGTCCTTGAACATCCAGAACGGCCACAGATAGAGATAGAGCAGCCAGCTCAGCGACTCGGACTCGATCGAAGAAGCGAAGGAATCAGGCGACATCGACGCGATCTCCTCGGCGGAGGCCGTCGCACGGGCCGGCGCGAGAGCCATGGCGGAACGGCGGCGCACCCCGGTTCTTGCAGTGGGTCTGCTCGATTTCACGATGGTTCACGGCCGCCGACTTTTCATCGCCGTTCGGCGGGAAAACCGCCGCGTCCGGCCATGACGCGCAAATGACGAAGGCCAGCCTCGCGGCTGGCCTTCCCATATCGCGCAACAGCGCGCTTCGCATATCCCGGCCACCTGTCCTGGCGACCTACCCGCCCCCACCTTGCGGCGCTGCGGGCACCCGACTACTTCGCAGAGATATCAAGTTGTTCGACGTTATGCCCAGTGATGCCCCAGCGATACCCTAAATTTCCCCAGTTATTCTGCTTCTCAGCCCCCGGCGCCGCGGCGCCTGGAACGGAGCGAACTGTACGGCTGGCGTATGGTCGACAGCATCCCCTAATCTGGGGATGGGAACACTAAGAAATCCCTAAGTTTTCCCGGCCGGACGCGGCCTGCAGCCTGACTTCGCGGCCAAAGCGCTATGAAGCCGGGACGGTACGCGCCTGCGGCATAATGGCGACTTTCACCTGACCCACTGACGGAGCCGCCATGACCTTTCGGAACGACCTGACGCTGCTGGAAACCCGCGTACTCGGCGTGCTGATCGAAAAACAGCGGACCGTGCCCGACACCTACCCGCTGTCGCTCAATGCGCTGACCGCGGGCTGCAACCAGAAGACCAGCCGCGACCCGGTGCTCGAAGCCAGCGAGGCCGAGGTGGCCGAGGCCATCGCCAGCCTGAAGTCGCGCGCGCTGGTGATGGAGAGCAGCGGCGGCCGCGTCACCCGCTATGCCCACAACGCCGAGCGCGTGCTGCAGGTGCCGTCGCAGTCGGTGGCGATCCTCACGGTGCTGATGCTGCGCGGGCCGCAGACTGCCGGCGAGTTGCGCATCAACTGCGAGCGCCTGCACAAGTTCGCCGACATCTCGGCGGTCGAAGGCTTCCTCGAAGAGCTGTCGACACGGCCCGACGGCGCCTTCGTGGTCGAGCTGCCGCGCCAGGCCGGCGCGCGCGAGAACCGCTGGGCCCACCTGCTGTCCGGCATGCCCGACATCCCGCAGGGCGAAGCGGCCGCCGCGCCCTCTTCCAGCGCCAGCCATGGCCGCTATGCCGAGCTGGAGGCCCGCGTCGGCGTGCTCGAGGCCGAGCTGGCGGCGCTGCGCGCGCAGCTGGCGCCGCTGCTGGGGATTGAGCCGGCGACGGGTGTCGCCCATGCGATGCCGGCATCCCGGCCGTCCACGCGGCACCGCGTCCACATCGTCCAAATGGAAACGGCACGGTCTCGCGACCGTGCCGTCCCATGCCCCCGATTCACTGCAAAGCGAACTACGACTGCGACTGCAACGACTGCCGTCTCAGGCCAGCAGGCTGAACTGGCTGCCCGTGCGGCCCTGTCCGCCGCCGAGCAGGGATTGCACCAAGGCCTGCAATCCGGTTTGCCCGCTGTTGTCCTGCGTTTCCCTGTTCTGCCGCTTGGGCGCGCCGGCCTCGAACTCCGCCATGCTGACCTTGCCGTCGCCGTCGGTGTCGAGCTTGGAGAACGACGGGCCCTTGCTGCCGCTGTCCGAGGTCGACGACACCGACGAGGTGCCGGACGAGGACGACGTACTGCTTTCGCTGCCCTTGCCGCCGTTCAGCGCCTGGGCCAGCACGCCGAACTCGTCCTCGCTGACGCTGCCGTCCTCGTCGCTGTCGAGCGACTTGAACAGCTCGGTGATGCGGTCCTGCCCGCTCGCGCCGCCGGCCGCCTGCGGACCGCCGGCTCCGCCGCCAGGAGGCGGACCGGGCGGCGGGCCGCCCATGCCGCCACCGCCCATGCCGCCGGACTGGCGCATGGCGTTGAACTGGCTCTGCAACTGCGCTTCGAGCTTCTGCATGCCGCTGCTGAACTCGTCCTGGCTCAGCGCGCTGTCGCCGTCGCTGTCCATGTCGGAAAAGCTCGGCGCCTGCACGCCCTGCGATCCCTGGGATCGCTTGGCCTTGTCGGCCTGCTCGGTGAAGGCGGTCAGTTCGGTCTCGCTCAGGCCGCCGTCGCCGTCGCTGTCGATCTTCTCGAACAGCTTCTGGCGCATGGCTGCCGGATCGGGCCGCTGACCGCCCACCGCATAGGACGAGTAGCCGTAGCTCCCGCCCGAGGTGATGGCTGAGGTCATATCGAGGGCTCCTATCGGAAGATGCCAGGCCGCGCCGGACGCCGGCCCGCCGCGACGGGCCGGGCCGGCACCGGCGCGACCCGGTGCGCAGGGTGCGCACGCTGCCGAACTTAGCCAGCCGGCGTAAGCCAATCGTCACCGGCCGGCCGCACGATGTAAGCAGTTGTGTTGCCCTGCCCGGCACGCAACATCTGCTTACAGCGCCGGACCGTTCCGCAACGGTCGCCCGCTACACTGGCCGGCATGAATGCCTGTCACGACCTCCTGCTGGTGGACGACGATCCCGAGCTGCGCGAGCTGATCCGCCGCTACCTCGAGAAGCACGGCCACCGCGTCGCCGTCCTGCCCGACGCCGGCCAGCTCGAACGCCGGCTGGCGCGCCAGCGGCCCGACCTGCTGATCCTCGACCTGATGCTGCCCGGCGAATCGGGCCTGGCGGTGTGCAACCGGCTGCGCCAGTCGGGCGAGGACCTGCCGATCCTGATGCTGACCGCGCGCGGCGACGAGGTCGACCGCATCATCGGCCTCGAAAGCGGCGCCGACGACTACCTCGGCAAGCCATGCAATCCGCGCGAGCTGCTGGCGCGCATCGACGCCATCCTGCGCCGGCGCGGCAACCGGCTGCCGGCCGGCTCGCCCGATCCGAACGGCGGCGTGGTGCGCTTCGGCGACTGCGCGCTCGACCTGGCCACCCGCCGGCTCAGCCGCGGCGGCGAGGCCGTCCCGCTGACCAGCGGCGAGTTCGGCCTGCTGGCGGTACTGGTGCGCCACGCCAACCGGCCGCTCAGCCGCGAACGGCTGGTCGAGCTGTCGCGCGGCCGGGTGGCCGGCGCCTTCGAGCGCAGCATGGACGTGCAGATCTCGCGCCTGCGCCGGCTGATCGAACCCGATCCGGCCCACCCGGTGCTGATCCGCACCATCTGGGGCATCGGCTACCAGTTCGTGCTGGAACCGCCGGCGGAACCGGCCGCGCCATGAAGTTGCGCCGCCTGGTCGACAGCCTGTTCGGCCGTACCGCCCTGGTCCTGCTGCTGACGGTGGCGGCCAGCCATGCCACCGCCTTCCTGCTGTTCCGCTGGATCGGCGAGCAGGACGGCGGGCCGGGCCGCCACGGCGCGATGCTGGTGGAGGCGCTGGTGCGTAGCGAGCGCGCGCGCTGGCAGGCGCTGTCCGGCAGCGAACGCGCGGCCCTGCTGCATGCGCCCGACGACGGCGGCGTGGTCTGGCGCGCCGCCGCGCCGGCCGGCCTGCGGCCGCCGCAGATGCCGCCCGAACGCGACCTCGCGCGCGCCCTGCAGCCGCTGCTGGCGGCCGCGGCCCGGCCGGGCGAAGGCAGCCGGCCGCCGCGCATGTGGCTGCCGCTGCAGCTGGACGACGGCATCCGCTGGCTCGGCCTGCCGGCGGAACTGCGGCGCAATCCGCCGCCGCGGCCCGACGTCTTCCTCAGCGTGCTGATCGCGGCCTTCGGCCTGCTCGGCGCGCTGGTGCTGCTGTGGCCGCTGTACCGGCCGCTGCGCCGGCTGGCCGGCGCGCAGGCGGCGCTCGGCCGCGGCGAGGCGGTGCAGCCGCTGCCCGAGAGCGGGCCGCGCGAGCTGGCCGCGCTGGCCGGCGGCTTCAACCGAATGGCGGCCAGCCTGGCCGAGCTCGAAAGCGAACGGCGCACGCTGCTGGCCGGCGTGTCGCACGATCTGCGCACGCCGCTGGCGCGCCTGCGCATGCGCATCGCCCTGCTCGACGAGACCGACCCGCAGCCCTACGACCGCGACCTGGACGACATCGAGCGCATCACCGAGCAATTCCTCGCCTATGTGCGCGGCGAGGCCGACGACGGCCCGCGCGAGACGCTCGACGTCGGCCTGCTGCTGGCCGACCTGGCCGAACGCTATGGCGCCGCCGCCGGCATCGCGGTGGCCGCGCCGGCCGGGCTGGCGGCGACGCTCGACCGGCTGGCGATCGGCCGCGCATTGGGCAATCTGGTCGACAACGCGCTGACCCACGGCGCGCCGCCGATCGAGCTGCGCGCCGAAGCGCTCGGCGGCGAGCTGCTGCTGAGCGTGCGCGACCACGGTCCCGGCCTCGGCGACGAGGCGCTGCGCGAGGCGATCCGCCCGTTCCGGCGCCTGGACCCGGCGCGCAGCCGCGGCGGCCACTGCGGCCTGGGCCTGGCGATCGCGGCGCGGGTGGCGCGACGCCACGGCGGCGAGCTGGCGATGGCGCGGGCCGACGGCGGCGGGCTGGTGGTGAGCCTGGTTTTGCGTGGGGTGCTGGCCTGAGGCGGCCGCTCGGCGATCGGGCGGGCCTGGTCGACGGCGGCTTTCACCGTGGAGGACGCGGAGGGCGCGGAGGACGCGGAGGAAAAGCACGGCAAGGACTGCACTGCGGGGTGGCATCGTGCCGTAGGAGCGGCTTCAGCCGCGAATCGTGGAGCTTGCCGCGCCGGTGGATGAAACAACCATTCGCGGCTGAAGCCGCTCCTACCGTGATGCCACCGTGCGGTGCGATCCGTACTGCGCTTTTCCTCCGCGTCCTCCGCGGTGAAATCAGATCTTCAAACACCCGCCAGACCCACCGAGCCGCGCCTTCATCTCACCATTCGAGCCGATAGCCGACGCCATACACCGAATGGATCGGATCGAGCCCCGGCAGCGCGGCGGCCAGCTTGCGGCGCAGGTTCTTGATATGGCTGTCGACCGCGCGGTCGTTCACTTCGAGGCCGTCCGGATTGGCCAGGTCGAGCAGCCGCTGGCGCGAGAACACCTGGCCGGGCCGGCCGGCCAGCGCCGCCAGCAGGCGGAACTCCGACGGCGTCAGCACCAGCGCGGCCTCGCCGGCCCAGGCGCGCTGGGCCGCCTCGTCGATGCGCAGCGGCGAAGCCGGCACCGGCGCATGCAGGCCGCAGCGGCGCAGGATGGCGCGCACCCGCGCCACCAGCTCGCGCGGGCTGAACGGCTTGCACAGGTAGTCGTCGGCGCCGAGTTCGAGCCCGAGCAGCCGGTCGACCTCCTCGGCCCGCGCCGTCACCATCACGATCGGCAGCGCCGAGTGCTCGCGCACCGCGCGGCAGACCGCCAGGCCATCGAGGCCGGGCAGCATCAGGTCCAGCACCAGCAGGTCGGGCGGCGCGCGGCGGATCGCGGCCAGCGCCGCCGCGCCGTCGCCGACGACCTCGGCGCGGTAGCCGGCGGCGCGCAGGTAGTCGGCCTCGAGCGCGGCCAGTTCGGGTTCGTCCTCGACCACCAGGATGTACGGTTGCATCAGGCCTCCAGCGGCAGGGTCAGGGTGACGCGCAGCCCGCCAGCGGCGAGGAGGCGAAATCGAGCCGGCCGTGGTGGGCCGCGGCGATGCGCACGCACAGCGCGAGGCCCAGGCCGGCGCCGCCGTGGGCGCGGCTGCGCGAGGCCTCGGCGCGGAAGAAGCGCTCGCCCAGCCGGGCCAGCAGCTCGGCCGGCACCGCCGGCGCGCTGTCCTCCACCACCAGCCGCCAGGCCGCGTTGCCGCGGCCGGCGTTGCCGTGGCCGGCGTTGACGCGTTCGGCACGGATGCGCACCTCGCCGCCGGCATCGGTGTAGCGCGCGCTGTTCTCCAGCAGGTTGCGCAGCAATTGGCGCAGCCGGTCGGCGTCGCCGAACACCGTGGCGGCGCTCTCGGGCGGCTGCAGTACCAGCGCCAGGCCACGCTCGGCCAGCCGCGGCGCCAGCGCCTCGGCCTCCTGCTGCACCAGCGGCCACGGTTCGAGCCGGGCCATGCGGTATTGCAGCTGGCCGACGTCGCTGCGCGCCAAGGCGTAGAGATCGTCGACCAGCTTGCCCAGGATCAGCGCCTGGCGGTGCAGCGCCGCCAGGTTGGCGGCATCGGCCGGCCGCACGCCGTCCTGCAGCGCCTCGGTCTGGGCGCGCAGCACCGCCAGCGGGGTGCGCAGTTCGTGCGAGGTATCGGCCAGCCACTGCCGCCGCGACGATTCGTGCCGCTCGAGCATGGCGGCCAGGTGGTTGAAGCTGCGCGCCAGCTCGCCGAGCTCGTCGCTGCGGGTGATCGCCAGCCGCGTCTCGAAGCGCCCGGCCGCCAGCGCGCGGGCACCGTCCAGCAGCCGGCCGATCGGGCGGCGGAAATGGCCGGCCAACAGCGCGGCGGCGATCACGCTGGCCAGCACGGCCAGGCCGCCGATCAGCGCGATATGGCGCAGCTGGTCGGCCAGGAAGGCCGCCTCGATCGCGTCGGCCGGCTCGACCACCCGCGCCAGCGCCAGGTAGCCGACCACCTGGCCGTCGACCCACAGCGGCCGCCGCGCGCGCACCGGCACGTCGTCGCGGCGGCCGGCCAGCCAGCGGCCGTCGGCGCCGAGCAGGCTGACGCGATCGTGCAGGCTCAGGTGATCGGGCGGCCCGGCCGGCGGCGGGCGCTGGCCGTCGCCGCGCGGCGGCGGCGGACCGGGCCGCGGCCGGCCGGCCACCGTCCGGTCCAGCTCGCGCCGCAGCCAGCGCACGCGCGCCTCGGCCGGTTCGGCCGGCGGCAGGAAATCCCAGTCGCCGGTCTCGCGATAGCGCGCCTGCAACTCGCCGACCAGCGGGTCGAGCCGGCCGAGCTCGATCTGGGCGACGTAGTCGGCGAAGCTGCGCACCACGCTGAGCCGCACCACGGCGATCACCGCGCCGGTCAGCGCGAGCGAGACCAGCAGCACGGCGATGAACAGGCGATAGGCGATAGGCAGGCGCACGGCGCGGATCCAGGTGGGAAAGTCCCGCCGAGCTTAGTGGATGGCCACCGGCGGGCACAGCAAAATAGCACCGCGCCGCTCTCCATACTTTGCCCACAGTCGATGGCCAGACTGGCCGCCGCATCCGCCGACCGAACGGGCCGGCAAGCCGCAACCGACCTCATCGTCCAACTCGACAGGAGCCCCCATGAGACTGCCCTTCTTCCTCGCCCTGGCCACGCTGGCGCTCGCCGCCCAGGCCGGCAACAATCCGCCGCCGCAGGATGGCGGCGGCCCCGGCCAGCCGCAGCGCGAAGGCCCGCCCGGCCCACCGCCCGAGGCGCTGTCGGCCTGCGCCGGCAAGACGGCCGGCAGCGCGGCGCAGTTCACCGCGCGCGACGGTCGGGTGATCCGCGGCACCTGCCAGCTGGTGCTGCTGCCGGCGCGCAACGAGGGCCAGGGCGGCGGCCAGGGCAAGCCGCCGGCGCCGCGCTGAACCTCGCTTCGCCCCTGCCCTGCAGCGACGGACGGCACCGCCTCCCGTCGCGGCGGAACGCCCGGCCGGCCTTGCACCGGCCGTGGCGGAGCCGCGATTTCCTTGTCGCGCCGGGGCCTCCCTCCTATAACCCAGGTGGCGAAATATATCGCTCGCCGCCCGCGGAATCCGCCGCAGGAACCCGGTTCCGGCCTGCATGGCGCCGTCGGGCCGGCCGGGTGGATGGAGGAAACGATGCATCCCAGCGAACCAAGCCGCGCCGCGCCACGGCCCAGCACAGGCCGGCCGTTGCACCGGGCCGGCCTCGCCGCGCTCGCCGCCTGCGCGCTGCTGCCCTGCCGGGCCGAGGAAGCGCATGCCGCCGCCGGCTTCGTCGACCTCTCGCTCGAACAGCTGGCCAATATCGAGGTGACCTCGGTCTCCAAGCGCTCCGAACGGCTGCTCGACGCCGCCGCGGCGATCTACGTGATCACCGGCGAGGCGATCCGCCGCGCCGGCTCGCCCACGCTGGCCGAAGCGCTGCGGCTGGCGCCCAACCTGCAGGTCGCCCGCATCGACGCGCGCAACTACGCGGTGGCCGCGCGCGGCTTCAACGACGCCTTCTCCAACAAGCTCCTGATCCTGATCGACGGCCGGGTGGTCTACTCGCCGCTGTTCTCGGGCGTGTTCTGGGACGCCCAGGACGTGGTGCTCGAGGACATCGACCGCATCGAGGTGATCAGCGGCCCCGGCGCCACGCTGTGGGGCGCCAACGCGGTCGACGGCGTGATCAACATCCTCACCCTGCCGGCCGGCGCCACCCAGGGCGCGCTGGCCAGCGCCGGCCACAGCAGCCGCCAGGACAGCGCCGCGGCGCGCCTGGGCGGCCAGCTCGGCGAGACCGGCCACTACCGGCTGTACGCCAAGTCGTACCGCCAGGACAGCAGCCGTACCAAGAGCGGGCTGGACCGCGACGACGGCATGCGGCGCACGCAGGGCGGCTTCCGCATGGACTGGCGCAACGACGACCGCCTGACCGTGCAGGGCGACGCCTACCGCGGCGAGCTCAGGCAGATCTTCACCGACTACATCGACATCTCGGGCTTCAACCTGCTGGCGCGCTGGAGCCGCACGCTGGCCGACGGCGGCGAGCTGCGGCTGCAGGCCTACTACGACCAGACCCGGCGCGACCAGCCGAACGCCTTCACCGACCGGCTCGACACCATGGACGTCGAGCTGCAGTACGGCCTCAGGCCGACCGAATCGCAGAAGCTCACGCTCGGCGCCGGCTACCGCCTCGCGCGCGACCGCATCGACCCGACCGGCCCGGGCTTCGCCTTCCTGCCCGGGCATTTCGACGCCCACTGGTCCAACCTGCTGGTGCAGGACGAGATCGCGCTCGGCGAGCGCTGGCGGCTCACGCTCGGCGCCAAGTTCGAGCGCAACGACTACACCGGCACCGAGACGCTGCCGAGCGTGCGGCTGGCCTGGCAGCCGAGCGACCGGCAGAGCTGGTGGACCACGCTGTCGCGCGCGATCCGCGCGCCCTCGCGCATCGACCGCGATTTCTACGTGCCGGCCAAGCCGCCCTACCTGATCGGCGGCAGTCCCGGCTTCGAGTCGGAAGTGGTCGACGTGTTCGAGCTCGGCTACCGCGCCCAGCCCACGCCGACGCTGTCCTACTCGGCCACCGCCTACTACAACCGCTACGACAAGCTGCGCAGCACCGAGCTCAAGCCCGGCGGCGGCGGGCTGACCTTCGGCAACAAGATCGGCGGCCACGGCAGCGGCATCGAGCTGTGGGGCAACTGGCAGGCGCTGCCGACATGGCGGCTCGGCGCCGGCCTGGCGGTGCTGGGCAAGAAGCTGGCGCCGGCTCCAGACAGCCTCGACCCCAAGGGCGCCGCCGCGCACGGCGACGATCCGCACAGCTACTGGCGCCTCGATTCGCAGCACGACCTGGGCGAGGGCCGCACGCTGGACCTGATGCTGCGCCGGGTCGGCAAGATCGCCGACGCCGCGGTGCCGGCCTATACCGCGCTGGACGTGAACCTCAACTGGCAGCTGCGGCCGGGGCTGACGGCCTCGGTCACGGCGCTGAACCTGCTCGACGGCGGCCACGTGGAATTCGGCAGCGGGCCGGGCGGGCGGAGCAGGTGCGGGAGGTGTATGTGAAGGTGATGGCGGAGTTCTGAGCGTTCCTCCCGGGTAAAAGGCACCGGTCATCCATCGCCCCCTGCCTGCCACCGCGCAGGCAACGGGGACCGATCCGGCGAATTGGTCGAATAAATCGATCCGGCCAATCGAATTCGCCAAGTACGGCCGTCGATTTTCAAATCGCCGCGTTCAGCACGTAAAATCCCAACGGCATACATCAAACAACGGGACGGATAAGAAATGAACGAGAACGGCATCGACGAGAGCGTCGCCGGGGTGAGCTATTACGATCCGGCCACGCAGACCAGCAGCGTGAACTGGCTGCTCACCGGGTCCAAGTGGGGCGGCGCAATCGGCCAGGGAGCTACCCTGACCTACAGCTATACGACGACTGCTTCGTCGTTTTCGGATTCCTACCAGGCCGACGATGCCGATCACATCGGCGCCGACCTGACCCAGGGGCAGAAACAGGCCATCGAGATCGCACTGGGCCTGTGCTCGGCCTACGCGAACATCAGCTTCAACCTGGTGGCGGATACCGCCTCCGGGGCCGGCGACATCCGCTGGGGCAACTCGCTTTCCGCCAGCAACCCGACGGCCTTCGCCTATTTCCCGTCCCAGGCCCCGAAGCGGGCGACATCTGGTTCGGCCCCGACAATGCCGAGGCCTATCAGGACCCGCTCAACGACACCTACGGGATGATGACGCACATGCACGAGCTGGGGCATGCGCTGGGACTCAAGCACACCTTCGGCGGCGACCTGGAAGCCGACCCACTGCACGACCAGGGCAAGTATTCCATCATGTCGTACACCTTTCCGGGCGGCTATCCGGAGACGTACATGCTGGACGACATCGCGGCGCTGCAATACCTGTACGGCGCGAATCGCACCTGGCATACCGGCAACGACGTGTATTCCTGGGACAACGATGCGCTGGTCTTCGAGACGATCTGGGACGCGGACGGGATCGATACGATCGACGCGGGCAACCAGGCCGAAGGCGTCGACATCCGGCTGCAGGCCGGCACCTTCAGCGAAATCGGCCAATCGATCTGGAACGGGCAGTCGTATACCAACGACCACCTCGCCATCGCCTACGACTGCATCATCGAAAACGCCACCGGCTCCGCATTCAACGACGAGCTGCACGGCAATGCCGTCGCCAACCAACTGATCGGCGGCGCCGGCAACGATCTGCTCGAAGGCCTGGCCGGCACCGACAAGCTCGACGGCGGCAACGGCGCCGATACGCTCGACGGCGGAACCGGGCGGACACCCTGACCGGCGGCAGCGGCAACGACCGCTACCTGGTCGACAACGCCGGCGACGTCGTGATCGAAAGCACCCTCTCGGCAGCCGAGATCGACCTGGTGCAATCGAGCGTCAACTTCACGCTCGGCGCGAACCTCGAGCAGCTGCAACTGCTCGGCGCCGCGGGCCTCAACGGCTTCGGCAACGGCCTGGACAACCTGCTGACGGGTAACGCCGGCAACAACCTGCTCAGCGGCGGCGCGGGCAAGGACACGCTGGTCGGCGGGCTCGGCAACGATACCTACGTGGTCGATTCGACCGGCGACGTCGTCGTCGAGACATCAGCGCTGGCCACCGAGGTCGACACGGTCCGTTCGAGCGTCAATTTCACCCTGGGCGCCAATGTCGAGAACCTCCAGCTGGAGGGCAATGCCGGCCTGAACGGCTTCGGCAATGCACTGGCCAACGTGCTGACCGGCAATGCCGGCAACAACGTGCTCGGCGGCGGCGCGGGCAAGGACACGCTGATCGGCGGACTGGGCGACGACAGCTACCAGGTCGACGACGCCGGCGACCTGGTAGTGGAGACGTCGACGCTGGCGACCGAGATCGACACCGTGCAGTCCACCGTCAACTACACGCTGGGCGCCAACGTCGAAAAGCTGGTGCTGCTCGGCGGTTCCGGCCTCAACGGTTTCGGCAACGGCCTGAACAACGTGCTGAGCGGCAACGCCGGCAATAACCTGCTCAGCGGCGGCGCCGGTGCGGACACGCTGATCGGCGGCGCGGGTTCGGACATCTACCTGGTGGACGACGTCGCCGACCAGGCGATCGAGACCGTCACCGCGGCGCAGGACATCGATACGGTGCGCGCCAGCGTCGACTTCACCCTGGGCGACAACCTCGAGCAGTTGCAACTGCAGGGCGACGCCAACCTGGCCGGCCAGGGCAACGGCCTGGCCAACGCCCTGACCGGCAATGCCGGCCGCAACCAGCTGAGCGGCTGGGCCGGCAACGACACGCTGGACGGCGGCCTCGGCGCCGATACCCTGGTGGGCGGGACCGGCAACGATCTCTACCAGGTCGACAACGCCGGTGACCTGGTGGTGGAAACCAGCAGCCTGGCCGCCGAGATCGACGTGGTCCACTCCAGCGTCAATTTCGCCCTGGGCGCGAACGTCGAATCGCTGCGCCTGCTCGGCGCGGCCGGACTGAACGGCATCGGCAACGCGCTCGACAATCAGTTGACCGGCAACGCCGGCAAGAACCAGCTGAGCGGAGCGGCCGGCGCCGATACGCTCGACGGCGGGCTGGGCGCCGACGTCATGACCGGCGGCCTCGGCAACGACAGCTACTGGGTGGACGACAGCGGCGACATCGTGGTCGAGACCTCGGCGCTCGCGAGCGAGATCGATACCGTCAATGCCACCGTCAACTTCACCCTGGGGGCGAACCTCGAGAAGCTGCAGTTGCAGGGCAGCTCCGGCCTCAACGGCTTCGGCAATGCGCTCGACAACGAAGTGCGCGGTAACGCCGGCAACAACCGCCTCGGCGGCGGCGCGGGGGCAGACACCCTGGCCGGCGGCGCCGGGACCGACGTATTGACCGGCGGGGCCGGCAACGATACCTACCTGTTCGGCCGCGGCGACGGGCTGGATACCGTGGTCGAGAACGACGGCACCGCGGCGAACCAGGACACGGTGCTGCTGCAGGCCGGCATCGCGCTGAACCAGCTGCGTTTCAGCCGCAGCGGCAACGACCTGGAAGTCGGCCTCGCCGACACTACCGACCGCTTGCGCGTGCAGGACTGGTACCTGGGGACCGATCGGCACGTCGAGCGTTTCCAGACCGCGAACGGCGACGTGCTGCTCGACAGCCAGGTCGACGCACTGGTGCAGAGCATGGCGGGCTTCGTCGCCAAGCCGGCGAGCCATTCGATCCAGCCGGCGCGGATCGACGAGGGGATGGCGTTCCAGCTGGCCCCGCACCGGTATCTCGAAAGCCGGCCGATGTTCGGGCAGCTCGAGCGATAGGCAGCGCCGGGGCGGCCGCCGGTTCGGCGGCCGCTCCCCTATCAGCGACAGGGGCTCGGCAGGCCGGTCGATGGAGCCGGCCGATCTGACGCGGACGAGCCGGTGGCTGGAATGCCGGCCACCGGAACGCCGGTCGCCGGATCGCCGGCCGCCGGAACGCCGGTCGGCAGATTTGCATCCATTTGGCCGCCCACCGCCCAGAACCATACAATCCGCGCCCCAGGCGTCGGCGCATCATCCGGACACCGATTATTCCATCGGCATAACAAATATCCGGAGATGCAGCGATGACACGTACCCTCCCCTCCTGGTCGGCCTCGCCCTGACGAGCCTGGCCGCCTCCGCCGCCGACGGCAACCTCCTGCTGCGCATCAAACAGAACAACACGCGCGGCGCCAGCGACTACGAGCTGGTCCATGCCCAGAGCGGCAAGTTCGCCGCCAGCGCCGGCGCGGTCGACAGCAACGGCGCGACGATCGAGCTGGTCGGGCGCGATCGCAACGGCCGCGAGCTGTTCCGCAGCAAGGTGAACAACCCGGGCACGCTGCACGCGGAAGCGTTCGATCCCAAGAGCGGCAAGATCGCCCAAGCCCAGGATATCGTGCTGCCGCAGGCCTTCTTCGAGGTCAGCGTGCCCGACGACAAGGCGCTCGACCATATCGAGCTGAGCAGCCGCGCCACCACCGACATGCGCGGCATGGCGCTGCAGCCGGCCACGCTCAAGCGCATCGACCGCGCCGCGATCGACGGCCAGCTGAGCCGCAGCAAGATGATGACGGCGACCCGCGCGGCGGCCGGCACCGCCGTGCTCTACAACAGCGGCCCATCGGCCAGCCGGATGGACATCGTGCTGATCGGCGACGGCTACACCAGCGGCGAGATGAGCAAGTGGGCCGCCGACGCCCAGAAGGTGGCCAACGGCCTCCTGGCCGATCCGCTGTTCAACGCCAACAAGAACAACCTCAACATCCGCCGCGTCGACGTGGTCAGCAACCAGACCGGCGTCGACGAGCCGGACAAGGGCATCTACCGCGATACCGCGCTGGGCGTGCAGATCGGCTGCTACAACATCGACCGGCTGGTCTGCGCCGACGACAACCTGGTCTACAGCACCGTGGGCACGGTCACCGCGGCCGACGCGCGCGACGTGATCGTGGTGGTGGCCAACTCGACCCGCTACGGCGGCGCCGGCGGCAGCATCGCCACCATGACCATGCACAGCTCGGCCATCGAGCTGGCGCTGCACGAGATCGGCCATACCGCCTTCAAGCTGGCCGACGAATACGACTACGGCACCTGCGACGCCAGCCGCGAGCCGACCGAGGCCAACGTCACGCGCCAGACCGGCCGCAGCGGGACCAAGTGGGGTTCGCTGATCCCGTCCAACGTGCAGGTGCCGACGCCGAACAACTATTACCCGAACGGCACGATCGGGCTGTTCACCGGCGCGCGCTACTGCACCTCCGGCATGTACCGGCCGACCGAGAACTCGCGCATGCGCACGCTGGGCCAGCCCTGGCACGCGGTGAACGAGCGGCGCGCCAATGCGGTGTTCGCCACCTACAACACCGGCGGCGGCAGCTCGACCCCGGTGACGGTGACCGGCTCGCTGGCCAACAAGCAGTGGGTGAGCCTGCCCTCGGCCGGCGCCTACAACAGCACCCAGGGCGGCACCTTCAAGCTGCAGCTGACCGGCCCGGGCAACGCCGACTTCGAGCTGACGCTGTACAAGTGGAACGGCTCGGCCTGGGCCAAGGCGGCCGAATCGACCGGGCCGACCTCGACCGAGTCGATCAACTACGCCGGCAGCGCGGGCTACTACTACTTCGAGGTGAAGTCCTACTCGGGCGCCGGCAACTACTCGGTGACCTACACCTTCCCCAAGTAGATCCGACGCCGTGAATGCGGACGCGCCCCTGAAGGGCGCGTCCGCACTGCCCATCGCCGCCGCCGCTCCAGCAGGAGCGGCGGCGGCCTTCGTTTCAGACCGGCCAGCTCGGCTCCCACGGCAGCAGCGGCGAGGCTTTCTGCGCCTGCAGCCATTTGCGGTAGGCGGACGGATTGACGCCGACCAGCTTGCGGAACTGGCGGCTCAGGAGGCTGTGGTCGTAGAAGCCGCACTGCTGCGCGATGCGGCTCAGCGAGGCCTCCTCGCGCCGCAGCAGCGCGCAGGCGGCACGGATGCGGCTGCGCAGGATCAGGTCGGCCGGGCTGATGCCGTAGATCTTGCGGATGCGGGCGGAGAAACGGGCGGTGTCGAGCCCGGCCAGTTCGGCCAGCTCGGCGATCTGCAGCTTCTCGTCGAAGTGGATCACCATGCGGTCGACCGCCGCCGCCAGCCGAGGGTCGATCAATTCGCCGCGCGACAGCTCGGGCAGATCGCGCGACAGGCACATGATGCCGACCAGTTCGCCGCCGGGCGCGTGCAGCGGGTACTTCTGGGTCACGCACCAGCCGGCCTCGCCGTGCGGGTAGAGCGTGGGATCGAGCTGGTCGAAGATCGGCAGCTGGTGCTTGACCAGCCAGCGGTCCTGCTGGTCGTAGCGCGACGCCATCTCGCCGGGCCAGATCTGCGCCACGGTGCGGCCGCGGATCTCTTCGGCGCGCGCCTTCACCCGCTGCAGCACCGACTGGTTGAAGGAGACATAGCGCCCGGCCACGTCCTTCACCACGTAGGCGAAACCCGGCACGCCATCGAACAGCATCGCGGTCTGCGCCGCGCCGTAGAGATGGGCCGCGTCGCCCTCCCCCGCCGTCCGTTCGCCATACTTGTCCCCAGCGGGCAACCGGCTCGCCATCATGGATGCTCCATTCATGCCACCGTCCTATAAGACGGGTATCAGGCAACCCTGGAAATATGGTATATGGATCGCCCGCTGGCAATTGGGAATACTTCGCAGTTCGACGACCGGTCGTGCGCCGGCCGCCGCCTTCGTCCATCCGCCGCACGGCCATTCCACGCGCCAAGTCCCTCCTGGCAGGGAACAAGACAGGTACTAAGCTGGAATCGAAGCGCGCAGACGCTCCTGTCCAAACCTGCCGGAGACAACCATGAAGCGATCCCCCTCGCCCGCCTGGCGGCGGCCGTCCTGCTTTGCCTCGGCGCAGCCGACGCCGCCGACAAGCCCGCCCGCGTCAACATCTGCACCGAGAACGAAGACTCCTATCCCTGGCTGCAGAAGGACCGGCCCGGCCTCAACATCATCATGATGCGCATGGTGGAAAAGCAGGTCGGCAGCAAGATCGACATCAAGCCGCTGCCGTGGAAGCGCTGCATGGAATCGGTCCGCAGCGGCGAGATGGACGGCCTGTTCAAGATCAGCTTCAAGGCCGACCGCATGGAGATCGGCCACTACCCGATGGCCGGCGACAAGCCCGACGCGACCCGCCGCATGCTGGACGACAGCTACAGCCTGTACCGGCTCAAGGGCAGCAAGGTCGAATGGGACGGCAAGGCGATCCGCAACGCCGACGCGGTCGGCGCGCAGGCCGGCTTTTCCATCGTCGACCAGCTCAAGGGCCTGGGCGTGCGGGTGGACGACGGCGTGCGCACCGCCGACGACAATCTGCAGAAACTGCTGACCGGCCGCGTCTCGGCGGTGGCGCTGCAGACGCTGGAAGGCGACGTCAGCCTGGCCGGCAAGCCCGAGTTCGCCGCCAGGATCGAGCGCGTCGACCCGCCGCTGGTGACCAAGCCCTACTTCCTGATGCTGTCCAAGCCCTTCGTCGCCAAGTACCCGGATTTCGCCAAGGCGCTGTGGGACAGCGTCGGCGCGGTGCGCGAATCGGCCGAGTACAAGACCCAGATGCAGCAGTTCAAGTGACGGCGGCCGGCCGGGACGCGCGTCCCGGCCGGCTCAGCCGAAGCGCTCCACCATGAAATCCACGAAGCTGCGCAGCCGGGGCGAGCGGTAGCGGTCCGGCAGGTAGACCACGCTCATCGGCCGGCTCGGCAATTCGTAGCCGGGGAACAGCCGGACCAGCCGGCCGGCGCGCACGTCGGCCTCGAGCAGGATCGCCGGCTGCAGCACGATGCCCAGGCCGTGCAGCGCCGCCATGCGCAGCGCCTGGCCGTGGTTGACCTGCAGCCGGCCCGACACCGGCACGCTGCAGATGCCGTCCGCGCCCTCCAGCCGCCAGTGCGCCACGGCGGCCGGCGAGAACGACAGGCACTCGTGCCCGCTCAGTTCCTCCGGCCGCAGCGGCGTGCCGCGGCGCGCCAGGTAGCCGGGCGAGGCGCAGATCATCAGCCGGTACGGCGCCAGCGGCCGGGCGATCAGCGCCGAATCGGGCAACGGGCCGATGCGGATCGCCGCCTCGAATCCCTCCTCCACCAGATCCGCCACCCGGTCGCTCAGGACGGCGTCGACGTCGACCTGCGGATGGCGCGCCAGGTAGTCCGCCAGCACCGGCATCAGCGCCTCGGTGCCGAAGCTGACCGGCGCGGTGATGCGCAGGCGGCCGGCCGGTGCGAGCTGCAGGTTCTGCGCCTGAGCATCGGTCTCGGCCACCAGCCGCAGGATCTCCTTGCAGCGTGCGTAGTAGTCCTCGCCGAAGGCGGTGAGGTACTGGCGCCGGGTGGTGCGGTTGAGCAGGCGCATGCCCAGCCGCGCTTCCAGCGTGCGCAGGTGCTTGCCGGCCATGGTCGGCGAGATGCCGCAGGCCACGGCGGCCGCGCTGAGGCTGCCTTTTTCGACGGCCTGGACGTACACCTTCATGCTGTCGAGCAGATCCATTTCAAACCCATGGTTTTCAATCACTGAACCGGAGCGCAGTTTATCGATGCAGGGTTCCGAATGAAACTGGCGCTTCCCTGCTGCCGGCATGAACGCCCCGCCGGCGGTAGCCCAGAGCCGCCTTCCCATTCGGAGAAAAGACCATGAAAGCCATCGAACTGACCGCGCCCGACCTCGGCGCCTTCCGCCGGACCGAGCTGGACGAGCCCCGCCCCGGCCGCGGCGAAGTGCTGGTGCGCCTGCGTGCCGCGGCGCTGAACTACGTCGACGTCGCCATCGCGACCGGCGCCTTCCCCGGCGCCGCCTTCCCGCTGATCCCGGTCGCCGACGGCGCCGGCGAGATCGCCGCGCTGGGCGAAGGCGTCGACGGCCTGGCGGTCGGCGACCGGGTGATCCCGCACTTCATGCCGGACTGGCAGGGCGGCGCCATCGCGCCGCGCCACGTCGCCGCCATGCGCGGCATCACGCGGCCGGGCTCGCTGGCCGAATACGTCGCGGTACCGGCCGCCAGCCTCGTCGCCCTGCCGGCCCACCTCGATTTCGTCCAGGGCGCGACGCTGCCGATCGCCGCCACCACCGCCTGGAACGCGGTGCGCTCGGCCGCGCTGCGGCCCGGCTCGGTGGTGGTGCTGCTGGGCACCGGCGGGGTCAGCCTGTTCGCCCTGCAGTTCGCCAAGGCCTCGGGCGCCACGGTGATCCTCGCTTCGTCGTCGGACGAGAAGCTCGAACGCGCGCGCCGGCTCGGCGCCGATCACCTGGTCAACTACCGCGCCACGCCGGCCTGGGACGAGGAAGCGCTAAAGCTCACCGGCGGCCGCGGCGCCGACCTGGTGGTGGAGACGGTCGGCGGCGCGACTTTCGCGCGCGCGCTCAACGCCGCCGCGATGGGCGGCACGGTGTTCACGGTCGGCTTCGTCGGCGGCACGGCGGCCTCGCTCGACCTGCTGACCATCATCGTCAAGGCGCTGCGCATCGTCGGCAACAACACCGGCTCGGTGGCCGACCTGGCCGAGGCCACCCGCGCCATCGCCGCCCACCGCATCGTGCCGGCGATCGACCGGGTGTTCGGCCTCGACGAAGTCGCCGCGGCCTATGCCGAGCTCGCTGCCGGCGGGCGCCATTTCGGCAAGCTCGCCATCGCGCACTGAGCCGCGCGGGGGCTTCCGGCGGTTCGCGGACGTGGCGCATCCGGCATCGGCGATCGACCTGCACGACGGCGAAACCAAGGCCATCGAGGGCATGACCCACTTCGTGCCGTTCGCGATCTTCCTGATGCCGGCCTCGCAGGGCCTGCCGGCGGTCATCCCGCCCGGCGACGAGCGGCCGGCCCGCCGCCGGGCCGGCCGCCTGCGGGCCTAGCGCTTGGCGCCGGCGCGTTCGCCGGCGATCAGGCGATCCACCAGCGCGAACATCTGCTCGCCGCCGCCGGCCTGGTGCGGCGAAGTCAGGTACTTGCCGTTGACGACGAAGGCAGGCACCTCGTTCAGCCCATAGGCCCGGGTCAGCTGCTTGGCGCGCGCCAGCTGGCTGCCCATGCCGAAGGACTTGTAGATGCCTTCGAACTGCCGGCGGTCGATGCCGCGCTTGGCCACCCATTCGAACAGCGTCATCTCGTCGCGCAGCTCGACCTTGCCGCCGTGGATGGCATCGAACACCGCCTTCTGCTGCGTCAGCAGGCCCATGGTCTTGAGCGTGGCGAACAGCCTGGCGTGCCCGTCCATGTCGCTGCGGCCGTCCCACAGCACGTGCTCGCGGCGGAACACCACGTCCTTGGGCAGGGTCCGCTCCCAGCGGTTGACCAGCGGTTCGAGCTGATTGCAATGCGGGCAGCCATACCAGAAGAACTCGATCACTTCGATCTTGCCGGGTTGCTCGACCGGCTGCGGCGTCTTCAGCCTGGTGACGGGCGTGGCGTCGTCGCCGCCGTGGGCCAGGGCGGATACGCCGAAGAGGGTCAGGCCCAATGCCAGCACGGCACGGCCCAGGAGTCGCTTGGAATGCATACGGGGCTTTCTATGGTCGGGTTGAAACGAATGGGTCCGGCCGGGCGGACCTCGCCTCGCAGCCGCGATCGAACCCGCCGGCACGGGCGGGGAACGGTTCGCGGCACGGCGCGCCAGGCGCCGGTGCACCGGCGGCGGCGTGAGGCCAGGCTTGGCCGCCCTTCCCGTCCGGGCGCCTCGGATTCGAGCGCGGCGGAAAGGGATGGCGCTGCGGCCCGCCGCCCGCGCAAGGCGGCGAGGCCGGAGAATGCTCATCGGGGATGGGCTGCCCGGCAGGGAGCGCGGGCAGCGGGCGCGACGCGGATGAGCGCGATCAGGCCGCCCAGTCGGGGCGGTCGGGCTCGTGGGGGATGGCGTCGGAGAAGTAGGGCTCGATGTGGTCGTGCAGGGCGGCGCGCGCGGCGGGCGGCGCCGGCAGGCGATCCAGGGCCGTCGCGGGCAGCGAGGCGACCCAGCAGGGACCGCATTCCAGATGCGCGTCGGCGGCCTGCGTCGCCCGCCCCTGCTCGTGCGCCTTGGTGGCGCAGGCGATCTGCTGGTAATAGCGCTCGAACCGGGCGCAATGGCCGCCCGGCTCGACGTGCGGCCGGCCCGCGGCATAGGCCAGTTGCCACGGCAGCAGCATCAGCAGGAGGAAGGTGACGAGCTTTTGCACGGCGCGCATCTTAAAACCATCCGGCGGCGGAACGCCAGCCGGGCCGCCGGGTTGCCGGGCATCCGCCTTCCGCCGCGAAGCCGTGCGCTGCTTGGCCGCGGGAGATGCACGCCGGCGCTGACGTCCAGCATGCCGAGCACGGTGCGGAATAGTTGTCGCGGCGCAGCGGCCGGGCCATGGGCATGGAGGAAATACGGCCGGATTGGCCGCAGCGGAGGATTCGGCGCCGCATTCAGATCCGGCTGCTTTGATCGCATATCGAAATCATCGGCCGTTCCACGGAACCGGCACCCATCGAATTGGCCTCCTATTGGCATCAGAAAGTCATCGATTTGTATTATTCGAGCGAATATCGCCGCTCACCATGGCTCGTCCGGAATTTCCCTAGCCCGTCGCATCGCGATTGCGGACGCGAAAAGGAAAACACATGATGCCGGCCAGGCGAGAGGAAACAGGAACCCGGTGTGTTCCGCAGGCGATCCAGCCTGCTCGAGCCGAACCGGAGCGTATATTCGCCAGGTTATTCAATCGATCCCAGCCTTGCAGCCGAGGGCCGCATCGATTGCGCCAACAGGCATTCCGGCTCGATCGACCATTGAAATCCTGGCCACCGGATTCCAGGCCGCCGGCCATACCGGGCTTTATTTATACCGCACTGAAGAAAATAAATAAGAACAATGAATACCGGGGGAAATTCGCAATGAAAGCAATAAAACTGCCAGGCAATGAAACGATCGCCCCGCCCAACTGGGCATTCGGCCGATAAAAAGAAATGGAACAGTGCCGCAGCCCCCCGCCATTCGCCGCGGTGCAGCGGGCTGCCGGCTCGGCCATGCTCGTACCGCAAGCGGCCAAAACGGCAAGGAATAGATCGACATCCCGCAATCCGGGGTCGCGGCACGAGCGCCGGCGGCCTCGCCCCGGGGCTGCGCCGTGCATAGCGCGCGGCGGCACGGCTCCGGTTCATCCCAGCGCGCGCACAGCAGCACAAAACAAGGAGGTCATACCATGCAAAGAATCGGGCAACCCATCGGCCGTCGTCATCGTCGGCTGGCGCTGCCGGGCTGGGTCAGGAGCTTGATCGCCGGCAGCCTGCTCGGCCTGGGCGGCACGTTCGCCGCGGCGGCCGAGGCACCCAAGCCACCGCAGCTGATCATGTTCACCATCGACGACGGCATGACCGAGACCATGATCCACGACACCGAAAAGATCACCGGCGTGCCGTGGACCTACTACCTGAGCGTGACGGCCGGCCAGACCGAAGGCGAGTACGACACGGGCCGGGTCAAGGTCAAATGCGTCGACAAGGGCACCGGCAAATGGCCGCAGCCCAAGCCCGACGTCTGCATCGCCGATCCGGTCTACGTGAAGCGGCAATACGAGCGCGGCCACGAGATCGCGCTGCACACCTATACCCACCCGCCGCTCAAGACCTGGAGCGGCACCCTCACCGAGCAGCAGGTCATCGACGAAATCAGCAGCAATCTCGAATTCATCGAGAACGCCGGCGTACCCGTCAGCGCCGTCAAGGGCTTCAGGGCGCCCTACCTGGCCACCCAGGCCAGCTACGGCGGCGAGCTCGCCCTGGTCAACCAGGCCATGCGCTACCTGCAGAAGGCGTTCACCCGGCATGCCAACGGCCATGCCGACATCGTCTACGACAGCTCCTGGCGCTACAGCAACGAGGGCGGCGCCGATACCCAGGACCACGTCGGCACCTCGCCGATCCTCGGCCTGCGCCGCTGCCTCGCCTCCGGCGATCCGGCCGAATGGGCCATGCGCTATTGCGGCTACGACGACCGCGCCCGCTTCAGCTGGAACACCAACGACGGCAGCTATCCCGCCGACAGCGGCGACTACAACCCGGCCAATTCCTGGCACATCCCGATGGACCTGAAGAAATACCCGGCCACCGCCACCGGCCACCTGGACCTCATGGACACGGTGCAGGGCTATTGCGGCACCCACACCTGCACCGCCCAGACCGCCCGGGACATCTGGTTCAGCAACTTCAGGCGGCATTACGACGGCGACCGGCTGCCCTACGGCATCTACCTGCACGACTCCTCGCTGCAACACGCCGACCAGGTCCAGGGCATGAAGGAATTCGTGACCGAGGTGCACCGGCTGCAGCAGGAGCACAACGACGTCTTCTTCGTCACCGGCTCGCAGGCCATCGCCTACGCGCGCCTGACCCCGGCACAGCGCGAGACCTGCGCCCGGCCGGCTGGGACAAGTTCTTCAAGATCGGCAAGTTCTGGGGCGGCGATGCCGCGGCGACGCCGGCATGCCTGGCCGGCTCGAACCGGCGCTGACAGGGAGAAAGTCGCATCGCCGTGCCGGCCTGGCCGGCCGGGCAGTCCGTCGATTGCACCGGCCGGCCTGCGCCGGCACCCGACATGGCGCAGGAAACGACAGTCCCTCGTCTGACAGGGGCGGGCACGATCGGACCGCTCAGCCGGAGCGCCCGGTCGCACCCGTCCGGCCGGCCGCCGTCGCCCGCGGCAGCAGCAGGCCGGCCACGACGAGGCAGGCTGCCCAGCACAGCCAGGCCGACCACAGCGTATGCGACAGGAAATGCGCGCCGCGCCATTGCTGGCCGATGCCCAGCGCCAGGCCGCAGGCGAAGGCGGCCAGCCAGGCCAGGCGGGTCGACCAGGCCGCGCGGCCGTACCAATACAGGACGAGGCCGAACAGGCCGAAGCCGGTGGTGGCATGGCCGGCAGGGAAGCAGCCCCCCAGCGCACGCCGGCCGGATCGCCGAACCAGGACAGGTGATTCAGCGCCATGCCGCCGTAGCGCTGCAGATCCCACGGGCAATGCACGCCGCTGACCGGTTTGAGCACGGCCACCAGCAGCGGTCCGAGCACCATGCCGAGCGCGACGGCGAGCCAGCGCCGCCGCCGGGCCGCGCAGCGCGGCCAGCACCAGCCGGCCAGCGCGCGCAGCCAGGCCAGCGCGGCCACCAGCAGCATGGCGCGCTTGAGCCAGACATGGCTGAAGCGCTCGAGCCACCAGTTGCCCTGGCCGGCGAAGCCCGCCGCCGGATGCCAGGCGAGATCGGCCAGGCGCCGGTCGAGATCGCTCAGGCCGAACAGCAGCAGCAGGCCCGCGGCGACCGCGGCCATCGCCAGCCAGGCTTGCCGCTGGGCGGCGAACGCATCGCGCAGCTGCCGCACCCACGATTCGCGGCGGCCGCCGGGCGCCGACGCGTCGGCATCCGGCTGCGGCTGCGGCTGCGGCTGCGGCTGCGGCTGCGGCTGCGGCTGCGGCTGCGGCTGCGGCTGCGGCTGCGGCTGCGGCTGCGGCTGCGGAGCGCAGGGTGCGAGGCTGCCGCCGGGATGGGCCAGGCCGCCTTCGGCCATCGGTTCGTGCATGGTTCGGACCTTACTTGCGGCAGTCGGCGGTCAGGTCATCGCCGCGGTCGTACACGCCGGTGCGGATGTCCAGCATGCCGAGCACGGTATGGAACAGCTTGTCGTGGCTCTGCGGCCGCGCCGCGGTACCCCATGCCAGGGACAGCGGCAGGCCGGCATAGAACAGCAGGTGAGGCAGCAGGCCCCAGGCTTCCTTGACGTCGGTACGGAACACGTCGCGCACCATGCTGGTGCCGAAATACACCGGGTCGCGCTGCATGAAATAGCTGGCCATACCGGTGGCCAGCAGCAACACCGTCAGCAGCGGCCTGGCGGTCCAGCGGTTGAGCAGCGGCAGCAGGCAGGCCAGGTGCAGCGCGCACAGGCCGGTCGCGACCGAGGCGACGAACAGCCAGGTGTGCGGCGAGAACGCATCGCGGCCGGCCAGCGCGCCGCGCCAGAAGCCGCCGTTGCAGGCGGCGACGAAGAACATGCAGAGCCACGGCGCCAGCGCCTCCACGCTCAGCACGGGGCGTACGGCGAAGGCGGGCAGCGTGAAGCCGCGAAGCTGCGGCAGGGAGAGCGAGAGGCGCACCGGCGAATCCAGTCGGGAGGGACGCACCGGCATCGATTGCAGCGGGACGGCGGCGTCGGGATCGAATCGACGCCATTTGAAGGCGCGAACCTTAAGGGAACCTTATGTGACGGAACGCACCGGCCGCCATGCCGGATCTGCCAGTTGCGGCCGCGGCACGATCGCGGGCGCGCCGACCTTGTTACGTGGTGTAACCGCGGCGAATTGTCACATTGCGGCGACGCCGGCCGTTCCGATAATGCAGGCCGTCGTCCCGCACGGCATCCGGTCCTCGCGGCAAGACGGTCGGGCATCCGCCCGGCCGCTGCCCGGCCAGGCCACCGGCGGGACCGGCCAGGCCACCGCGGCCGGCGAACCCCGTCGCCGCCGCGAGCGCATCGGCACGGCGCGCCTCGCTTCGGCGGACCGCGCACCGTGGACCGGCGTATCCCGCGCCGCCACGCGACGCTGACACCTGTCGTGCCTGGCGATCCGCAGAGGCCAGGCCACACTGAACGTTGTTCCCAGATCGACCAGAACCCCGGCAGCCCACGAACCGGGGTGGATTCACCAGCATTCCAGAACACCATCGCCATCCAGCCGGGACCTGCCCCGTCGCGTCGCACTGCGCCGCGACGAGGCGCATGCCCCCACGTCCATGCAACCGGGATTCGCCGCCATGCCGCTTCCGCCCCTGGTCTCCCCAGCCGCCGAACTCGACCCGCAGGAGATCGCCCGTTACAGCCGCCACCTGCTGCTGCCCGAACTGGGCATGGAGGGCCAGCGCCGGCTCAAGGCCGCCAGGGTACTGGTGGTCGGCGCCGGCGGGCTGGGCTCGCCGGTGATCCTCTACCTGGCGGCCGCCGGCATCGGCACGCTGGGCATCGTCGAATTCGACACCGTGGACGAATCGAACCTGCAGCGCCAGGTCATCCACGGCGTGTCCCGGCTGGGCCAGCCCAAGGCCGACAGCGCCCGGGCAGCGGTCGCCGAGCTCAATCCGCGGGTCGAGGTCCGGCTGCACCGCCAGCGGCTGGACAACGACAGCGCGCCGGCCCTGTTCGCCGACTACGACCTGATCGTCGACGGCACCGACAATTTCGCCACCCGCTACCTGATCAACGATGCCTGCGTGCTGGCCGGCAAGCCTTACGTCTGGGGCTCGATCTACCGCTTCGAGGGACAGGCCTCGGTGTTCTGGGAACAGGCGCCGGACGGCCGCGGCGTCAACTATCGCGACCTCTACCCGGCGCCGCCGCCGCCCGAGCTGGCGCCGTCCTGCGCCGAAGGCGGGGTGCTGGGCGTGCTGTGCGCGGCGATCGGTTCCATCATGGCCACCGAGGCGATCAAGCTGATCGCCGGCATCGGCGAATCGCTGCTCGGCCGGCTGGCGGTCTACGACGCGCTCGAGATGCGCTACCGCTTCCTGCCCCTGCGCCGCGATCCGCAGCGCCGCCCCATCACGGGCCTGGCCGACTACCCGGCCTTCTGCGGGCTGGACCGGCCGGCCGCGCCGGACGCGGGCCGCTCCATCAGCGCGGCGGCGCTGAAGAAGCTGCGCGACGAAGGCGCCGACTTCGCGCTGCTCGACGTGCGCGAACCGGCCGAGTGGGACATCGTCCGCATCGACGGCGCCCGCCTGCTGCCCAAGAGCCGCCTGCAAGCCGAACCGGATGCGCCGGGCCTGGACCGGGACCTCGCCATCGTCGTCCATTGCAAGTCGGGCGTGCGCTCGCGCCAGGCGGCGGCGCTGCTGCGCGAGCGCGGCTATCGCGACGTGCGCGAGCTCGAAGGCGGCATCCTGGCCTGGATCCGCGAGGTCGAGCCGACCTTGCCGAGCTACTAGGCGGAACGGGCGCCATGCTGACCTTGCCGGAACCGCTGGCCGCCGCGCTGATGGCGCATGCCTGGTCGCAGCATCCGCTCGAGGCCTGCGGCCTGCTGGCCGGGCCGGCCGGCAGCGGCCGGCCGACGCGCCTGGTTCCCATGCGCAACGCGGCGCAGTCGAGCCGCTTCTTCGCCTTCGAGCCGCGCGAGCAACTGCGCGTCTGGCGCGAACTGGAAGCCGGCGACGAGGAAGTCGTCGCGCTCTACCACTCGCATACCGGCTCGCCCGCCTACCCGAGCCGCGACGACGTTCTCTACGCCACCGACCCGGCGCTGCGCTACCTGATCGCCTCCACCGCGCCGCCCTACTCGGGCGGCCTGCGCAGCTTCCGCATCGTCGGCGGCCGGGTCAGCGAGGAAACCATCCGTTTCCTCGCCGCGCCCGCCTGAATCCCCACCCGAGGAGTCCCGCATGCCCATCACCCTCAGCATTCCAACCGTCATGCGCAGCCTGACCCAGGACCAGCGCCTGCTCGACGCCAGCGGCCAGACCGTGCTGGAGGTCATCGACCACGCCGAGGCGCGCTATCCGGGCCTCAAGGCGCGCCTGGTGAACGACGGCCAGGTGCACCGCTACGTCAACATCTACGTCAACGACGACGACATCCGCTTCGCCGCGGGCCTGGCCACGCCGGTGCGGGACGGCGACAGCCTGACCATCCTGCCGGCCGTGGCGGGCGGAGCGCCGGCTTGAACGCGCCCGCCATGCCCCTGGCCGACCTGACCCTGGTCGGACCGTGGGCGCAGCCGCACCCGGCCCATGCCGCGCTCGCCGCTTCGCTGTGCCGGCAGGCCCGCGCGCTGGGCATGCGGGTCCGGGCGCAGCCCGCAGACTCCGCCGGCGCGCTGGCGTTTTCGCTGCGGCTGGCGGAACAGGCCGTCGACTGCCGCATCCTGGGCGGGCTCGACGGTGCGCCGGCCAGCGAATACCTGGTGCAGGCCGCCACCGGCCTGATGTCGGTGCATGGCCGCGCCAACGCCGGAGCGGCGGCGCTCGGTCTCGACTACGTCGCCACGCTGACCGCCACGCTGGCGCTGCAAGGCGCGCTGGCCGCGCTGCTGGCGCAGCGCCGCGGCGCGGCCGTCGACCGCTGCGAGCTGTCGATGGCGTCGGCGGCGCTGCTGGCGGTCGGGCAATACCTGGCCGGCGCGACGGTCGAGGACGGCGCCGAGCGGCTATTGCCCAGCAGCTGCCCGCCGGAGGCGCGGCCGCCCTTCGTCTCGGCCGACGCGGTGGTGTTCGAGCTGGAAACGCTGGATGCCGAGCCCTGGCGCGCCTTCTGGGCCGAGATCGGCATCGCGGCCGACTGCGCCGGCCAGGGCTGGCGCGCCTTCCAGCTGCGCTACGCCAAGGCGGTGGCGCCGCTGCCGGCCGAGCTGGCCGCGGCGCTGTCGCAGCGGCCTTATGCCGACATCGCCGACGTCGCCCGCCGCCACGGCGTGGCGATCTGCCGCCAACGTGCAGGAGCGGAACGCCGCGCCGACGGCGATCTGCCGCCGCCGGACCGGCCGTGGGCCTTCCGGTCGGCCGGCACCGGCGCCGGCGCTGCCGCGCTGCCGCCGCTGCAGGCCGGGCTGCCCCTGGCCGGGCTGACCGTGGTCGAGTCCTGCCGCCGCATCCAGGGGCCGCTGGCCGGCCTGCTGCTGCACCGGCTCGGCGCCGGGGTGGTCCGCATCGAGCCGCCCGGCGGCGACCCGCTGCGCGGCATGCCGCCGATGGCGGGCGATTGCTCGGCCCGCTTCGACGCGCTCAACGGCGGCAAGCGCATCCGCGAGATCGACATCCGCACCGCGGCCGGCCGCGACGCCGCACTGACGCTGGCGGCCGGCGCCGAGGTCTTCCTGCATAACTGGGCGCCGGGCAAGGCCGAGCAGTTGCGGCTCGGCGCCGAAGACCTGCACCGGGCCAATCCGGACCTGGTCTATGCCTACGCCGGCGGCTGGGGCGCGGGCGCGGCGGTCGACCTGCCGGGCACCGATTTCATGGTCCAGGCCTGGTCCGGCGTGGCCGACCGGATCGCCGCCGCCGGCGACGGGCGCGGCGGCTCGCTGTTCACCGTGCTCGACGTGCTCGGCGGCGCGGTGGCCGCGCTCGGCATCGTCGCCGCCTTGCTCGCCCGCTCGCTCGGCCACGGCGGCGGCACGGTCGAGAGCGCCTTGCTGGGCGCCGCCGATCTGCTGACGCCCGGCTCGCCCGAGGCGCCGCCGCCCGCCCTGCAAGGATTGTTCGCCACCCGGTCCGGTCTGCTGGCCATCGACTGCGCCGAACCGGCCAGCTTGCAGCGCCTGCTGGACGCGGCCGGCCTCGCCCGGCCGGACCGCGCCACGCTGGCCGAAGCCTTGCGTACCCGCACGGCGGCCGACTGGCAGGCCGCGCTGGCGGAAGCCGGCGTGCCGGCCGTCCCGGTCGCCGAAGACCTGGCCGCGCTGGCCCGGGATCCCCGTTTCGCCGCATGCCTGGACCTGGCGGGCTATGCCCGCGTCCGTTCTCCCTGGAGCTTCCGATGAATCCTGCCGGCATCCTCGACCTCATCCCCGCCCCGCTGCGCCGCCAATGGGCCGATAGCGGCCTCTACCCGCAGCAGACGGCATTCCAGATGTTCCGCCGGCATGCCGCGGAACGGCCGCAGCAGCCGGCCGTGCTGTCGCAGGGCGAAAGCGTCGGCTACGGCGAGCTGCTGGAGCGGGCGCGCCGGCTGGCGACCAGCCTGCGCCGGCTCGGCATCGTGGCCGGCGACGTGGTCGCCTACCAGTTGCCCAACGGCTGGCGCAGCTGCGCCATCGACCTGGCGGCCGCCGCATTGGGCGCGGTGGCGGCACCGTTCCCGCCCGGCCGCGGCCGGCTCGACCTCGAAGCCCTGCTCAAGCGCTGCCAGGCGCGCGCGCTGGTGGTGACGCCCGAGCACGGCGGACTCGACCTGTG